>JAHWJP010000044.1 GCA_019348355.1 Actinomycetota bacterium
ACGAGGTCGGCCTCCTGCAGGACGCGGACGCCCTTGACCGTGACCAGCTCCGGGTCGCCCGGACCCATGCCGACGCCGACAAGCCTCATGCGGGCACCAGCGCCTTCACCGCCCGGTCGACGAACGCCGCCGCGAGCGCCGGCCGGCTGGCCCAGTGCACGTGCAGGTAGCTGGCGTGCACGCCGTCCTGCACCCAGCCCTCAGGGGCGCCGTCCAGCTCGTAGGCCGACTGCGTCCCGGCTCGTGGCTCGATCACGGTCCGGTGGAACTCGTGACCGGTCAGACCGTCCGCCGTCGTGCGGTAGCCGAGCGTGAGCCGGTCGGTCATCCGGCCGACAGCGGGCAGCACGCCGCACATCGGCAGGCCGTCCAGCTCCTCGCACAGGTAGAGCAGGCCCGCGCACTCGGCGCTGATCGGCGCGCCGGCGGCGGCCAGCCGCCGCACGTCGGAGCGCAGCCCGGCGTTCGCCGACAGCTGCGCCGCGTAGACCTCCGGGAACCCGCCGCCGAGGACCAGGCCCACGGTGCCCTCGGGCACCCGGGTGTCACGCAGCGGGTCGACCACGACGACGTGAGCGCCGGCCGCATCCAACAGCTCGGCTGTCTCGGCGTACGAGAACGTGAACGCCTTGCCGCCGGCCACCGCGACGATCGGCCGGCGGGGCCGCTGGACCACCGGCGGGCTCCAGGGCTGCGCCCTCAGCGGGGGCGCCGAGCGGGCCAGGTCGAGCAGCGCGTCGAGGTCCAGGGCGCGAGCGCACAGCTCCCCGAGCCGGCGGACGGTGGTCACCGCCTCCGCGGAGCGCTCCGCGGCCGGGATCAGCCCGAGGTGACGGCTCGGGGACGCGACGGCCTCGTCGCGGCGGAGCACGCCGAGCACAGGGGCGACATCATCGAGCGCCTCGCGCAGCAGCGCCTCGTGCCGGTCGCTGCCGACGCGGTTGAGCACGACGCCGCCGAGCCGGACCCGCGGATCGAACTGCGCGAAGCCCTGCACCAGCGCGGCTACCGACCGCGACATCGACGCGGCGTCGAGGACGAGCACGACGGGCGCGTCGAGCAGTCGGGCGACGTGTGCAGTTGACCCCTCGTCGGTCGCTGCCCGGCCGTCGAACAGCCCCATCACGCCTTCGACGACGGCGACGTCGGCCCCGCGCGCACCGTGCAGGAGCAGCCGTGCGACGAGGTCCTCGCCGACCATCACCGGGTCGAGGTTGCGGCCGGGACGGCCGGTCGCGAGCGCGTGGTAGCCCGGGTCGATGTAGTCCGGCCCGACCTTGTGGGGGGAGACCTCGAGCCCGCGCGTCCGGAGCGCCGCCATCAACCCGGTGGCGACGGTGGTCTTGCCGGCGCCGGAGGACGGCGCGGCGACGACGAGGCGAGGGGTCACCACTCGATCCCCCGCTGGCCTTTCTGGCCCTGGTCCATCGGGTGCTTGACCTTCGTCATCTGCACGACTAGGTCGGCCGCCTCGACCAGGCGCGGGTCGGCGTCCCGTCCGGTGATGACCACGTGCTGGTGACCGGGGCGGTCGCGGAGCGTCTGGACGACGTCATCGATGTCGACCCACCCCCACTTCATGGGGTAGGTGAACTCGTCCAGCACGTAGAACCGGTAGGTCTCGGTGGTCAGGTCGCGTTGAACCTGCGCCCAACCCTCCTGGGCGTTCGCGGCGTGGTCGTCGTCGGTGCCGGACTTGCGGGTCCAGGACCAGCCTTCACCCATCTTGTGCCAGGTGACTGTCCCGCCCGCGCCGCTCTCGCCGAGGGTGCGCAGCGCGGTCTCCTCGCCGACCTTCCACTTGGCGCTCTTGACGAACTGGAACACCCCGATCGGCCAGCCCTGGTTCCACGCGCGCAGCGCAAGCCCGAAAGCGGCGGTCGACTTGCCCTTCATCTCGCCGGTGTGCACCACGAGCAGCGGCCGGTTGCGGCGCTGACGCGTGGTGAGCCCGTCTTCCGGGACGGCGGCCGGCTGGCCCTGCGGAGCCATCAGGCGCTCCTGCGCCCGGCCGGGACGAAGGTGCGGGCGACGGAGGTCAGGGCGTCGGCGGAGAGCTCCTCGAGTCGCAGCGCGACCCCGCCGAGCTGCTCCCCGAGCTCGGCGGCGAGCCCGAGCCGGATGGGCCCGCTCTCGCAGTCGACGACGACGCAGGCCGCACCGGAACGAGCGAGGTGGGCAGCCGCGAGCGGGGGCGCGGGACCGCTGGTGTGCCGGCCGTCGGTGACGACGACCACGAGCGCCCGGCGGTTCGAGTCGCGTACGGCCTCCACACGCAGCAGCTCAGCCGCGCGGAGCAGCCCGGCGGTCAGTGGCGTTCGCCCACCGGTCGGCAGCGCCGCGAGCAGCACGGCGGCCGCTTCGACGCTGCTCGTCGGCGGCAGCGCCACCGATGCATCGCTGCCGCGGAAGGTCACGACGCCGACCTTGTCGCGGCGCTGGTAGGCGTCGAGCAACAGCGACAGGACCGCTCCCTTGACGGCGGACGTGCGCGAGCGGGCGGCCATGGAACCCGAGGAGTCGAGCACGAACAGCACGAGGTTGCCCTCACGCCCCTCACGCACCGCCTCCCGCAGGTCCGAGCCACGCAGGACGACGCCCGTGCCGGTACGGCCGCGGGCCCGCTGGTGCGGTGCGGCTGCCTGCAGCGTCGCCGACAGGTGCAGTGACTGCAGCCGCCCCTGCGGCACCCGGGAGCCGGTGAGCTTGCCGCTGCCCCCCTCCGCGCGGGAGCGGCGGCCGTCCGCACCGGCGCGGCGGTTGACGCCGGACACCTGGAGCGAGACCGGCCGGAACGGTTCAGCCGGGGCCTCGGTGCGCTCGGAGGCGGACGCCGCCGGCTGCTCGACCTTGTCGGCCGCCGACGGGGCTTCGGGGGCCGCGTCACTCGAGCCGTCCGCGGGAGCCGGCTGCACGTCCCGGGGCGCGCTGCCCCCGCCGTCGGGGCTGTCGTCCGGCCCCTCCGGCCCCTGCTCGGGCTCGACCGAGGAGAGCGCGTCGTCCAGCTGCTGCTCGTCCAGCCCGGGCGCCTCGAACGGCGTCCGGCGCCGCCGGTGCGGCAGCGCGAGCCGCGCGGCAGTGCGGACGTCCTCGGTCGTCACCTCCTCGCGCCCCCCCCAGGCCGCCAGCGCCACGGCCGCCTTGGCCGTCACCAGGTCCGCCCGAAGCCCGTCGACGCCGAAGGACGCGCAGACGGTCGTCACCTCGCGCAGCGCGTGGTCGCCGAGCACCACGCGGGGCAGCCGCTCGCGGGCGGCGACGATGAGCTCGGCCAGCTCCGCATCGTCCTGCGCCCAGCGGACGGTGAAGCCCTCCGGATCCGCTTCGTACGCCATCCGCCGGCGAACGACCTCGGCCCGCTCGACCGGGTCGCGCGTGGCGGCGACCTCGACCGTGAGCCCGAAGCGGTCGAGCAGCTGCGGGCGGAGCTCGCCCTCCTCGGGGTTCATGGTGCCGACCAGCAGGAATCGGGCCGCGTGCCGGACCGACACTCCCTCGCGCTCGACGTAGGAGGTGCCGAGCGCAGCCGCGTCGAGCAGCAGGTCGACCAGGTGGTCGTGCAGGAGGTTGACCTCGTCGACGTAGAGCACGCCGCGGTGCGCCTGCGCGAGCAGCCCCGGCTCGTACGCCCGCACGCCCTCGGTCAGCGCGCGCTCGAGGTCGAGCGAGCCGACGAGGCGGTCCTCCGAGGCGCCCACCGGCAGCTCGACGAGCCGGGCGGCACGCGTCGTCGCGGTGGGCGCGTCGTGCGGGGCGTCCGGGCAGCGCGGGTCCGGCGCCAAGGGGTCGCAGGAGAAGCGGCACCCGTCGACGACGTCGACAACGGGCAGCAGCGACGCGAGCGCACGCACGACGGTGGACTTGGCCGTGCCCTTCTCGCCGCGCACGAGGACGCCGCCCACCGACGGGGCGACGGCATTGATGACGAGGGCGAGCCGCAGGTCCTTCAGGCCGACGACGGCGGAGAACGGGTAGCCGGTGGTCACCTTGACACGCAGAGGAGGTGCGCAGGCCGCGTCATGAGCGCCTTCCTCGAGGTCCGCGCCCCGCGAGAGCTGGTCGACGGCGGGAGTGTCTGGCTCCCCGGGGTCGGACCCCGGGTCACAGTGGCGGGACCGCGCCGGGTTCGCACCGGGCTTCCTCCGCTGCCGTCGGATGGCGCAGCCGACTCTACGCGCTGGCTGACGCGGGCACGAAGGCGGCGGAGCAGCCGCCGGAAGACGGCTGTCGTGAGGGGTTCTACCGCGCCGTCGCGACGATGCCTTTCCGCGCCCTCAGCCCTCCTCGAGGTCGCCCTCGAGCTCGAGGTAAGTCCGCCGAAGTCCGTCGAGCGCCTCCGCCGATGGCTCCTCCCACAGCCCGCGGTCGGCCGCCTCGAGCAGCCGCTCCGCCACACCCCGAAGCGCCCACGGGTTGCTCTTCTGCATGAACGCGCGGTTGGTCTCGTCGAAGACGTAGGACTGCGCGAGCTTCTCGTACATCCAGTCGTCGACAACACCCGCGGTCGCGTCGTACCCGAACAGGTAGTCGACGGTCGCCGTCATCTCGAGGGCGCCCTTGTAGCCGTGCCGCTGCATCGCGGCGATCCACTTCGGGTTGACGACACGGGCGCGGAACACGCGGTGCGTCTCCTCCTGCAGCGTCCGGGTCTTCACGGTGTCGGGTACAGCGCTGTCGCCGACGTAGGCCTCCGGCGAGGAGCCGGTCAGCGCACGGACTGCCGCGACCATGCCGCCGTGATACTGGAAGTAGTCGTCGCTGTCGACGATGTCGTGCTCGCGGGTGTCCTGGTTCTTGGCCGCGACGCGCACGCGCTTGTAGACGCGCTCCATGTCGCCGCGCGCCTCCGCGCCGTCCAGCCCCTTGCCGTAGGCGTAGCCGCCCCAGACGGCGTAGACCTCGGCGAGGTCGGCGTCGGTCTTCCAGTCGCGGCTGTCGATGAGCGGCAGGAGGCCGGCGCCGTACGCGCCCGGTTTCGACCCGAAGACCCGCGCGGTGGCGCGACGCGGGTCGGCGCCGGCGGCGACGTCGGCGTCGACGTGCGCCTTGAGCAGGTTGTCCTGCGGCAGCTCGTCGAGCCCGGCGACCAGCCGTACGGCGTCGTCGAGCATCGTGACGACGTGCGGGAAGGCGTCGCGGAAGAAGCCGCTGATGCGCAGCGTGACGTCGATGCGCGGCCGGCCGAGCTCGGCGAGCGGGACGACCTCGAGGTCGGTGACGCGACGGGATGCCGGGTCCCACACCGGGCGTACGCCGAGCAGCCACAGCGCCTCGGCGATGTCGTCGCCGGAGGTCCGCATCGCGCTGGTCCCCCAGACGACGAGCCCGACCGAGGCGGGGTACTCGCCGTGGTCGGCCAGGTAGCGCGACAGCAGCGAGTCGCCGAGCGCGCGGCCTACCTCCCACGCGTTGCGCGACGGGATCGCCTTGGGGTCGACGGAGTAGAAGTTGCGCCCCGTCGGCAGCACGCCGACCAGCCCGCGGGTGGGCGAGCCGGACGGGCCGGCCGGCACGAAGCCGCCGTTCAGCCCGTGCAGCAGGTGGTCGATCTCGTCCGTCGTCCTCGCCAGCCGGGGCACGACCTCCTCGCACCCGAAGCGCAGCACCGCCACGACATCGGGCAGGTCGCGGTCAAGGACGTCGCGCACGATCGCCGCAACCGCGGCGGCGTCCCATCCCTTGCCGTCGACCGCCTGCACCAGCCGCCGCGCCATGTCCTCGAGCTGGTCGGCCTGGCGCCGGTCGTCCTCCACCAGGCCGTACGCGGCGCCGAGCGCGCGGCGCAGGCCGGGTAGCGCGTCGGTGCTGCCGCCCCAGGTCTGCTGCGCGCGCAGTACGCCGAGCACCAGGTCGACCTGCGCCTCGCCGGCCGGCGGCTGGCCGAGCACGTGCAGCCCGTCCCGGATCAGGACGTCCTTGACCTCGCACAGGTAGCCGTCGACGTGCAGCAGGAAGTCGTCGAAGCTCTCATCGTCAGGCATCGCTGCCATGTGCAGGTCGTGGTGCAGCTGCGCGGCCGTGATGAGGTCCCAGATCTGCCCACGGATCGTCGGCAGCTTGGCCGGATCCATGGCCTGCACCTGCGCGTACTCGTCGAGCAGCTGCTCGAGCTGGGCCATCTCGTCGTAGGACTCCGCCCGCGCCATCGGCGGCACCAGGTGGTCGACGACGGTGGCGTGCGCGCGGCGCTTGGCCTGCGTGCCCTCGCCCGGGTCGTTGACGATGAACGGGTAGAACAGCGGCAGGTCGCCCAGCACGGCGTCCGGGGCGCACTGCGCGGAGAGCCCGAGTCCCTTGCCGGGAAGCCACTCCAGCGTCCCGTGCTTGCCGAGGTGGACGATGGCGTGCGCCCCGAAGTCCTCAGCCAGCCAGCGGTACGCGGCCAGGTAGTGATGGCTCGGCGGCAGGTCGGGGTCGTGGTAGATGGCGATCGGGTTCTCGCCGAAGCCGCGCGGCGGCTGGATCATCAGCACGACGTTCCCGTACTGCAGTGCGGCCAGGACGATGTCGTCTCCGTCGACGTAAAGCGTGCCGGGCGGGGGTCCCCAGTGCTCGAGCATCCCGTCGCGCAGCCGCTGCGGGAGCGCGTCGAACCAGCGCGTGTAGTCCGCAAGCGGGACGCGCGCCACGGCGGCCTGCAGCTGCTCCTCGGTCAGCCACTCCACGTCATGGCCGCCGGCGGCGATGAGGGTGTGCACCAGCTCGTCGCCGTCCTCGGGGAAAGAGTGTCCATTGCCGGCTCCGCCGGGGCCGCCCACGTCGTAACCGGTGGCCCGCATCGCCTGCAGCACGCGGACCGCGCTCGCCGGGGTGTCCAGGCCCACAGCGTTGCCGACCCGACTGTGCTTGGTGGGGTAGCTCGACAGCACCAGCGCGAGCCTCTTCTCGGCGTTCGGCACGTGCCGCAGGCGGGCGTGCGCCACCGCGATCCCGGCCACGCGCGCGGCCCTCTCGGGGTCGGCCACGTAGGCGTGCAGCCCGTCCTCGGTCGTCTCCTTGAAGGAGAACGGCGCGGTGATCAGGCGCCCGTCGAACTCCGGAATGGCGACCTGCATCGCCGCGTCGATCGGCGCGAGCCCGACGTCGGAGGCCGCCCACTCGGCCCGCGACGAGGTGACGCACAGCGCCTGCAGCACGGGTACGTCCAGCGCCGTGAGCGCGTCCGCGTCCCACCCCTCGGCGTCGGAGGCGTTGGAGCCGCCGGACGCCAGGACCGTGACGACCAGCGCGTCGACCTTTCCCGTGAGCAGTTCGTCGACGACCGGCAGCGCGCCGTCGGTGTCCGGCCGCAGCGAACCGGCGTACACCGGCAGTGCGTTGGCGCCCTTCTTCTCGATGGCGTGGCAGAGGACGTCGACGAAGGCGGTGTTGCCGGACAGCTCGTGCGCCCGGTAGTAGGCGACCCCCACCGTCGGCCGCGCCGGGTCAACCGGCCAGGATCCGCGCACGCCGTGCGCGGGCAGCGACTGCGGCGGCGCGAAACCGTGGCCGGTCAGCAGCACGGTGTCGGAAAGGAACGCGACGAGCTCGCGCAGGTTGTCGCTGCCGCCCTCGCGCAGGTACGCGCCTGCGTCGGCGACCACGCCCGCCGGGACGGTGGAGGCGGCGGTGAGCTCGGCGTCGACGCCCTCGCCGCCCACGGCGACGACGGGGATCCGGCGCGCTGCGGCGGCGGTCAGCAGCGCGTCCAGGCCGTCCCACGCGCGACGCCCACCGAGGAGCCGGACGACGGCGAGCCGCACGCCGTCGAGGTCGACCGCGTCGAGGCGGACCGGGTTGCCGAGCCGCAGCGGCAGGACGGGGTCGGCGATCGCGCGCGCGGCGAGCAGGTCGGTGTCGGCGGTGGACAGCAGCAGCAGGCTCACCCGGACATACTGCCTGCTGCGGTCAGGGGGCTCCCGGCGGCACGAAGGGAAGGCCGCCCGGCACGCCGGACGTGATCAGCTGCAGCACAGCGCCGGTGTCGAGATGGTCCGCCACCAGGTCCCCGAGCGCGTCGAGACGCGCCTGGCGCACGGCTTCGAAGGCCACTGTTCCCGGCAGCCAGCGCCGGCCTGCCGCCTGCGCGACCTCGGCCAGGTAGGCGCGCCGCATCCCGTCGCTCTCCAGCGCGCCGTGCCGGACCGTTCCCATGACGGCCCCTGTGCGGCAGCCCTCGCCCGGTTCGAAGACCGTCGACCCGCCGTCGACCTCGACCCGGCCATGATGGATCTCGTACGCGGTCGTGACCGGATGTCCCCGGTAGGTGCCCTGCGGTCGCTCGAGCACCTTCTCGCGCCCGAAGGTGGTCCGCACCGGCAGCAGCCCCAGACCTTCGGCCCGACCGGCCCGCGACTCGATCTCGTCGTCGATGGAGCGGCCGAGCATCTGGTAGCCGCCGCAGATGCCGAGCACGGGCCGCTGCTCGGCAGCCCGGCGTGCGAGCGGCGCCGCGAGGCCGCGGTCGCGCAGCCACGCCAGGTCGGACACCGTCGCGCGCGTGCCGGGCAGCACGACCAGGTCGGCGTCGGAGAGCTCCTCCCGCGTCGTCGCGAACCGGACGAGGACGCCGGGCTCGCTCGTCAGCGCGTCGACGTCGGTCCAGTTCGACATCCGCGGGAAGCGCACCACCGATACGCGCAGGACGTCGTCGCCCTGCGGCGGCAGCGGCTCGACCGCAGCGGCGAGGTCGAGGGAGTCCTCCGCGTCGAGCTGCAGCCCCGGGATCCACGGCAGCACGCCGAGCGTAGGTCGCCCCGTCAGCTGCTCGAGCATCCGCAGCCCTGGCGCGAGCAGCGTGTCGTCACCGCGGAACTTGTTGACCACGAAGCCGGCGACCAGCGCCTGGTCGTCCGGGTCGAGCAGCGCGAGCGTGCCGAACATCGAAGCGAACACGCCGCCGCGGTCGATGTCGCCGACGACCAGCACGGGGAGCTGCGCCGACCGCGCCAGCCCCATGTTCGCGATGTCGGTCGCCCGCAGGTTGATCTCCGCCGGTGACCCTGCGCCCTCGCAGATGACGACGTCGTACCGTGAGCGCAGGTCCGCCAGGCACTCCAGCGCGACCTCGAGCAGTGCCGCCTTGTGCGCGCGGTAGCTCGTCGCGGTCACGTCCGCCCACGGCTTCCCGCACACGACGACCTGGCTGGTGCGCTCGCTCCCGGGCTTGAGCAGCACCGGGTTCATCGCCGCCTCCGGGGCCACGCGGGCGGCGGCGGCCTGCATGGCCTGCGCCCGCCCGATCTCGGCGCCGTCGGCCGTGACGGTGCTGTTGAGCGACATGTTCTGCGCCTTGAAAGGGGCCACGCGCACCCCCTCCCTGGCCAGCCACCGGCACAGCCCCGCAGTGACCACGGACTTGCCGGCGTCGGAGGTCGTGCCGGCCACGAGGAGCGCGCCGCGCATCACCGGCGGTGCCCGTCGAGCGCGAGGCGCACCGCGACCGCCAGGACACCGGCAGACGCTGAGACGGCAGCGGACAGCCGCGCCGCCCGCGCAATGTCGGCCCGCTCAGGTGGGGCGCCGCTGCCGAGCGATGGGCGGTGCTCGATGCGGCCGGCGTAGACGACCGCGCCGCCGAGCCGCCGGCCGAGGGCGCCGGCGAAGGCCGCCTCCACCGGCCCGGCGTTCGGGCTCGGGTGCTTTCCACCATCCCGCCGCCACGCGCGGGTCGCATCGGTCGCGCGGCCACCGACGAGGGGCGCACACAGGGTGGCCAGGACTGCGGACACCCGGGCCGGGAGCAGGTTGGCGACGTCGTCGGCCCGCGCCGAGGCCCATCCGAAGCGCAGGTAGCGCTCGCTGCGGTGCCCCACCATCGCGTCCAGCGTGTTCACGGCCCGGTAGCCGAGCAGGCCCGGGACTCCGAACAGCGCCCCCCACACCAGCGGCCCGACGTGCGCGTCGCTGGTGTTCTCCGCGACCGACTCCACGACCGCGCGCGCGATCTCACCGGCCTCCAGGCCGCCGGCGTCGCGGCCGCACAGGTGCGACAGGCGCCTCCTCGCCGCAGGCAGATCGCTCCCCTGCAGGAGGGTGGACATCACGGCGGCCTCCCGCCGCAGCGTCGTGCCGCCCACCATCGACCAGGTCGCCAGCGCGGTGAGCAGGACCCGGTACGCCGTGCGGTCCGGGGTGCGGCCGGCGACCACCCCGAGGCCGGTCGCACCGCCGACGAGCACCGCGGCGTAGGCCGCCCCAGGCAGCCGGGCGTCCGCGTACAGCAGCCGCTCGGCTGCGCCAGCGACGCGCCCGAAGGCGGCGACCGGGTGCCCGCGACGCGGGTCGCCCACGAGCCCGTCGAGCAGCAGTCCACCGGCCAGCCCTGCACCCGTGGCCCACCAGCCACGAGCACGTCCATCAGGCGCCGGTGCGGTCACCGGCGGCACGATACGGACCTACCACCGCGTCTCCCGCATCCAGTGGCTACGGTCGACCGGATGGAGGTCGTCCTGCTCGGCACCGGCAGCGCACGGGGATGGCCCGAGCCCGGTTGCCCCTGTGCGTCGTGCTCGACGGCTGTAACGCTCCGGACCGCGCGTGCACCGTCCGCCGTCCTCGTCGACGACGTGCTGTTGCTCGACGGGAGCGAAGGCGTCCAGCGTGCGGCGGCGTGCGCTGGACGCACGCTGTCCGGCGTGCGCTCGGTGCTCCTGTCGGACGTCGAGCAGCACCTGACGGCGCCGCTCACGGGGCTGCTCCGCTCGGGGCCGGCGGTCGACCTGCTGGGGCCGCCTGCCGCACTGGCGCCGTACCGGTCCCTGCTCGCGGCCGAGCATCGGGTCCGGCTGGTGCCGATCTCCCCCGGACACCGGCTGCCGGCGGGGGACCACCTGCTGCGGGCCCGCGCGCGGGGCGACGGGCTGGCGTGGGACATCACGGCACCGGACGGCGCGCGGTTGCTCTACGCGCCCGGTGTCGCACCGCTGCAGGAGCACCCGGGTGCGGAGAAGGCGTACGACCTGGTGGTGCTCGGCATCGGGTCGGGCGCGGGCGCTTCGACGCTGGCGCGGCTGCGCGCGTCCGGTGGCGTGACCGGGTCGACGCGGGTCGTGACGACCGGTCACGGCCACGACGACGGGCTGCCCGACGCGCTGGGGCCTCGCCTGCGTGCCTGGGGCGCGCACGCGCCGCCAGACGGAACAGCGCTCGTCGTGCAGCGCGGTACGCAGAGTCGTGCGCCGGACGACGACCGGCTGCGGGGACGCACGCTCGTGTTGGGCGGTGCCCGATCAGGGAAATCGGTGCTGGCCGAGCGGCTGCTCGCTGCCTCCCCCGGCGTCACCTACGTCGCCACCGGCGGCACCCGCGCGGACGATCCCGAGTGGCAGGACCGTGTCGCGGCGCATGTCGCCCGACGGCCGGCGAGCTGGTCGACCGTCGAGACGACGGACGTCGCCGGGTGCCTGCGCGTCGCGCAGGGGCCGCTCCTGATCGACTGCCTCGGCACGTGGCTCACCGCCAGGCTCGACCACCACCGGGTGTGGGGTGGCGCTCCCACGACGGCGGTGGACGCCGACGTCGAGCAACTCGTCGCGGCGTGGCGCACCGCGACCGTTCCGGTGGTCGCGGTCAGCAACGAGGTCGGGGGCGGCATCGTCCCCGCCACGGCCTCCGGTCGCCTGTTCCGGGACCTGCTCGGCCGCCTGAACGCGAAAGTCGCAGCTGAGTCGGAGACCGTGCTGTTCACGGTTGCGGGGATCGCTCTGCCGCTGCGCCGGGCGTGAGCCGGATCGTGGACACCGGCCGGTCGACGTTCGCCGGCGCGCGGCTGGCGGTCGGCCTGCTGACGGTCCTGCCGGTCGGGAACGTCGTCACGGACCGGCGAACCGTCCGCCGCGCGCTGCTGCTCGCCCCCCTCGTGGGTCTGACGATCGGCACCGTCGCGTGGATACTCGGCGGGCTCGTGCGGATCAGCGGCGGGGGGTCCCTGCTGGCAGCCGTCGTGTCCGTGGCCACGCCGGCGGTCGCGACCCGCGCGCTCCACCTCGACGGGCTCGCCGACCTCGCGGACGGGCTCGGCAGCGGACGTCCTGCCGAGGAGGCGCTCGCGGTCATGCGCCGCTCGGACACCGGGCCGTTCGGCGTCGTGACCCTTCTCCTGGTGCTGCTGGCGCAGGTGGCCGCGGTCGCGCAGGCGTGGGAGGTCGGGCTGGCCGGGCCCGCGCTGCTGATCGGCTGTGTGACGGGCCGGCTCGCCCTGCTGTGGTCCTGCCGGGCCGGAGTGTCCGCTGCGCGACCGGATGGACTCGGAGCTCTCGTCGCAGGTGCCGTGCAAACGCGCGCAGCGGCACTCGCGACGGCCGCGGTGTGCCTCGCAGCGGCCGCCTGGGGGGCATCCTTCGGCAGCCGTTGCACGCTGGCCTTCCCACTCGCGGTGCTGGCCGGCGTCGGTGCCGCCGGATTGCTGCTGCGTCGGGCAGTCGGTCGCCTCGGCGGCGTGACGGGAGACGTCCTGGGTGCGCTTGTCGAGACCGCCACGACGGCTGCGTTGATCGCGCTGCTGCTGGCTACCTGACAGGCCTGTCAGATCGCTGACCGGTCGGCCAGCGTGCAGGGCTGCAGGGGCGCGTCAGCCGCGCGAGGCAGAACACCCTGCGGGTCAACTGCTCGACGTCTCGTTTCCGCGCTGACCGCGACAGGGAGCCGCTGTCTCCTACACCTTCGAGGATCTGCCGCTCGGAGAGGCACGCGGTGGCGTTCTGCAGCCTGGTGAGCAGGAGGACGTTCCGCGCCGAGGCCGACTACTGCAGCGGGAACGGCGGCTGGCGCCAGGGTGGGTCCTCGACGACTTCGATGGCGGCCACCCACTTCACCCACCAGAAGCCGCGCCGCCCGGGGGCGACGAGCCGCCGGGGTGCCCCGTGTCCCGGCGACAGGGGCTGCCCCCCTGCTGAGGTGGCCAGCAGGAGCTCCCCGGCCTGCTCCACCGGGAACCTGCGGCGGTACCCCGTGGTGGAGATCACGTCGATGCTGCGAGCCCCAGCCGGCGCCGCACCGAGGAGTCGGTCGAGGTGGATACCGCGCCACCGCTGGGTCGCGAACCATCCGCCGGTGCAGTCCAGAACGGCCTCGACCTCGTCGTCGAGGACGCCGAGCTCGACCGGCGCGCCGTTCACGAGCAGCGGCGCGTCGCGCTGCGCCCGAGGCGGCACCACGTCGGTGAACCACTGCGTCACGGGCATGCGCGAAGGCACGAACGACCCGCGCTCGGTCGATCCTGTTGCCCGCTGCGCGAGCGAGGCGGGGCCCAGGCGCCGGGTGAGCCCGGCCGCGGCGAGCGCACCTGCGCCCAGCAGCCCGGCCGCCAGCAGCGTGCGCCGGGACAGGTCGCTGGCCCGCGGCCGCTGCGGATGGGTCACCAGGTGCCTGACCAGAAGCGGGATCGCGAGCAGGGCCGTGGCCACGTGGACCTGGAGGGCCGTGATGCCCAGGACGGTGGTGAAGCCGGCGACCTCCTGGACCACCCCGGTGCTGATGCTGATCAACAGCAGGACGCTGAGCAGCCAACCGGCGCGTCGACCCGGATGTGCCGGGCGGGTCAGGCCCCGCCGCGCCACCGCCTGCTTCCACGGCACCAGCAGCAGCAGCGCCAACCCCGAGGCCGCGTGCGCAGTGGTGACCAGCGACGTCGCGGGCGGTGCACCCACGGCGAAAGAGGCTGTCCCGGTGGCCAGTGCCACCGCGACCAGGACGAGCAGCGCGAGGTTCGTCCGGCGTCCACCTCGCATACACCTCCACTACCCGGTCAGCTGCCGGCTAGCGACCTGTGCACCACGCGTGACCACCACGACGCGCGGGGTGTCACGAAATCATTCTGCCGTGGTCCGAAATGTCCCGTACCCCTTGCGGCGGCCCCGGCGATGCCCCGTTCGAAGGTGCACCTTCAACCGCTGAGGGAGCACCCCCACCCCCACCTACCGCGCACCACCTCAAGGGAGACACACCATGCTCGAGATCCTCACCGGCCTGCTGGCCAAGCTCGGCGCCCTCGGCGCCGCTGCCAAGGCCACCGCCGGCTTGACCGCCGCCGCGGCCGCCGTCGCCGCCGCGGGCGCCACCGGCGTCCTGCCCGAGCTGCCCTCGCAGGCCGACCGCGGGAGCGTCGAGCAGGCCGTCGCCCCGGCCGCCGAGGGCGACGCCGTCGTCGAGGAGGTCGTCGAGACCCCCGAGGAGGTCGTCGAGCCCCCCGAGGAGGTCGTCGAGACCCCCGAGGAGGTCGTCGAGACCCCCGAGGAGGTCGTCGAGGCCCCCGAGGAGGTCGTCGAGGAGCCCAGCACCGGCGAGCCCGCCCCGCAGGCCTCCTTCGGCCAGAGCGTCGCTACCGACGCCCGTGAGGGCGGCGTCGACGGTCGGGAGATCTCCGAGCGCGCCCGCGCCCGGGCGGCCGAGCGCCGCGCCAACGCCACGCGCCCGGCGCTGCCGGAGCAGGCTGCCACCGGGACCGCGCGCGCCGACGCCGGACCCGCCAACGGTTCTGCCGGGACCGACCGCGCACCTGCCGGAGCCGACGACGCCGCGGCCGGTCGTGAGACGGCGGCCAACGCCCCGGTGCAGAACCCGCCAGCCGGTACGTCCGCCGAGGGCCGCATCCCCGCCCGCCCCTGAGCTGCCTTCTCAGATCACCACTGACCAGCAGCTGAACTCCCCGCACAGACCGCACCCCGGGCCCCTGGTCCGGGGTGCGGGCGGGTGTAGGGGCGAGGGGAAAGAGGATCGTTTCGTGACAGCGGCGCACGGCTTCGAGCAGGTGCTGGCCGCGGCCCGCCTGGGCCAGCCGTGGGCGCTGACGGCGCTGTTCCGCAGCTACGCCGGAGCGGTCGCCGGCTACGTGCGCGTCCGCTCGCCCGCCGAGCCGGACGACCTGGTGAGCGAGATCTTCACCTCCGTGTTCTCGAGCCTGGAGCGCTTCTCCGGCGACGAGGCCGACTTCCGCGGCTGGTTGTTCACCATCGCTCAGCGACGCGTGGTGGACGACCTGCGGCGGCGCTCCCGTCGCGTGGAGACCACCGCGTACACGCCTGAGGAAGACACCCGCCAGGTCCCGAGCGCCGAGGAGGGTGGGTTCGAGCGAATGGGGGAGCAGTGGGTACGAGACGTGCTCGACCGCCTCGCGCCCGACCAGCGGGAGGTCCTGCTGCTGCGCATCCTCGGCGACCTGACCGTCGAGCAAACCGCCGAGCTCGTCGGCAAGAGCGCCGGTGCGGTCAAGGCGCTGCAGCGCCGTGGTTTGGCCTGCGCCGAGAAGATCGTTCGGGCGGAGGGCGTATCCGTGTGAGCGTTCCCGGCGATGCTCCTTTCGAGATGACTTCCTCCGACGAGATCGACGACGCGTACGCGGAGCGCCTCCTGCGCACCCGCGGCCTCGCCGCCGGGTCCCGCAACGACGGCGTAGCGCTGTTCCTCGCTGCCGTCGCCGATCTCAGCACCACGACTCCCACGCCCACCGCCTCCTTGGCCTGGCTGCTGGAGGAGGGCTTCGTCCCAGCACTGGCGCCGGTCCCGGAAGCGGCGCCCGCCCGGTCAGGGTGGCGACCCAGCCGCGCCTTCATCGCCCGCGTGCTGGCCGGCACCGCGCTGGTGAGCCTGGCCACCGGGGCCACCGCGGGCGTGCTTCCCCGCGCACTACAGGACCGGGTCGGAGGGCTGCTGGAGGCGACGACACCGTTCGAGTTCCCGCGGTCGGGCGAGCCGGCGGCGCCGCCGAGGGACGAGCCGCGGCCTCCGGTCCCGGACCCGCGGATTCCGGGATTGACCACCCCGGCAACACCCGGTACACCAGTCGTCGACCCGTCTGATCCCACCCCGTCTGGGCTGCCCACGCCGGTCCCGGACCTGGTCGGCGAGCCCGACCCGGTCGGGCCGACCGCGCCGCAGCAGGCGCCGGCTCCGGGTTCCCCTCCCGGCGTGGCCCCGGGTCCCGAGATCGTCCCGCCACGGGAGAACCCGGCCCCGCGGGAAAACCCGGCCCTGCCCGCTCCGCCCGCGCCCCCTGTGGGCGAGCGTCTCGCCCCAGGCCCTCCCCAGGGAACTCCCCCCGGGTCCGGCCCGCGTGGCGGGGCTGAGCCGGCACCGGCCGGGGCCGACAGCGGCGCCCGGCCCCGAAGCGGCGGCGTCTCCCGCTGATCGGAGCGGACAGGTGGCCTGCTGACCCGTGCCCTCGGTCCGGGTAGGCGAAGGATCCCCACCCGGCCATCACCCGCGGGTCAGTGTGCTCGCTGGCCAGGCCCTCCTGACCGGCCCCCCGCCCCGACGATCAGGACCTCGGAGCACCGGCGAGGAAGAACTACACGATCGAGAACTGCAGGTCGTCGGTGACGAGGTACACGATGTCGAAGATCAGTGTGCCGAGGAAATACCGAGCGGGAGCGGGATGAGCATCGGGTGCACGGCGTGGCCGGCGACCTTCAGGCGGCCGTCCATGTAGGAGGTCCTCTCGAAGCGAGGTTTCTGCGGCTTGACGGGCTCAGTGGGAGGCGGCGTTGGGGGCCGCCGGACGGCCGGGGAGCTTGTGAGCGAGGTGACCGCCGAGCACACCACCGACCGAGAGCGTGAGCGTCCCGGCGAAGCCGATCCACTGCCCGCGACGGAGCCGTCCGGTCATGCGGTCGCGCAAGGAGGCGATCTGGCAGGCGAGGCTGATGGTGTTGGCGGCGGCGTGAACCACGGCGATGCGCTTCGTTCGTCGATCGAGCGTGCCGTAGTCGACAAGTCCGGCGGCGATGGCGGGCAGCGCGGAGGCGATGCCGACTCCCGTCAGGATCGCCGCGGACTTCTCGGTGCGGGGCAGGCAGTCGAGCCAGCCTGCGGACACCCATGCGCCGATCGGGATCTGAACGAGCATCGGGTGCGCCGAGTGACCGAACGGCTCGCCTGCGAGTGTGCGGCGCAGCGCGGGAGGCTTGGAGACCACGTGGGACAGAGTGTTCAGCACCCCGGCGGGCGCATCGAACGCGGTGACGCGCTCGAGCGCGCTGATCTGGTCGAACGGCCTCATGTCGGCGTGCCTTTCCGTGGGCTGGTCGGTCAGCGGGCGGCAGGGATGAGCGGTGTCAGCTGGCGCAGGTCGACGGCCGGGTCGGCGAGCGCTGCGGGGGCGACGCCGTGCCCGATCAGGCGCTGAGCGCGACGAAGGTCTCGCCCGCTGTTGACGCCGAGGACGGCGGCGAGCCGATCCGCGCGCAGGAAGAACGCCAGCAGCGGCGCGTCGGGCTGCGCGAGGTCGCCGCGCACGACGACTTTGCAGTCAGCGTCGTGGCTTCCGACGTACTGCAGGCTGCGGTCGTACTGATCGGACCAGAAGGACGGGATGCCCGGCTCCGTCGCCTGTGGTGTTCCCGTGATCGCGTATGCGACGCGCTGTCCTTGATCGATGGCGGTCGCCCAGTGCTCGTGCCGCACGTGCTGGCCCAGCTGGCTGTCCCACGTCGCGGCGACATCGCCGGCGGCGTACACGCCCGGCAGGTTGGTGCGGCCTTCGGTGTCGACGCCGATCGCGCCGCGGACGAGGTGCACAGGGGTGTCCTGCAGCCAGCCGGTCGCCGGGCGCACACCGACCCCGACGACGACGAGCTCCGCATCCAGGCGCTGCCCGTCGGCGAGCTCGATTGCGTTGACGCGACCAGCACCGTCGGGGAGGAACGCGCTCACGCCGAGGTCGTTGATCAATCGAGCGCCGTGATCTTCGTGCCAGCGGCGGACGACTGCGGACAGCTGCGGTCCCAGTGGTCCCCACAGCGGTCCTGGTACGGCGTCGACCGCGGTGACATCGACGCCCAGGGTGGTGAGGGTGGCGGTGATCTCGCAGCCGATGAAGCCCTGGCCGACGACGACGACGCGCCGCAGTCCAGGCAGCGCGCGGCGTAGCGCGTCGGCGTCGGCGATGGTGCGGAGCTGATGCACACCTGCCAGGTCGATCCCCGGGATCGGCGGGCGGACGTTGCTGGCCCCGGTGGCGATGACCAGCTGCGTGTACGCCGAGACGTCGCCGGACTCGAGCGTCACCGTCTGATCGTCGGCGTCGAGCGCGACGGCCGCCTGTCCCAGCCGGCGCTCGATCCGGTGCTGGTCGTACGCCTCGGCGGGCCTGACGAGGAGCTTCTCGCGCGGGATTTCGCCGGCGAGGTAGCTCTTGCTCAGCGCGGGGCGCTCGTACGGTAGCTCGGTCTCGGCGCCGATGAGAACGATGTCGCCGTCGAACCCGGTCTCGCGCAGTGTGAACGCGGCGGTGGCACCGGCCAGGCTCGCCCCGACGACGACCACCCGGTCGCCGGTCGGGGTGCTCACTCCGGGACCTCGAGAACGAGCGTCCCGTCAGCCAGCTGGGCCCGGTAGCACCGCAGTGGCTCTTCCGCCGGTCCGCTCCGGACGGCCCCGGTGGCGAGGTCGAATGCGGCGAAGTGGCAGGGGCAGATGACCGCGCCGTCCTCGACCTCGCCGCCGGACAGCGAGCACCGCATGTGGGTGCAGGCGTCGTCGAACGCGTACGCCTGACCGTCCTCGACGGTGACCGCGAGCTTGCGGCCGGCGACGTCGACGGTGGTGAGGTCGCCCGGGGCGGGGGCGGTGAACCCGGGAACGCGGTGGGTGGGCATGCGCGATGTGCTCCTTCGGGGCTGGAACCGGGTTCGGCCGGTGCGCGGCTGCTGCCGTGCACCGGCCGAGGTTCCCGGCGGCGGGTCAGGGCCCGCTGGCTACTTGTCGTCCTTGCTGGTCGTCTCGCATCCGCACTCCTCGCACATGGCGCACCTCCTTCCCGTGTCCGGTGGCGTCGAGCAGAGGTGAGGCACTGGCTCAGCGGGCGTTGACGGTCGTCGTGTCAGCGGCCCGTGTGCAGAGCATGACACCGAGGCCGGTCATCGCGATGCCGAGACCGAGGTGCAGGCAGTTGTCAGCGACGTCGACGGGCACGACGTTGAT
>JAHWJP010000157.1 GCA_019348355.1 Actinomycetota bacterium
CTCTCGCTCGACCCGACGACGGCGCGCGACTTCCACGACGAGACGCTGCCGGCCGGCGCGGCGAAGACCGCGCACTTCTGCTCGATGTGCGGGCCGCACTTCTGCTCCATGAAGATCAGCCAGGACGTACGCCGGTACGCCGCCGAGCAGGGCGTCGACGAGACCGCGGCGCTCGAGCTGGGGATGCAGGAGAAGTCGGCCGAGTTCGTCGAGCAGGGCGGGCGGGTCTACCTGCCCGTCGTCGACTGAGGCTTCATCACGTTTTGCGGCACTTTTCCGGTGTCTTTCCGCTCGTCCGGTTCGCCTCTTCTGTGACAGGGGTATGACGGGCACTGTCGGCAGCCGTCGACGGTGATGGCCCGTAGAGCCGCGACGAGGTGCAGACGTGCTGCTGAGGCAGGAGATCGAGCATGGCGTGCACGTCCTTGCCGTGTTCGGCCCGGTGGGTGCCGCCTACGCCGACAGCCTGGTGGTCGCGGTGCGGGCGTCGCTGGCGCGCCAGCCGCGCGGCGTCGTCGTGGACCTCACCGATGCCTGCGACCTCGTGCCCGAAGCGGTTGCCACGCTGCGCGCGCTGGCCGCGACGGCATCGGGGTGGCCCCGCGCGTCGCTGCGGTTCTGCGCGTCCTCCCCGGATGTGGTGGCCGAGCTTGCCGGGATGACGGTGCACAGGGACCGGGCCGAGGCGCTGCAGCACATCGACGACCGGTCAGCGGCTCCTCGGGAGCAGATCGACCTGCGGGACGGGCTGACCAGTCCCGCTCAGGCGCGGGCGGCCCTCGCCGCCTACACCGAGCGGCTCGGCCTGCAGGAGATCCACGACGACCTGGCGCTCGTCGTGAGCGAGATGGTCACCAACGCGGTGCGCCATGCCGGACCCCCCGTTGCTCTCGAGATCCAGACCGACCCCGACGCGGTGCTCATCGCCGTCAAGGACGGGAGCCCGAACCGACCGCGCCCACGGGACGCCGGGCAGGAGGCCGAGGGCGGACGCGGGCTCATGCTGGTCGACCTGCTCAGCGTCGAGCACGGTGTCCGCCCGGACCCGCCCGGGAAGACCGTCTGGGCCGCCGTGAAGCGGGGCCCGGACCCCGTCAGCTAGCCGACGCCCGGCAGGCCACCCGGGGCCGGCAACCGCGCCGCGGGGCTGGGTGCGGGTGCCAGCAACGGCGCAGCAGGCAGGCCGGGCAGATCCGGTGGGCCGGTGGTCGGCCGGGGGAAGGGCGCGATCGGTGGAGGCAGGTCCAGACGCCCGGGCAGCGTCGTCGGGGGTCTGCCGTCGCGCCTGGGGAAGGACTGCTGCAGGTTCGCCGGCAGGGTGCTGCGCAACTGGTCGGCCAGTCGACGCGTCTCGCTGAGCACCGCCTGCATCTGCTGAGCGTCGCCTTGGTCGAGCAGCACCTCACTGCCGCGCTCGAGCAGCAGCAGCGCCTCGGCGGCTGCGGCGGGGCTGCCGCCGGATGCAGCGACCACGGCGGCGACCTCGTCGTTGAGCTGTTCGGCGGCGGTGCGCAGCTGCGCGGTGCTGGCGCCGGCGACCGCCAAGCGGTTCAGCTCGTAGCTGGCTCCTGCGGCGCTGCTCATCACCGGAGCCGGGGCGGGAGGGTCCGGCACGACGCCCAGCGCGAACCCGATCAGCGCCGCGACGGCGACGAGCAGCGGCGCGGTCGGCACCAGGCGGCGACGGGCGCCGCCCGCTCGACTCCGCCGGCCGGTCGGGGTCTGCCGGGTCGGGGCCTGCCGGCGGGTCCGGGTCTTGCGGGTCAGGGCCTGGCGGGTACGGGTCTTGCGGGTCGCCGGCTCGCGGTCCATCGCCTCGAGCGCGGCGAACGCCCGGGCCTCGAAGTTCCGCACCGCGACCACGTCGCCGGCGACCAGCTCCCCGGCGAGCTCGTCTTCCCCCTCGTCGAGTGCGGCGGCGGCCAGGCTCAGGTCTGCCTGCAGGGTGGTGCGCAGGGTGGAGATGTCAGCCAGCAGCGCGCTGAGCCCCGCGACCCGCGGTATGCCTCCCACCCTGTCACCCACCCCGCTGGTCCTCCCTGTCCATGGCGCGTCCTGCCTGAGTCCTTCGCCGCGCGCCGGTCGAGTCCTGCCGCTCGCAGGAGAACGTTCGGTGAACGGCTGCCAGGATGACCGGATGAGCGACCCTGCGGCGGTGGACCCCACGACCCCGGTGGCCCCGGCAACCCCGGTGGCCCCGGTGGCCCCGGCAACCCCGGTGGTGGCGGTGCTCGGTGGGACCGGCGAGCAGGGCCGGGGCCTGGCCCGCCGGCTGGCGATGTCCGGCCTGCGGGTCGTGCTCGGCTCGCGCGACCCGGCCCGAGCCGTCGCCGCGGCCGCCGGCCTGCCAGGGGAGGTCTCGGGCACCGACAACGCCGGCGCGGCCACCGCCGGAGCCCTCGTCGTCGTCGCGGTGCCCTGGACCGGCCACCGCGAGCTGCTGCTCTCGCTGGCTGACGAGCTGAGCGGCAAGATCGTCATCGACTGCGTGAACCCGCTCGGCTTCGACAAGCAGGGGGCCTACGCCCTGCCGGTCCCTGAGGGCAGCGCCGCCGAGCAGGCGCAGGTCCTGCTGCCGGCCAGCCGGGTGGTCGCGGCCTTCCATCACGTCAGCGCCGTCCTGCTGCTCGACGAGACGGTCGACACGGTGGACACCGACGTGCTCGTGCTCGGCGACGACCGGGCGGTCACCGACCTCGTACAGGCTCTGGCAGACCGCATCCCGGGCATGCGCGGGATCTACGGCGGACGGCTGCGCAACGCCCACCAGGTCGAGGCGCTCACGGCCAACCTGATCTCGGTCAACCACCGCTACCGCGCCCATGCAGGGCTGCGTGTCACCGACGTGTGACGACCTGGGCCGGCCGGTCGCGCTGCCGCGGGCCGTCCGCCGGGTCGTCTCGCTCGTGCCCTCGCTCACCGAGGCGGTCGCGGTCACCGCGCCCGGGCTGCTGGTCGGGGCCACCGACTGGTGCACCCACCCGGCAGAGCTGCCGGTCGTGCGGATCGGGGGGACCAAGAACCCCTCGGTGCCGGCGGTGCTCGACGTGCAGCCCGATCTGGTCGTCGCCAACGAGGAGGAGAACCGGGCGGCCGACCTGGACGCACTGCGGGCAGCCGGCGTCGCGGTGTGGGTGACGGCCCCTGAGACGGTGCCCGCCGCGCTGCTCTCGCTGGGGCGGATGCTGGCCGCCTGCCGGCTCGGCCGGCCGGCCTGGCTGGACGACGCGGCGACTGCGTGGTCCGAGCCAGATGCCCCCGCCCCGGGGCAGGCGGGTCGCCGCCGCAACGCGGTGGTGCCGATCTGGCGACGGCCGTGGATGGCGCTCGGCCGCGACACCTTCGCCGGTGACCTGCTGTCCCGGCTGGGGGTCGACAACGTGCTGGCCGGTTCGCCCGAGCGCTATCCCAGGATCGAGCTCGGCGCGCTCCCGCCGTACGACGTGGTGGTGTTGCCGGACGAGCCCTATGCGTTCGGCGCGGATGACGGGCCGGAGGCGTTCCCGGGGGTTTCGGCCGCGCTGGTGAGCGGACGGCACCTCACGTGGTACGGGCCGTCGCTCGTCGAGGCGCACGACGTGCTGCGCCGTCAGCTCGATGTCTGACCGGCTGCGGGCGCTGCTCGCCGTGCTCGGGGTGCTGGCCTTCACCCTCGCCTGGGTGCTGGCGGGTCTGCGCACCGAGGGGTTCGACCCGGTCCGGCAGAGCATCAGCCAGCTGCAGCGCGACGGTACGACGACGGGCACGGTGATGACGGTCGCCTTCGTCGCCTTCGCGGCCGGCGGGTTCGCCGTCGCCCCGGTTCTCGGCCGGCGGCTCGGTCGTGCTCCCCAGGTCGCGCTGACCGTCGCCTCGCTCGCAACCCTCGGCGCTGCGGCCTCGCCGCTGGGGGAGGTGCGCGGTGGGGCTCAGGACATCGTCCACCTGAGCTTCGGGACGGCGGGCTACACCGCGCTGTCGGTGCTGCCGCTGCTGGCCGGCTGGGCGCTACGGCACCGCGCCCGCCGGGTGGCCGGCGCGTCCTTCCTGGTGGGTGCCGTCGCGTCGGCCTGCCTGCTCGGGACCGTGCCGGCCGAGGCGGTGTCCGGGGCGTTGCAGCGGGTCGGATTCCTCGCCGGGCACCTGTGGCTGGTCGGCTTCGCCGTGGTCGTCCTCCGCTCGGGGACGGGCGAAAGTCGGCGCCCCCCTTCGTGATGATCAACAAGGGGGTGGGGGCCGCGGGTGGAGCCCGGCGGCCGCGGGTGGCGGTGAGGCTGGTGGGTGAGCTCCTCAGTGGAAGCTGTGCTCCGGGCCGGGGAAGCGACCTTCGCGGACGTCATCCGCATACGCCTTCGTCGCCTCGGTGAGAATCCCCCGCAGGTCGGCGTAGCGCTTGACGAAGGTCAACGGCGCGCCCGGTGTCAGGCCGGCCATGTCCGTCCAGACCAGCACCTGGGCGTCGCAGCCGGCGCCGGCGCCGATGCCGACAGTGGGGATCGTCAGCTCCTTGGTGATCCGCTCGGCCAGGTCGGCGGGGACCGCCTCCAGGACGACCGCGAACGCGCCGGCCTCCTGCAGCGCCAGGGCGTCGGCGACGAGCGCGCCGGCCGCCTCGCCACGGCCCTGCACCCGCAGCCCGGTGACGAGCTCGGACTGCGGGGTCAGCCCGACGTGGCCCATGACCGGCACGCCCGCGGACACCAGCAGCTCCACCTGGGCGACGACCCGGCGGCCCCCCTCGAACTTCACGGCGTGCGCGCCGCCCACCTGCAGGAAGCGCGCCGCGGTGGCGAGGGCCTGCTCGGGGCCGGCCTGGTAGGAGCCGAACGGCAGGTCGGCCACCACCAGCGGGCGGGTGGTCGCCCGGACCACCGCCCGCACCATCGGCAGCAGGTCCTCGACGGTGACCGGCACGGTCGAGGCGTAGCCGAGGACGTTGTTGCCGGCCGAGTCACCGACCAGCAGGACCGGGATGCCGGCCGCCTCGAAGATCCCCGCGGTGAGCATGTCGTAGGACGTGAGCATCGCCCAGCGCTCGCCGCGGTCCTTGGCTGACTGCAGGTCGCGGGTGCTGACCCGGCGGGAGGTTCCCCCGCCGTACAGCGTGGGCAGCTGGTCGGCGCTCATCGGAACCAGCATGGCACCCGCCGGCCCGGCCGTCAGTGTGTCCCGCCTCACGTCGCCCGGCTTATCAATACGTTTGCGTCTCGGAACCTCCGGCCGTACGCTCGGGTTGGACTTGCGAGACGGCGACGTACAGCAATGGGGTTTTCTTCGATGGGGCAGCGCACCATCCACGAGCGCAGGTGGCTCATCTTGAGCACGCTCGTGCTCAGCCTGCTCGTTGTCGTGCTCGACAATACGATCCTGAACGTCGCGCTGAAGACGATTCAGCAGGACCTGGGGGCCACGCAGAGCGAGCTGGCCTGGGCGGTGAACGCCTACACGCTGGTGTTCGCCGGGCTGCTGTTCACCTACGGCGTCCTCGGCGACCGGTTCGGGCGCCGCCTCACGCTGCTCGTCGGCCTGGTGCTGTTCGCGCTGGCCTCCCTGCTCGCGGCGTTCTCGACCAGCCC
>JAHWJP010000158.1:0-3496 GCA_019348355.1 Actinomycetota bacterium
CGGGTCGTCAGTGCCGGTCCGGTGGCCTTCGTCAATGCGGTGCTGCGCAAGGTCGCCGCGAAGGACCTGGCTGGCTGGGTCGCCGCGCTCGCCCCCGCCGACGACCGGCTCGCCGCGCTCGCCTTGGAGCACAGCCATCCCCGCTGGATCGCGAGCGCATTCCGCGATGCCCTCGGCGGCGACCTGTGGCAGACCGGCGCGGCCCTGGCCGCCGGCGACACCCGACCCGAGGTGCATCTGGTCGCCCGCCGACTGCCCCGCGAGGAGTTGGCGGTCGCCAGTGGCGGCACTCCGGGGCCCTTCTCGCCGTACGCGGTAAGGCTCTCCGAAGGTGATCCCGGTGCGCTCGGCGCGGTCCGGCACGGGCTCGCAGGTGTGCAGGACGAGGGCAGCCAGCTGATGGCGCTCGCGCTCGTGGCGGCGCCGCTGGACGGGCCGGACCGCTTGTGGGTCGACCTGTGCGCCGGACCGGGCGGGAAGGCGGCGCTGCTGCACGTGTTGGCCGTCGAACGCGGGGCCGTGCTGGTGGCGCTGGAGGCGCAGCACCACCGCTCCCGGCTGGTACGGAGCAGCGGCGTCTCGCTGGTGGTCACCGCCGACGCGCGGCAGCCACCGCTGGCCCACGGCTCTGTTGACCGGCTCCTGCTCGACGCGCCGTGCACCGGGCTGGGCGCCCTGCGCCGGCGGCCGGAGGCACGATGGCGCCGGCAGCCCTCGGATCTGCCGCCGCTCACCAGGCTGCAGGGTGAGCTGCTCGACGCGGCGGCGTTGCTGCTGCGGCCGGGCGGGGTGCTGGCCTATGTCACCTGTTCACCGCACCTGGCCGAGACCGTCGTGCCGGTGTCCGATGCGCTGCGCCGCCACCCCGAGCTCGAGCGCGTCGACGCCCGGCCGCTGCTGCCCGGGGTGCCCGACCTCGGTGTCGGGCCGTCCGTGCAGCTGTGGCCCCACCTGCACGGCACGGATGCGATGCATCTGTCGCTGCTGCGCCGCCGCGCGTAGAGCGACGCGGCCGCCGCCGCTACGATCCGCGGGACAACCCTAAGGAGCCCCGTGTCCCGCCGCGCCCAGATCTCGCCCAGCCTGCTGTCCGCCGACTTCGCGCGGCTCGCCGACGACCTCGCCAAGATCGACAAGGCCGCCGACTGGGCGCACGTCGACATCATGGACAACCACTTCGTGCCCAACCTGACGCTCGGTCTGCCGGTCGTCGAGGCCATGCTGAAGGTGACCGACCTGCCGATCGACTGCCACTTGATGATCGAGGACCCGGACCGGTGGGCACCGGCCTACGCCGAGGCGGGCGCGAAGAGCGTCACCTTCCACATCGAGGCGGCCGCCGCTCCCATCCGCCTGGCTCGTGACCTGCGTGCCGCCGGCGCGCGGGCCGGGATGGCGCTCAAGCCGGCGACGCCGGTCGAGCCCTACTTCGACCTGTTCGGCGAGATCGACATGCTGCTGGTCATGACCGTCGAGCCCGGCTTCGGGGGCCAGAGCTTCCTCGACGTCGTGCTGCCCAAGCTGCGCCGGTGCGCCGAAGCCATCCGCGGCCGCGAGCTCGACGTGTGGCTGCAGGTCGACGGCGGCGTCAGCGCCGAGACGATCGAGCGCTGCGCCGAGGCGGGCGCCGACGTCTTCGTCGCCGGCTCGGCGGTCTACGGCAAGGACGACCCGGCCGCCGCCATCGAGGGGCTGCGGGCCCAGGCGAGCAAGGTGCTGTCCGCCTGAGGGTGGCCGATCCGGGGAGTTCGATGAAGGCGCCTGCTCACCTTGGCGGCGGCGTAGGCCTCGCGCTGGCTCTCGTCCTGCTCACCGGCTGCACCGGTGAGCAGTCGCCGTCCCTCCCCGCCGGGCCCGTCGTCCAGCCGGGGGACACCCCAGCGGCTAGTCCATCGGCGCTGCTGTCGGCGGTCAGCCCACCGTCGCCGGCGAACAGCCCACCCCCGGCTGCGGCTCCGGCCCCGACTGCGTCGGCGCCGGTTCCCGCGCCGACCGGCGCGCAGGAGCCGCCCTCGCCGGCAGGAAGTCCGGCTGCCCTGGCCGCCCGCGTCGTACAGGCCGAGCGGGCCATCCGCAGCGACGACACCGATGACGCGGCGTTGGCGAACGCCGGACGGCTGCAGCAGGCCGCCTACCGCGAGCTCGCGGCCCGGCCGCAGTGGCGGCAAGCTGTGCTCGAGGCCGTCCCCGCCGATCTTCGCAGCGTTGTCGTCGCGCACACCGACGCGATCCGCGACCTGTTGAAGCTGACGCGACCGCAGGCGAAGCTGCCGGCATGGCGGATCGTCGCGCCACCGCCCCCCGCGGAGCTGCTTGGCTACTACCGCGAGGCGGAGCAGGAGTTCGGCGTCGGCTGGGAGTACCTCGCTGCCATCCACCTCTCCGAGACGCGCATGGGGCGGATCCGCGGCACCAGCCCGGCGGGGGCCCGGGGACCGATGCAGTTCATGCCCGGCACGTGGGACGCCTACGGTCGGGGCGACATCGACGATCCGCGCGACGCGGTGATGGCAGCGGGGCGTTACCTTCGGGCCAGTGGCGCCCCCGCAAACATGCGCGGGGCGCTGTTTGCCTACAACCGCAGCGAGGCGTACGTGCGCGCGATCACCGTGCACGCCGAGCAGATGCGCGCCGACCCTCGTACGTACCGGGGGTATTGGCACTGGCAGGTCTACTACCGGACGGTGGACGGCGACCGGCTGCTGCCGGTCGGCTACGACGGGGCAGCCTGAACGTGACAGCGTCCTTGGCGTCGCGACGGTGGCAGCGCCTGGTGCGCAAGCGGTTGGACGCCGCCGCCCTCCTGAGCCCCGACCGCGACGGGATCCCACCGGCGTTCTGGGACGACCGGGCCGAGCGCTACGCACGGCGGGTCGCCGACACCGTGGCGCACGATCCGCTGCTGCCGTGGATCCGGCCCTACGTCGACGCGGACACGGTGCTGCTCGACGTGGGGGCGGGCACCGGACGCTTCTCGCTGGCCCTGGCGGCCGCTGCCCGGGAGGTCGTCGCCCTCGACCCGAGCGAGGGGATGCTGCGCATCCTTACCGAGCAGGCCCGCGCGCAGGGGGCGTCCAACGTCCGTACCGTCCTCGGTCGCCTCGAGGACTTCGACGACGTGAGCGGCGACGTGGTCCTCTGCGCCCACGTCCTGCCGGTGCTGCCGGACGCCCGAACGTTCCTGGCGCGGCTGGACCGGGTCGCCCGCCGCCGAGTGTTCGTCTACCTGGGTGCGGGCAGCTCGGACCTGCGGGCCGATCCGCTGTGGCGGCACTTCCACGGGCGATCGCGACCACCGCTGCCGACCTATCTGGATGCGGTCGCCGTGCTGCGCGAGCTGGGCATCACCGCGCAGGTCGAGGTCGTCGAGGTGCCGACCAGCGATCGCTACGCAACGGTGGCCGAGGCGGTCGAGGACCACCTTGACCTGCTCCGGCTCGACGACTCCGAGCAGGTACGCGCCGAGCTGTCCGAGCTGCTGGACACCTGGCTGATC
>JAHWJP010000158.1:3596-5547 GCA_019348355.1 Actinomycetota bacterium
CTCGGCCGGACCAGCCCGAACCCGCCCGTCGGTGCCGTCGTCCTCGACACCGCGGGGCAGGTCGTCGGGGAGGGCTGGACCGCGCCGCCCGGCGGTCCGCACGCCGAGGTCGTCGCGCTGACCGAAGCGGGGGAGCAGGCCACCGGCGGGACGCTGGTCGTCACCCTCGAGCCGTGCCGGCACACCGGCCGCACCGGTCCGTGCACCAGCGCCATCCACCAGGCCGGTATCGCCCGCGCGGTGGTGGCCTGCCTCGACCCGACCACCGGTGCCGGCGGGGGAGCGGCCGTGCTCCGCAACGCCGGCGTCGAGGTGGAGATCGGCGTCCTGGCCGACGAAGTCGCTCGCGGCCCGCTGGAGGCCTGGCTGACCAGCCACGCCCTCGGCCGCCCGTTCGTCACCTGGAAGTACGCCGCGACGCTCGACGGACGTAGCGCCGCCGCCGATGGCAGCTCCCGCTGGATCACCGGTGAGCCGGCCCGCGCCGACGTGCACCGGCTGCGCGCCGAGTCCGACGCCGTCGTGGTCGGTGTCGGGACGGTGCTGGCCGACGACCCCATGCTCGACGTCCGACCAGATGCAGGCCATCAGCCGCTGCGGGTGATCGTCGATTCCACCGGGCGTACGCCGCTGAGCGCCCGCGCACTCGCCGGCCCCGCGCCCGCGATCGTCGCGATGTGCGAGCACGCCGACAACCCCGGCTACCCGCGCACCCTGAGCCTGCCTGCTACCGCCGACCGCCGGGTCGAGCTGCCATCACTGCTGTCCCGCCTCGCCGAGCGGCACGACGTCGTCAGCGTGCTGTTGGAAGGCGGGCCGACCCTGGCCGGGGCCTTCGTGGCCGCCGGGCTGGTCGACCGGGTCGTGGGCTACGTCGCCCCGGCCCTGCTGGGCGATGGTCCGCCCGCCCTGGCAGCGGCCGGCGTGGGAACGATCAGCGCCGTACGCCGGCTCCGCCTGGACGAGGTGATGCGCATCGGTGACGACGTGCGCCTGACGCTGCGACCCTTGAGGAGCTGACTGTTCACCGGCATCGTCGAGGACCTCGGCGAGGTCAGGGATCTCGGACAGGCAGTCGCCCGTGCCATCGCACATCAGACCGGCCACCGGTCCCTGGCCACCCTCGGCGGAGGCATACGGGTGCAGCAGGCCTGGACCGACAACGCCGCCACCTCGCTCGGGCTATAGCCCTCGTCGTCCCGGTTCGCCCTCCCTCACGGGTCTCCATTTCGGGCGGGTCTTATGGGCTCTTCACCGGCGTAGGCTCGCGGCGCGGACCAGCCATGCTCCGTCGCGGATGCCTCACGCGAGAAGTCCGCTTGCCGCATCACTTGGCCGTTTCGTTCGACGTTCCCTTGCGAGTCGGCGAGGATGAAGAGGTGAGTAGCCGTATTGCCGTCATCGCCATCGACGCCGTGGAACCACGGCTGGTGGCAGCCTTCTGGTGCGCCGTGCTGGCGTGGCAGGTGGTGGACGAGGACGCCGACGTCGTCAGCATCGCGCCGCCAGACAGATCCTGGCCCGCGATCGACGTGCTCGCTGTGCCGGAGGGCAAGGTCGTCAAGAATCGCCTGCACCTCGACCTGCGCGCGGACGGGCTGGCCACGGCCGACGAGCTCGATCGGCTGCTCGCCCTTGGTGCCCGTCGCACGGATGTCGGCCAAGGGCCAGACTCCAGTTGGGTAGTCCTCGCGGACCCCGAAGGCAACGAGTTCTGCCTGCTGTCGCGCTCGGTCCAGGAAGTCTAGGAACCGCGGTTCGAAATCTCGGTAAGGGTTCCCCGACAGGGACGGCGAGGCGATGCCGCAAGACGGTCGGTTACGGGGACGGCGTCTCGCTGGTCCCTTCTCTTGCGGCACGGCCTGAAGCCACGCAGGGGTTTCGTTTAACACTTGGCATCACACAAAGCTGGACGGCGTCCTCTGCCAGGATCCCAGTGTGGACGACGGCA
>JAHWJP010000045.1:0-3089 GCA_019348355.1 Actinomycetota bacterium
GCACCCCGCGGTGTCCCGCAGATCGAGGTCACCTTCGACATCGACGCGAACGGCATCGTGCACGTCTCGGCCAAGGACCTGGGCACCGGCAAGGAGCAGCGGATGACGATCTCCGGCGGCTCCGCGCTGCCCAAGGACGAGGTCGAGCGGATGATGAAGGAGGCCGAGCAGTACGCCGAGGAGGACGCCAAGCGCCGCGAGGAGGTCGAGCTGCGCAACCAGAGCGAGGGCCTGGTCTTCCAGACCGAGAAGTTCCTCGGTGAGAACGGCGACAAGCTGCCGGCCGAGGGCAAGGCCGACGTCGAGGCGGCGTTGACCGATCTCAAGGCGGCGCTGGGCGGCAGCGACACGGCGGCCATCAAGACAGCGGCCGAGGCGGTGGCGAGCAAGAGCCAGGCGCTCGGTGGTGCGCTCTACGCGCAGCAGTCGGCCGAGGGTGGCACCGGCGATGCCGACGGCCCGCCCGGGGAGTCCGTGGAGGACGACGGTGTCGTCGACGCCGAGGTCATCGAAGACGAGCGCAAGTGACGGCACCTGACGAGGGGCGGCTCGCTGACGACCCGGACCGGGTGATCGTGCGCGACCGGCGACGCCTGGATCCCGAGACCGGAGCGGTACGCGACGTGCCGCCGGTGACGGCCGATCCGGGCGCCCCCGGCTCGGAGGAGTCCGCCCCCGAACCGCCGGCCGGGCCCGACCCGGTCGCCGAGCTCACGGCCGACCTGCAGCGCGTGTCGGCGGAGTACGCCAACTACCGCAAGCGGGTCGACCGCGACCGGGTGGCCGTGGTCGAGATGGCGACCGCCGGTCTGCTGTCCGGACTGCTGCCGGTGCTCGACGACATCGACCGGGCGCGTCAGCACGACGACGTGCACGGCGCCTTCAAGGGGGTTGCGGAGAAGCTCCAGGCGCTGACCGGCAAGCTCGGTCTGGAGCAGTTCGGCGCGGCCGGCGATCCGTTCGACCCGTCGGTCCACGAGGCGCTGATGCAGGCCGAGCCGGATCCCGAGGTCACGGTGGCCACCTGCGCCATGGTGCTCCAGCCGGGTTACCGCCTGGCCTCTGGGACATCCGGCGGTCCGCGCATCCTGCGGCCGGCCCGCGTGTCGGTGGCTGAGCCGGCCGTACCGTTGCCATGAGCGCCCGCGATGTCGAGAAGGACTTCTACGCCGCACTCGGCGTGCCGAAGGACGCCACCGCGGCCGACATCAAGTCGGCGTACCGCAAGCTCGCGCGCGACCTGCACCCGGACACCAACCCCGGCGGCGAGGAGCGCTTCAAAGAGGTCTCCGAGGCCTACGACGTGCTGTCGGACAGCACCAGGCGCAAGGAGTACGACGAGGCCCGCTCGCTGTTCGGCGCCGGCGGGGGCGGGCTGCGTGGCTCTGCCGGGTCGTACGCCGGTGGTGGTGTCCCCGGATTCGACCTCGGCGACCTGTTCGGCCGGGCCGGCTCGGCCCAGGGCGGTTTCGGCGATGTCCTCGGCGGACTGTTCGGCAACGCTCGCGGCGGGGGGCAGCGGGCGCCTCGCCGCGGAGCCGATGTCGATGCGGCGGTCACCCTGTCCTTTCTCGATGCCCTTCGCGGGGTGACCGTCCCGCTGCGGCTCACCACCACCGGCCCCTGCACCGTCTGCGGCGGCTCCGGTGCTGCGCCGGGCACCGCGCCGCAGACCTGCTCGACCTGTGCCGGCGCCGGTGTCACCTCCCGCAGCCAGGGCGGTTTCGCCTTCAGCGAGCCGTGCAAGCCCTGCCGAGGAAGTGGCCGGATCGTCGGCACACCATGCGCGGGGTGCCGGGGCGAAGGCAGAGCCGCGGTGGTCAAGATGCTCAACGTCCGCATCCCCGCGGGCGTGGCGGACGGTCAGAAGGTGCGGCTGGCCGGCCGGGGTGGTGAGGGCGAGCGGGGCGGCCCGGCCGGCGACCTGATGGTCACCGTGCACGTCACGCCGCACGCCTTCCTCGGCCGCCGCGACCAGCACCTGACGGTGACGGTGCCCATCACCTTCGCCGAGGCGGCGCTCGGCGCGCAGGTCAGCGTGCCGACGCCGGACGGACCGGTGACGCTCAAGGTGCCGGCCGGAACGACCACCGGGCGGACCTTCCGGGTCCGCGGGCGGGGGGTGCCCGGCAAGGGGGGCGACCTGCTCGTGACGGTTCAGGTCGCCGTGCCGCAGAAGCTGTCGAGCGAGGCGAGAAAGGCGCTCGAGGCCTTCGCGGCCGCCTCGAACGAGGATCCGCGAGCCCATCTGGGAGTGGTGTGATGGACGACGACGCGCCGGTTTTCGTCATCTCGGTCGCTGCCGAACTGTCGGGCATGCACCCGCAGACGCTCCGGCAGTACGACCGGCTCGGGCTCGTCACGCCCGGCCGCTCCGGTGGTGGTGGCCGTCGCTACTCCTCGCGTGACGTCGCGCTGCTCCGCGAGGTGCAGCGGCTGTCGCAGGAGGAAGGCGTCAACCTCGAGGGCATCAAGCGGATCATCGACCTCGAGCACCACGTAGAGGCCCTGCAGGCGCGGGTGGAGGAGCTGGCTCTCGATCTCGCGCGGGCGCAAGCCGCGCTGGCCTCCGCCCACGACACCGCGGTGGCCAGCCTCCGGCGCGACCTCGTCCCGGTACGCGACGCCGCCCTCGTGGTGTGGAAGCCGACCCGGCGCTGACCGCGGCCGGGGCCGGGGCCGCCATACGAGAGCCATTAGCGTGACCTCGTGACCGGCGAGCACCTGCTGACCCTGTCCTGCCCGGACCGGACCGGGATCGTGCACGCCGTCTCGACCTTCCTGCTGGTGACCGGATGCAACATCCTCGACAGCCAGCAGTACCGCGAGCCCGACAGCGAACGCTTCTTCATGCGGGTGCACGTAGCAGCCGACCCGTCCGTCCCGGGATCGTCGTTGCGATCGGCCTTCGAGGCGACGGCGACCACGTTCGCGATGGACTGGCACCTCGCGCCGGCCAGCCGCCCGGTGCCCACCGTCGTGCTGGTCTCCAAACAGGACCACTGCCTGCAGGACCTGCTTTTCCGGCACCGCACGGCGGCGCTGCCGATCGATCTGCGGGCGGTCGTCAGCAATCACCCGGACACCCG
>JAHWJP010000045.1:3189-18647 GCA_019348355.1 Actinomycetota bacterium
TGATCGAGAGCGGCAGCCCTGCCTCTCGGAGCGCGGCCTCCCCCGCCTCGAGCTGCGCGGGACAGGCATTCGGGACGATTCCGAACTCCTGGACGGCGTCGGCAACAACGATGTGTGTCCAGTTTGCTGACTTCGGCCCGTTCGTAATCTTCGTGCCGATGTAGCACTCGTGGGCGAGCGCGGTGCCCGTGAACAGCGCGAGCGCGCCGACTGTCGCGCAGCTCGTGGTTACGGCACGACGAATCATCCTGTGCATGTGTTTCCCCCTGGCTCAGGCCGTCACCCCCGCGACGGCGCCGTCGAAGCCCCGCTTGAGCGGAACAGACTCAACTTGATGCACGTTAGGACGAGCAGATCCGCACGACGCACGACGAAGGAGAGCGCCCGTGGACAACGAACGCCTGACCACCAAGAGCCAGGAGGCCGTCTCGACGGCCGTCCGCCGGGCGGCCGCCGAGGGCCACCCCGAGGTCGCACCGGTCCACCTGCTGCTCGCCCTGCTCGACCAGGGCGACGGCATCGCCGCCCCGCTGCTCACCGCAGTGGGCGCCGACCCGGCCCAGGTCCGTGGCCGGGCCGAGGTAATGCTGGCTGCGATCCCGAAGGCGAGCGGCTCGACCGTCGCGGCGCCACAGCTCTCCCGCGCCCTGATGGCGGTCATGTCCGTCGCGTCGCACAAGGCCAAGGAGGTCGGTGACGACTACGTCTCGACCGAGCACCTGCTGGTCGGGCTGGCCGACAGCGGCGGTGATGTCGCCGACCTGCTCAAGCAGCAGCTCGCCCTGCCCAAGGCGCTGACCGATGCTTTCGCCAAGGTCCGAGGCGGCATGCGGCGCATCACGACGCAGGACCCGGAGTCGACGTACAAGGCGCTCGAGAAGTACGGCGTGGACCTGACCGACCGGGCCCGACGCGGCGAGCTCGACCCGGTGATCGGCCGCGACACCGAGATCCGCCGCGTGGTGCAGGTGCTCTCCCGGCGGACGAAGAACAACCCGGTCCTGATCGGCGAGCCAGGTGTCGGAAAGACCGCCGTGGTGGAGGGACTGGCGCAGCGGATCGTGGACGGCGACGTCCCGGAGAGTCTGCGCGGCAAGAGCATCGTCGCGCTCGACCTCGCCGCGATGGTCGCCGGCGCGCAGTACCGCGGGCAGTTCGAGGAGCGGCTCAAGGCGGTGCTGACCGACATCAAGGACTCCGAGGGCCGCATCATCACCTTCCTCGACGAGCTGCACACGCTGGTCGGTGCGGGCAAGGCCGAGGGCAGCATGGATGCCGGCAACATGCTCAAGCCGATGCTCGCGCGCGGTGAGCTGCGTATGGTCGGCGCCACGACGCTGGATGAGTACCGCACGGGCATCGAGAAGGACGCCGCACTGGAGCGGCGCTTCCAGCAGGTGCTCGTCGGTGAGCCGTCCGCCGAGGACACCGTCGCGATCCTGCGCGGGCTCAAGGGGCGTTACGAGGCCCACCACAAGGTGGAGATCGCCGACTCCGCGCTGGTCGCGGCGGCCACGCTGTCCGATCGCTACATTCCCGCCCGCTTCTTGCCCGACAAGGCGATCGACCTGGTCGACGAGGCGGCATCCCGCTTGCGGATGGAGATCGACAGTCGGCCGGTCGAGATCGACGAGCTGCAACGCGCCGTCGACCGCATGCGGATGGAGGAGCTCGCGCTAGAGCGCGAGACCGACGCGGCGTCACAGGAACGGCTGGCCGCTCTGCGGCGTGAGTTGGCCGACCGGCAGAGCGAACTGGCCGGACTGACCGCCCGCTGGGAGCGCGAGCAGGCCGGGCTCAACCGCGTCGGCGAGCTCAAGCAGCAGCTCGACCACCTGCGTACGCAGTTCGAACGCGCCGAACGCGACAGCGACAACGAAGCCGCCAGCCGGCTGCTCTACGGCGAGATTCCCGCGGTCGAGAAGGAGCTCGCCGAGGCCAGCGCCGCCGCCGAGCAGTCCGACCGCATGGTCGAGGAGAAGGTCGGCCCGGACGACATCGCGTCGGTCGTCGCCGCCTGGACCGGCATCCCGGCCGGCCGGCTGCTGGAGGGCGAGACGGTCAAGCTGCTGCGCATGGAGGAGGCGCTCGGGGCGCGCCTGGTCGGCCAGGTCGCCGCGGTACAGGCGGTCTCCGACGCTGTACGCCGGGCCCGCGCCGGCATCTCCGATCCCGACCGGCCGACCGGATCGTTTCTGTTCCTCGGCCCCACCGGCGTCGGCAAGACCGAGCTGGCCAAGGCGCTCGCGGAGTTCCTGTTCGACGACGAGCGGGCCATGACTCGGATCGACATGAGCGAGTACGGCGAGAAGCACTCGGTGGCAAGGCTTGTCGGCGCGCCACCCGGCTACGTGGGATACGAGGCGGGTGGGCAGCTCACCGAGTCGGTGCGCCGCCGGCCGTACGCCGTGGTCCTTCTCGACGAGGTCGAGAAGGCGCACCCGGACGTCTTCGACGTGCTGCTGCAGGTGCTCGACGACGGCCGGCTCACCGACGGGCAGGGCCGCACCGTGGACTTCCGCAACACCATCCTGGTGATGACTTCGAACCTCGGCTCGGCCTACGTCAGTGATCCGCTGCTCACCGCCGACCAGCGCCGCGACAAGCTGATGGACGTCGTTCAGCGGACCTTCAAGCCCGAGTTCCTCAACCGGCTCGACGATGTCGTGTTGTTCGACGCACTCGGCACGAAGGAGCTGGCGTGCATCGTGGATCTGCAGGTCGCGCTGCTCGCGAAGCGCCTGCTCGACCGGCGGCTCACACTGACCGTGACCGACGCGGCGCGGGAGTGGCTGGCGCTGACCGGATTCGATCCGGTGTACGGCGCGCGGCCGCTGCGCCGGCTGGTCCAGAAGGCGATCGGCGACGCCCTGGCGCGGGCCCTGCTGTCGGGTGACATCCGCGACGGTGACGCGGTCGTCGTGGACCGGGGAGGCGATGGCCTCGAGGTGCGGGCAGCGAGGGTTCGTCACGGCGTGTGACGTCGCGCTGCGATTACCGTCACGTCACCGCGGGGGACCGTGACTTCGAGGGTGGTCCCGGCTCGGTGCTCGCCATCGGACCGGCCGCCTTCGAGCCGGCCGGGTAGCCGTACCGCCTGTCAGCCCGGTCCCCGCGAGGCCGGGGCTGATGTGTTGATCGGATGACGATCGCATGGCCGCTGGACGTCAAGATGCGATCACGGCTCGTGAGAGGGTTCGCTGCGCGCGGACGCCGGGTAGGCGAATCGTGAGCGCGATGCAGTGATCGTCTAATGCAACCAGGAGGCCTCAATGACGACGGCTACGAGCACCGAGAAGGACCAGCGGACCAGTGCCAGCGGCGAGAAGGGGCTGCAGCGGCAGGGCACGAGCCAGCTCTCCACGCCGCAGGGCAAGACGGCGATCGCCGACTCCGTGGTCTCGAAGATCGCCGGCATGGCGGCCAAGGAGGTCAACGGCGTCTACCGGATGGGTGGTGGAGCATCGCGAGCGTTCGGGTCGCTGAAGGAGCGTTTTCCCGGCAGCAGCGGTCCGAGTGTGACCTACGGCGTCGCGGTCGAGGTCGGGGAGACGCAGGCCGCCGTCGACATCGCCTTGGTCGTCGAGTACGGCGTGAGCATCCTCGAGCTGTCGCAGGGCGTCCGGCGCAACGTGATCGGCAGCATCGAGCGCATGACCGGGCTCGAGGTCACCGAAGTCAACATCTCGGTCGACGACGTGCACCTGCCCAACGAGCGGGACGAGAGCGACAGCGAGGAGCCCGCACCGCGCGTGCGATGAGCGAACCTGGCACGGCTGTCGAAGGTGAGCGGCATCCGGCCGACCTCGTCGCCGAGCGGGTGCTGGCCTGTCCGTGCGTCGCCGCGCTGGCCGGCGGGTTGACCGGGCAGGCAGCCACGTACCTGCCCGGACGACGGGTCGCCGGGGTCTCGTGGCGGGAGGACGTCTGTGAGGTGGCAGTCGTGCTCCGGCTCGACGGGCGCCCACTGCCCGAACTCGCCGAAGAGGTGCGCCGGGCGGTGGAGCCGGTCGCCGATGGCCGCGCCGTCGATGTCCTCGTCGCCGATGTGGTGACAGGTGGATCAGCCCTTCCGTTGCCTCCGGGCGCGCAATGAGCGACGGCGAAAGTCCTCGCAACCGCGAAGAGTTTCGCCGTTTCGTCTTCGTCCACCATCCGGACCGGGGCGGGGACCCGGAGACCTTCGCCGCCGGCGTCGCCGCCTTCCGCCAGCACTGCTCCCGACCGGCCTCGCCGGTCGTCTTCTACCGCAAGCGAACCGTCCTTGCGCAGCTCCTCGAACAGCTGCGCACCCTGCTTCGAAAGCCCGGCGCGGGCGATCGGACGAGCGAGAAGAGAGCGAGACGATGACCTGGACCGCGTTGGGCCTGCTCTACGGCCTGTTCCTCGGGACTGCCGCAGCCTTCGGCGGTACGGCCGAGTTCCTCACCGTGCTGGTGCTCGGCGCGATCGGCCTGTTCGTCGGCCGGGTGCTCGACGGTGCGGTCGACCTCACGGGATACGTCGGTGGCAAGGACCGGCAGCGACCGTGACAGTCGTGCAGGACGCGCCGGGCGGGCCGGCAAGCAAGGACGACCCGGGGATGCGCGGCGCGCTGGAGTTGCGCGACCGCGCGGTCGTCCGACTGGTGGTGGCTGCCGCCAGCGAGGTCCACGAGGTCGCCGCGCCCGTGTCACGGGTGCTCGGGCAGGCCCTCGGCAGCGCCGACCTCGACGGGCGCGTCAAGGCTGACGTCACCGTTGCCGGGGACGTCGCGACGGTACGGGTGTCGTTGTCAGTCCGCTGGCCGGCACCGATCGTCGAGGTCGCCGACGGCGTGCGCACGCGGGTGACCCAGCGTCTTTCGGAGCTGGCCGGTCTGCGGGTCTCGCACGTCGACGTCCGGGTCACCGCTCTGCCGACCGACCGCCGGTCCCGCCGTCGGGTCCGGTAGGGAGCGCTGTGATCGTTCTGCACCTGGTCAACCGCCTGCTCGCCACCGTGGTCGCCCTCGCGGTCGTGGCCGTTGCGGTCGTCACCGGGGTCGAAGTGGCTCGGTGGGCAATGGATCTCGACCCGTGGCTGGTGCCGTGGTCGCGGTGGGGGGCGTCCCTGTCCGATCTGCGCGCGAACGATCCAGCTCTGCTGGTGACCTGCGGGGCGGCGACAGCCGCCGGTCTCGTGCTGTTGTTCTTCGAGCTCAAGCGCCGTCGACCCGATGCCCTCGCCACCCGGCCGCTGCTGGAGGGGGTGCCGACCGTCACCACCCGTGCGGGTGTCGGCAGCGCCGCCACCACTGCAGCCCGCGGCGTCAGTGGCGTCACGGAGGCCAGCGCGGCTGTCCGCCGGTCGAAGATCTCGTTGCGCGTACGCACGCGGGCTCGTGGTCAGGCGGCCGGGCTGACCGAGCAGGTCACCGCCGCAGTGGAGCAGGCGATGGCTGACCTCGAGCTCGTCCGCCGCCCGCGGGTGAAGGTCCAGGTGGAGGAGCGCTGATGGGGTCGCGAGCCGATCGACTGAACCGTGTGCTGCTGACGCTGATTGCCCTGGTGCTCATCGCTGCTGGCACCACCGGGCTGCTGTTCGGCCTGGGAGCGCTCGGACAGGACCGGGCGAGCGACCTGGTCCTGTCCGGGAAGGTGGAGCAGTTCGTGGTCGAGCAGGCGCTGTGGTTCTGGCCCTTGGTCGCCGTGGTGCTCGTTCTGCTGGCTCTGCTGGCCTTGCGGTGGCTGCTCCAGCAACTGCGTACCGACCGGGTCGGTGACCTGGACCTCACCGAGCACCGCAATCGCGGCGAGACGCGCGTCGACACAGCTGCCGTGACCGACGCGCTCGTCGAGGCCACGCAGCGGTGCGCCGGGGTAGACAGCGCCTCCGCCCGCGTCGTCCAGGCGCGAGGCGACGACCGGCTGGTGCTCAGCGTGCGGCTGGCCGATCGCGCCGACCTCGCCGAGGTTCGGCGACAACTGGCCACCGGTCCGTTGACCGACCTGCGGCACGTGCTCGGCGAGACCACCTGCCCCGTCATCGCCGTCGAGCTCGAACCGACCACCCGCGGCAGCAGCCGGTCGGTGGCCTGAACCGGTCAGTCGGCCAGGATCCCCAGCTCGGTGAGGAAGTCAGCGGCCACGTCGGCCGGCCTCCGACCGTCCACGTCGACCTCGGCGTTCAGTGCGGTGAGGCGCTCGTCGGTGAGCTCGGTGGCGATGGTGCCGAACAGCTTGTCGTAGGCCACGGCGTTCGGGGTGTAGACCTCGGTGCGCATCGTCGGGGCGATGTTGTAGGGCGGAAAGAACATCTTGTCGTCCTCGAGCACGACGAGCTCGTTGTTGAGGACCTGGCCGTCAGTGGCGAACACCACGGCGAAGTTGCACGGGTCACGCTGGCCGACCTGGGTGTAGACCAGCGCCGGCTCGAGCTGGATGACCCGGTCGGCGGGCAGGTCGAAGCCGTAGGTCCGCTCCACGCCCGGCAGGCCGTCGTCGCGGTTGATGAACTCCGCGGACGAGCACAGGGTCGCTGCTGTCGGATCCTCCTTCACCACCCGGGCGTAGTCGCTGATGGAGGCGACGCCGAGCTCCTCGGCCGCCTCGCCGTTGGCCGCGAGGGCGAACGTGTTGTTGGCCTCGGCCCGCGCGAGCCAGGTGATGTTGTTGGCCGCGTCGGCTTCTTTCACCGCCTCGAACTGCGGATCTGCGCCCGGCACCGGCTCGGTGTTACCGAGGATGGTGATCCAGCCGGTGCCGGTGTACTCGTAATAGACGTCGATCTCGCCGGAGACCAGGGCTGCGCGTACGACTGACGTGCCGGTGATGTTGGTCTTGTCCTCGACGTTGGCGCCGGCGGCGCGCAGGGCCTGGACGGCGATCTGGCCGAGGACCAGCTGTTCGGTGAACTCCTTCGAACCGACGCTGATCGAGACGCCGGACAGGTCGACCCCCTCGACGGCGCCACCGGCCTCGACGTCTCCACCGGAGCCTCCGCCACAGGCGGTCAGGGTCAGCGCGGCGGCAAGCAGGACGGCCGACACTGGCCGGCGGGAGCGGGTGGACTGGCTGGTCATGACATGCCTTTCGTCGGGTTCGGTCTTCACAGGCCCTGAGGCCTCAGAGCCTGCTCGAGCAGGCCGCCGAGGTAGTCGATGAGCAGCGCAAGGACGCCGGCGAGCACGCTGCCGACGACGATCGCGGAGGTGCGGTTGAGCGTGATGCCCTGGTAGATGACGTCACCGAGTCCGCCGGCGTTCGTCAGCGTGGCGATGGTCGCTGTGCCGACGTTGATGACCGCGGCGGTGCGGACGCCGGCGAGGATCACGGGCACGGCGAGTGGCAGCTCGATGCGGCGCAGGACGGCTCCGGAGCTCATGCCCATGCCCCGAGCCGATTCCACGACGAATGGGTCGACCTGCTGCAGGCCCACGATCGTGTTGCGCAGGATCGGCAGAAAGGCGTAGAGCACGAGCGCCACGATGACCGGCCAGAAGCCGATCCCGTAGAGCACGGCGAACAGCACGAGCACCCCCAGCGACGGCACTCCCTGGGCGACGTTGCCGAGCCCGACCACGAAGGGAACGATGCGTCGGGCAGCAGGACGGGTGGCCAGGATGCCGAGCGGCACGGCCAGCGCCACGACGACGACCGTCGAGACGCCGACGAGTTGCAGATGGCGCAACGTCGCGGACAGCAGCCCGCCGGGATCGAGCAGGCGCGCCTCGATGGAGTCCAGGGGCGCCGTCTGCACATAGACCAGGCAGGCCACCAGGCTCAACGCGAGAACCACCGGCAGACCGAGCAGCTGGAACCACGGTCGGGCGCCGCCGCCGGCCTTCGCCGTCTGACGGCTCAGCGGGTCGTCCGGATCGACCGGATCGACCGGCCGTCCACTGTCGGCGGTCAGGGTGCCGGCGGTCATGTGCCGCTCGCGGCACGCATCAGCGGTCCCCCGGACCGTGCGCTGTCCTGGGCGGCGGCGCGCATGTCCTCGGCCGCCTTCATGATGACCCCCATGTCGACGGTGCCGAGAAAGCCGCCGCGCCCGTCCACGACGACGACCCCACCGGTCCGGCTGGACACCATCGCGTCGAGCGCACCGGCCAGCGTGGCCGTCGGCTCGACCATGGCACGCACGGCCATCCCGGCCCGGTCCAGAGATGCACCGGCCGCTTGCAGGTCCTGCCGCTGCACCCAGCGCAGCGGCCGGCGCTGGTCGTCGAGCAGGAGCAGGGAGGTCTCGTCCGACCGGTCGAGCGCGGCGAGTGCCGCCTGCGGGCCGTCGGAGATCGCGGCCACCGGCCAGTCGGCGTACGGGTAGTCGCGGACCCGGGCGAGTCCGAGCCGCTTGAGCGAGGCGCCCGCACCGATGAACTCGGCGACAAAGGCGTCGGCCGGGTCGGACAGGATGCGCTCGGGCGTGTCGTACTGCGCCACCACCGAGTGCTCGCGCAGGACGGCGATCCGATCGCCCATCTTGATGGCCTCGTCGATGTCGTGCGTGACGAAGACGATGGTCTTGCGGAGCTCCTCCTGCAGGCGCAGGAACTCGTTTTGCAGCTTCTCGCGGGCGATCGGGTCGACGGCTCCGAACGGTTCGTCCATGAGCATGACCGGCGGGTCGGCTGCCAGCGCCCGGGCCACCCCGATGCGCTGCCGCTGACCACCGGACAGCTCCTTGGGATAGCGGCTGCGGTAGACCGACGGGTCCATGCCGACGAGGTCGAGCAGCTCGTCAACCCTGGCCCGCGTCCGATCGCCCGACCACTTCAGCAGCCTGGGGACGACAGCGACGTTGTCCTCGATCGTCAGGTGGGGGAACAGACCGATCTGCTGGATGACGTAGCCCATGCGGCGGCGCAGCTGGTCGGCGGGAGAGTGCGTCACGTCCTCGCCCTGCAGCCGGATGACGCCCGACGTCGGTTCGATGATCCGGTTGATCATTTTCATGGTCGTAGTCTTGCCGCAGCCGGATGGCCCCACCAGCACGACGATCTCGCCCTCGGGCACCTCCAGGTCCAGCGACTGCACGGCCGCTTCCACCTGTCCGGGATAGCTCTTGGTGAGCTGTTCGAGGGAGATCATGGACGGTCCGGCGGGGGCGCTCATCGCAGTCCTTTCGACGTGGTCACTCGGCGCAGTGCGAGGAAGCAGACGTCTAGGACGACTGCGATGACGACGACGAGCAGTGTCCCGGCGAGCGCCAGGTTGACGGCGTTCGGACTGCCGATCGTGCGCAGACCCGCGAACAGCAGCTCGCCGAGGCCGGGCCCTCGAACGATCGCTCCGAGCGCTGCGATGCCGACGAGCAGCACGGCCGAGACCCGGATGCCGGCGAGCACGACCGGCCAGGCGAGTGGGAGCTCGATGCGGAGCAGGCGGCGCATCGGACCCATGCCGACACCCTTCGCGGACTCCACGACGGCCGGGTCGACGCCCAGCAGTCCGGTGACGGTGTTGCGCACGATGGGCAGCAACGAGTAGAGGACCAGCGCCACGATCACCGACGTTCGGCCGAGCCCCAGCAGCGGGACGAGCAGCGCGTACATCGCGAAGGACGGGACCGTCAGCACGAGCCCTGTGCTCCCGATGGCGACCGACCGCAGCCGGGGTCGGCGGGCGACGACGATGCCCAGCACGACAGCGATCGCGGTGCCCGCGGCCAGCGCGACCAGCACCACGCTGAGGTGCTGGAGGCTGAGCTCGAGCAGCCGGTCGCTGTCGCGCTGCAGGTAGTTCAAGAAATCCACACTGGACCCTAGACCCGCGCCGGTTGCCGCTCGCGCTGTAGACGTGTCAGTTCCGTGACGGTGATCGTGCAGTCACGTGTCGGTCGGGCTGGGACGCCCACGGAGGTCGGCGCTGGTTAGCCTCGGCGCATGTCGACTGCTCTCGTGACCGGGGCCACCGCAGGGATCGGTGCCGCCTTCGCCCGTGCGTTGGCCGGCCGCGGCCACGACCTGGTCCTGGTCGCCCGCGACGTGGCCCGGCTGGAGAGCGCCGCCGAGCAGCTGCGCACGCACGACGTGGAGGTGGACGTCCTCTCGGCGGACCTGGCAGATCACGACGGCTGCGCCCGCGTCGAGTGGCGCTGCGGCGAGGGTGTCGACATCCTGGTCAACAACGCCGGCCTCGGCACCAAGGGTGCCTTCCACGAGACCCCGCGCGAGCAGGAGGAGCATCTGCTTCGGCTGAACGTGCGCGCACCGATGCGACTCACCCATGCCGCGCTGCCACCGATGGTCGCCCGCGGCGACGGCGCGATCGTCAACGTGAGCAGCGTGGCGGGCTTTGCGCCCGGGATCCGCGCGGCGACGTACAGCGCGTCGAAGGCATGGCTGACCAACTTCAGCGAGTCCCTGCACCTGCAGTACGAGGGAACCGGCGTGCACGTGCTGGCGCTGTGCCCAGGCTTCACGCGGACCGAATTCCACAGCCGGGCCCAGATGGACGCCAGCGGGATCCCCGACCGGCTGTGGCTGGACGCCGATGACGTCGTACGGACCGCGCTGGCCGACCTGGACCGCGGCCGGTCGATGAGCATCCCCGGAGCGCAGTACAAGGTGATCGTGCAGGCGACCCGTGTGATCCCGTCCGGGGCCCAGCGGGCGATCGTCCGCAGGCTGCAGAGCCGCTTCCCCGGCCGGACGCCGTGAGGCCTGACGCGCGGGCTACAGCAGTGGCCGGAGCTCGAGGGTCTGCTCCCGGTCCGGTCCGACCCCGATCGAGCTGAACGGCGCGCCACTCATCTGCTCGAGGGTGCGGACGTAGACCTGCGCGGCCTTCGGCAGGTCACCGAGGGTGCGCGCGCCGGTGATGTCCTCGGTCCACCCGTCGAGGTAGTCGTACACCGGTGTCGCATGGTGGAAGTCGGTCTGGGTCATGGGCATCTCGTCGAAACGCTGGCCACGGATGTCGTACGCCACGCAGACCGGGATCTTCTCCCAGCCGGTGAGGACGTCCAGCTTGGTGAGGACGAAGTCGGTCACGCCGTTGACGCGCGCGGCGTAGCGGGCGATGACGGCGTCGTACCAGCCGCAGCGGCGTGGCCGGCCGGTGGTTGTTCCGTACTCGTCGCCGGCCGTGCGGAGCCGTTCCCCGTCGGCGCCCGTCAGCTCGGTGGGGAAGGGTCCTTCGCCGACCCGGGTCGTGTAGGCCTTGAGCACCGCGAGAACCTTGTCGACGCGGTTCGGCGGGACGCCGCTGCCGGTGCAGGCACCACCGCTGGTCGCCGAGGAGGAGGTGACGAACGGGTAGGTGCCGTGGTCGACGTCGAGCAGCGTCGCCTGCCCCCCCTCCAGCAGCACCGTCTCCCCACGATCGAGCGCCTGCGACAGCACCAGCCCGGTGTCGGCCACCATCGGTCGCAGCCGCTCGACGTAGGACAACAGCTCGCAGACGACCTCGTCCGCCGTGACGGCCTTGCGGTTGTAGACCTTGACCAGCACCTGGTTCTTCATGTCCAGCGCCGCCTCGACCTTCTGGCGCAGGATCCCCTCGTCGAACACGTCCTGCACCCGGATGCCGATGCGGTTCATCTTGTCGGCGTACGTCGGGCCGATGCCGCGCCCCGTCGTACCGATCCGCCGCTTGCCCAGGAACCGCTCGGCGACCCGGTCCAGGGTGCGGTTGTAGGAGGCGATCAGGTGGGCGTCGGCGCTGACGAGCAGCTTGGCGCAGGACACCCCGCGCGCCTCCAGGGCATCGATCTCCTCAAAAAGCACCGACAGGTCGACGACCACGCCGTTGCCGATGACCGGCGTGCAGCCGGCCGACAGGATGCCGCTCGGGAGCAGGTGCAGGGCGTAGGTGTCGTCACCGATGACGACGGTGTGGCCGGCGTTGTTGCCGCCGTTGAACTTGACGACGTAGTCGACCGAGCCGCCGAGCTGGTCGGTGGCCTTGCCCTTGCCCTCGTCGCCCCACTGGGCGCCGACGAGCACGAGTGCGGGCATAGGGTGCTCCTGTCGGGCAGGTAGGCATGACACAGCCCCGAGTGCATCGGCACCGGGGCTCTTGCAGGGAAAGGCTAGCCGACATGTGCCCTTCCCCCACCGGACACGTCCTCGTCGCGAGCGCGAAGGCGGGCAGCGCCGAGGACGAGGCGGTCGCGGCGGCACGCGCCGTCCTGGCTGAGGCGGGCCACGTGGAGCTGGTCACGACGCAGACGCCCGACGAGCTCGACGCCGTGCTCGACCGCCTCGACGGTCGCACCCTCGTGCTCGCCGGAGGTGACGGGAGCCTGCACCTCGCGGTGTCCCGGATGCACGTCCGCAGCTCGTTGCGCCAGACCCGGCTCGGGCTGATCCCGCTCGGCACCGGCAACGACCTGGCGCGCACGCTGGACCTTCCGCTGGACCCGGCGGACGCTGCCCGGTTGGTGCTCCGGGCCGACAGCAGGCCACTCGACCTGCTGGTCGACGACGCCGGCGGCATCGTCGTCAACGCGGTGCACGTCGGGGTCGGCGCGGAGGCAGCCGCCGCTGCCGGGCGGCTCAAGCCCCGGCTCGGTCCGGCGGCGTACCCGATCGGCGCGGTCGCAGCGGGGATGCGGTCGACCGGATGGCGGCTTCGCGTCGAGGTGGACGGGCGGGTCGTCGCCGACGACCACTGCCGCACGCTGATGGTCGGCATCGGCAACGGCCGGGGCATCGGCGGGGGCACCCAGCTGCTGCCGCACGCCGAGCCGGACGACGGGCTGCTCGACGTGATCGTGTCGCGGGCCTGCGGACCGTTCGCGCGGGTGCGTTACGGCGCGGCGCTACAAGCCGGAAAGCACCTGCAGGACAGGGACGTACGCGAAGCGCGCGGGCGCACCGTCACGGTGTCCGGCGAGCCGGTCGACGTCAACGCCGACGGCGAGCTGGGCGACTGCATGCGGCGCCGCACCTGGACCGTCTCTCCGAGTGCTTGGTCGCTGTTGCGCCCCTGACGGCAGCGGGACCGACGGCGCTGTGAGCCGGCCGCTCAGTCAGAGAAACCTGTGAATGACCGTCGTCGCCTTCTCCTGGGCCTTCTGGTGCATCGGCCGGTCCTGCCACCGGCGCGGCTCGATCCGCTCGCACCGCAGCAGCTCCTCGTCGAAGTCGTCCTCGAGGCGGCGCGCGACGACCGGGTCGAGGACGCTGAGCACGACTTCCTCGTCCAGCTGCATCGACCGGCGGTTCATGTTCGCCGAACCGATCACGGTGACCACCCCGTCGACGGTCAGCACCTTGGCGTGCAGCATCGAGGGCTGGAACGCCCAGATGCGCACCCCTCCCTGCGTGAGGCGCGAATAGATGGACTCGCTGGCCAGCTGGCAGACCCGCTTGTCGGCGTGCGGGCCCGGCAGCATGATGTCGACCTGCACGCCGCGCTGCACCGCGTCGAGGAACAGCTGCTGGAAGCTGTCGTCGGGGACGAAGTAGGCGGTCATCATCCGCAGCCGGTCGCGCGCCGACTCGATCATCAACCGGAAGACCGTCGCCATGTCGTTCCAGCCGACGCTGGCGCTGCCTCGGGCGACCTGGACCACGCTGTCGCCGGTCGCGACGTGCTCCGGGAAGCTGCGCCGGTCGTCGATCAGCGGGTTGCCGGTCTCCGCCCAGTTCTGCGCGAAGGAGGCCGACAGCCCGTCCACCGCCGGCCCGACCACCTGGACATGGGTGTCCCGCCACTCGCTCTCGTCGCGCGCGTCGCCGCACCACTCCTCGGCGATGCCCACTCCCCCGGTGAAGCCGACCCGCTCGTCGCAGATGAGCACCTTGCGGTGCGTGCGGTGGTTCTGCTTGAGCGGTGAGGTCAACTGGGCGACGCTGAAGGGTTTGCGAAACCACTCCACCTCCACGCCGCACTCGGCCATGTGGTCCATGAGCGCGGAGTCGATGAGCCGGCCGCCGATCGCGTCGATCAGCACCCGCACGCGGAGGCCGTGACGGGCCCGCTCGGCCAAGGCGTGGGCGAACTCGTGGGCGATGTCGCCCTTCCAGTAGACGAAGGTGAGGAAGTCGATCGTGTTGGTCGACGCCCGGATCGCCGCCAGCATGGCCGGGAAGATCTGGTCGCCGTTCTTGAGCAGCGTCAGCTCGTTTCCCTCGCTGGCCGGGATCCCGAGCAGCGCCTCGAGCCGGCGCCGGAAGCGCTGGACGCGCTCGGCGTCGGACACGCTCGGATCGAGCTCGTCGTCAATCCGGCTCTCGGCCTGCGCGCTCATCGGACTCCAAGCATCAGCGGTTCTGGGCAGTGACTGCTGCCTACCCAACGCCAGCCGGGAGCCGCTGGCCCAGCCGGGTGAGTGCGGCTCGTCCGTACGCTGACATGGTGGCACGCATCCCGCGCATCAACGGCCTGTTCTCGGTAGTGCGGGCGCCGGTCGAGGCGCTGGCGGCGCTGCCGGCTGCGGTCGCCTCGCTGACCGGTGCGGCCCGCGGCCTGGGCGACGTCGTGATCGAGGCCCGGGTGACGCTCACCGCGGTTCACCGGCTGGCCGTACGGCTGGATGCGATGGCCACCGAGCTCGAGCAGCCGCTGCGGGAGCTCGCTCCCGGCCTGGCTCGTCTCGCCGTCGTCCTCGATGACCCAGCGGTGGACGATCTGCCCGACACGCTGCGCAAGATTCAGCAGGACGCCCTTCCGGTGCTGCGAACCCTCGCTGACACCCATGAGCGGGTGGCCTTCCTCGCCGGTACGAGCCGGACGGTGGCCCAGCTGCCCGGGGCGGCGCTGCTCGGCTGGCGGCGGACCGGTGCGCGCGGCGACGGGCCGCCGGGGGAACCGACCGATCCCGGCTGAGGGCGCCAGGTGATCAGGGAAGACCTCCGGGTCAGGCGCCGCCGAGAGCTTCGGCCGCAGCCGGGTCGCTGTCGGAGAGGAACTGCCGGATGCGCGCCGCCTCGTCGTTCTCACCGATCGCTCCGGCCGCCTGTCCGAGTGCGTGCAGCGCGCGCAGGAATCCTCGGTTGGGAGCATGCGCCCAGGGCACCGGCCCGTACCCCTTCCACCCGGAGCGCCGCAGCGCATCCAGCCCGCGGTGGTAACCGGTGCGGGCATAGGCGTAGCACTCCACATATGCGCCTCGAGCGTAGGCGTTCTCGGCCAGCTCTGCCCATGCGAGCGAACTTGTCGGGTGCGCCGCAGCCACATCGGCCGGTTCCGCGCCACGCTCGAGCAGCTCACGCGGGCCGGGCTCGTCGGGCAGCAGCGTAGAGGGTGGTCCGCCGAGCAGGTCCTTGCCGTGAAGACTCATGGGGTACATCCTGCCTGCTCGCCCATGGGCCGACCGTCCCCGACCCCTCCGGCTCAGGGCTGGACGTCCTCGAGCGGCGCTACAGCCGGCCCGGCGAGCACGCTGCCGTCCACGCCGAAGCGGGAACCGTGGCACGGGCAGTCCCAGGACTTCTCCGCGTCGTTGAAGCGGACGGTGCACCCCAGGTGGGTGCAGCGCGCGGACACCGCGTGCAGCGCCCCGGCCTCGTCCCGGTAGGCGGCGGTGCGCCCGTCCGGACCGCG
>JAHWJP010000046.1 GCA_019348355.1 Actinomycetota bacterium
ACGGGTTCGAAGGAGTGGGTGGGGGTTGATCTGCATCTGCATCGGTCGGTGATCTTGCACTGCGTCTGACTTCGTCCGGTCACTCGGGTCGGGAAATACCCGGCCAGGAACGGCGTGCCTGAGCTGGCTGGAGGCTGGTGCAGATGTCCACTACGGGCATGTCAAGCAAACGCAAGCGAAGTGCCACCTTGTTTGCGCTCAGTCATGCAAAGGAAGGGGCGGTCACTCCCGGCGCAGCCGACGGACCGTCCTCGGTGCTCCTCACCGTCGCCCGGCGGCTCGAAACGACAGGTCTCAGCGGGTCGGGCCCCACGGATCTTGTCCTCAAATCAGGGTGACTCCGGGTACTCAAGCGGCGCGGGCGCCCACTGAACGGGACCTTGGTCGAGTATCGGGTCATCACCTCGGGCGAGCGCAGCGAGCCAGTCCAGGGTGGTCAGGTCGAGAGTGACGCGCACGTCCGAGCCGCGGTCATCGGTGTAGATCGGCCACTCGTCGGGATCACCGCCAGTAAGCCAGAAGGCGCCGTCACCAGTGTCCGTGTCGGCGAAGGCCAAGACACCCCCTGCCGCCGGAAAGGGTTCGGCGAAAGATGCCGCGAAATCTTCGTCGGACTCCTGATCCCCATCCGGGGTTCTCATGAAGGCAAAAGCTTCGCTTTGTACCTTGATGCGATCCCACAGATTGAAGCCGGGTAACGGGTGGTCGGGGTGCGCGATGCGCCAGCCCCCGAAGGTCCCGGCGCCGTAGACGTCTGCGAACCATCGGTAATCGCTGGGCAGCTGCGTGCCCAGCCTTTCGATGACAGCGTCCCAGTCCACCGGCGACAGGGGCGGACTAGGCGGAGGCGGGACAAGGTCACGAAACTCGTTGCGGGTCAAAATGGCTCCTAGCGCATGAGAACGGTGACATGCCTGACGAACGTGCCGTTGCGGCTGGTGACGTCGACGGTGACGCCCAGCGGGACTGAGTTGTTGCCCCGATAGGTCGGAACGGCGCGGAAGTCGAGCACCTCACCACGGTCGAGCGCATGTGCAATCTGCTTCTCCAGCTTTCGGAACTGGCCGCGATTGATGTTGTCCAGCATGGCAGTGAGGTTCCGTCGGTCGTTGCCCAGACCCCCCAGCAGCTTGCTGAGCAGGTGCCCGCGGTCCAGCTTGCTGCCGGGAACGACGCCAGGAACACCGGTGGCCGTCGCCCGTGTGCCGGTGTTGAGGTGGCTGGCGTCCAGGGTGGCCCGGACGCTGGTGGCCCGGCCGAGGGAGTCCAGCGGCCCGTACACGGCGGCCGGTGGGGGTCCCACGCCGACCGTGAACGCGCCGGTCTCTCCCCGGAGCGCGTCCCGGCGGGTGGCTCGCCAGGCGGCCGGGTCGGCGGCGTACTCGTCGAGGTTGCGGCGGACGCCGCGACCGGCGACAGCGCCGATCCCGGCTGGGATCAGCCGTCCGGCCACGAGTTCCAGGCCGTACGCGCCGGCTTGCTGCGGGGTCAGGGTCGTGACGAAGTCGGTGGTCGCGGCCCGCGGGTCCCGGATGAAATCGGCGGTCCCGCGACCGTACGCAGCCAGCGTCGTCGCGCCGCCGGACACCGCCAGGGCGGCGCCGAACGTTCCACCGGACAGCACCACCAGCGCGGCGATCCCGGCGCCGATGGCGAGCTTGGCGTACCAGGGCTGGGCGTCCCACCACTGCGCGAGATCATCGAACAGCCCGGCCAGCCAGCTGGCATCCAGCGATGTGGTCAACGACAGCCCGATGCTGTCGGCGACCGCGGTGGCCACCACGGTGCCGAGCACCAGCAGGAGCAGGACTGCGGCGCCGGCGAGTGCACGGGCGCGCCGACGGCCGGCCGCTGTCTCGGCCCTGATAGACATTACGAACGCTGATAGGTGGCGTCTGCTCCTGGACGACCTTGAGTCGCTGCGGGAGGCCGGACGCACGTGCGCGACATACTGCCGTACGCCTCGCTCATCACACCGATCGCTGTTGTTGTTGGCGCCGCGCTAGCGTTGTATGGCGTGTTCCTGACCATGCGGCAGCGCCAGCACGCGGACGAACGGACTGCGTGGTGGGCGCGCGCGGAGTGGGCCATGTCCCTGACGCTGAGCTCGGACGACCGGAGCGCGGAACTCGGTGCGAGGACCATTGAAGTCCTCGCCATGATGGGATGTCCTAGGCTGAGGACTTACGGGTCCTGCGAGCTGCAACGGAGCAAATCCAGAGGGATGCGCAAAAGGCCCTGCAGAGCGCGACCACGACCCGGACCCGATGTCCAGCCTGTAGATCTCTCGTCGCTCTCGCTCCCGGAACCGCCCTTTGCCCGCTATGCGCCGAGGCGGTGACGTGATGTTTCCCGACAGGCGTCCACCTGGGCATGACCCTTTGGCCCGCAACGATTTCGAGAGTTGGAAGCGCCGCCAGATCGCTGCGGCCAGGGCTCGTGTCGTTGCGGCACTCGTCCGCAACCACGACGCTGAACACCTACGCGCACACCTGTGGCCGGACAGTGATGAGTCCACCAGGACCGTTGTCGGGGCGGTCCTGGTGGCTCGCGCGGCAGATCTTGCAGACCCTATGCGGACTAGCAAAGCCCACCGTGCCTAGCCCTGCAGGTCAGAGCCTGATGATCCTCAGATGTCGTAGTACAGCTCGAACTCGTATGGGTGAGGTCGCAGCCGGAGCTGGGCGATCTCGGTCTCCCGCTTGTAGGAGATCCACGTCTCGATGAGGTCAGCGGTGAACACGCCGCCCTCGAGCAGGTAGTCGTGGTCGGCCTCGAGCGCGTCGAGCACGGCGTCGAGGGAGGCGGGCACCTGCGCGACGTCGGCCAGCTCGTCCGGCGGCAGCTCGTACAGGTCCTTGTCGACCGGCGTCGGCGGCTCGATCTTGTTGCGGATGCCGTCGAGGCCGGCCATCAGCATCGCGCTGAACGCCAGGTAGGGGTTCGAGGACGGGTCGGGGCAGCGGAACTCCAGGCGCTTGGCCTTCGGGTTGCTGCCGGTGATCGGGATGCGGATGCAGGCCGAGCGGTTGCGCTGGCTGTAGACCAGGTTGACCGGCGCCTCGAAGCCGGGCACCAGGCGGTGGTAGCTGTTGATCGTCGGGTTGGTGAAGGCCAGCAGCGACGGGGCGTGGTGCAGCAGGCCGCCGATGTAGTAGCGCGCCATGTCCGACAGCCCGGCGTAGCCGACCTCGTCGTAGAACAGCGGCTCGCCGTCCTTCCACAGCGACTGGTGGCAGTGCATCCCCGAGCCGTTGTCGGCCATGACCGGCTTGGGCATGAAGGTGACCGTCTTGCCGGCGGCGTGCGCGGTGTTCTTGATGATGTACTTGAACAGCATGAGGTTGTCCGCGCTCGCGAGCAGCTCGCCGAACTTGTAGTTGATCTCGGCCTGACCGGCGGACCCCACCTCGTGGTGGCCCCGCTCGACGACCATGCCGGCCGCCTCCAGGTAGACGGCCATCTGGTCGCGCAGATCCGCGTGGTGGTCGGTGGGGGAGACGGGGAAGTAGCCGCCCTTGGTGCGCGGCTTGTAGCCCAGGTTTCCGCCGGCTTCGTCCTTGCCGGAGTTCCACGCCGCGGCCTTGGCGTCGATGGCGTAGAAGCTGCCCTCGGGCTTGGAGTCGAAGCGCACCGAGTCGAAGATGTAGAACTCCGCCTCAGCACCGAAGTACGCCATGTCCGCCACGCCGGTGCCCTTGAGGTAGGCCTGCGCCTTTCTGGCGACGTTACGCGGGTCACGCGAGTAGGCCTCGCCGGTGAGCGGGTCGTGGATGAAGAAGTTGAGAATGAGCGTCTTGCGGACCCGGAACGGGTCCAACCGTGCCGACGTGGGGTCCGGGAGCAGCAGCATGTCCGACTCGTGGATCTCCTGAAAACCTCGGATCGACGAGCCGTCGAAGCCCAGGCCGTCGGTGAAGACGTCCGAGGTGAACGACCCGACCGGCACCGTGAAGTGCTGCATGACACCCGGCAGGTCGCAGAAGCGGACGTCGACCATCTCGACGCCGTCGCTCTCGATGAAACTCAGGACCTCGTCGGCGTTGGTGAACAAGGGACGTCCTCCGGGGGGACTCAGGGACACGGCCGGGCGGCCGTGGGCGGGTGCGGCTGTGCCGACAGGCTATCCAGGCGGTGTTTCAGAGACGTTACGCAGGGCGTACGGAGGGCGCGCGCCCGGCCGCGCGGCTAGCCTTGCCACATGGCCAGGTGGACCGAGACGTGGCTGTCCGGGCCGGCTGCGGCCGGGGTCGACATGGGTCCCCGGGGCCGGTGGCGCGGCGAGGTGTTCGGGCTCCCCGCCGACGGTCCGGGCGCCCTCGCCGGCTGGGGCCGGCGCCTCGCCGCCTTCGGGCTCGACCTGCTCGTCGGAGCGCTGATCGGCGGGCTGATCAATGCGTTGGTCGCCGACCCGACCGAGGGGCAGCGGGTCATCGCCGTGAACGGCGCCTTCGCGCTGCAGGTGCTGGTGCTGACCGCGCTGACCGGGCAGTCGATCGGCATGCGCTTGCTGGGGGTCCGGGTGCAGAAGCTCGCCGGCGGCGGGGTGCCCGGCTTCCTGCCGGCGGCGATCCGTACCGCCCTGTTGCTCCTGCTGGTGCCGGCGGTGATCAGCGACCGCGAGGGGCGCGGGCTGCACGACAAGGCCGCGGGCACGGTCGTCGTACGGGCGTGAGCCGGGCTACTTCCGCGGCATCCGGGTCGGCATCGGGCCTTTGGGGATCGGCATCGCCCCGGCGCCGCCCATCGCCTTGAGCTTGCGGTCGAGTTCGTTGACCTGCTTGCCCTTGATGTTGCGCGGCAGCTTGAGGAAGTGCTTCTCGAGTTCACGCAACCCGACCTGCCCCTCGCCGTCACCGACCAGCACCTCGTAGACCGGGACGTCACCGATCCAGCGGGCCAGCCGCTTCTTCTCGGTCACGACGAGGTTGCGGGTGCGGTTGCGCGCGCCCTCCGCGACGAGCACGACCCCGGGGAGCCCGATGACGCGGTGCAGCAGGTCCTGCTCGCGGGTGAAGCCGACCGCAGGGGTCACCCGCCAGTCCCCGCGCATGTTGTCCAGCACCGCCGCCGCCGCGCCGAGCTGGCCCTCGACCTGGGAGTACGCCGTCGCCTGCACCCGCCGGCCGAAGACAAAGGCGGTGACGATCAGGGCGACGAGCAGCCCGAGGAAGCCGAGGTAGATCGGCTGGCCGACCACGAAGCCGAGCGCGAGCAGCAGCAGGAATGGCCCGAAGAAGGCAGCCAGCAGGTACGGCAGGACCTTCGGGTCGTTCTGCCGAGTGACGGCGAAGGCCCGCTTGATCTGCTGAAGCCGGGCACCACGCGGCAGCTTCTTCTTCGCCGGAGCCGTGCCCTTACCGCCCTTAACTCCGGGCCCCTTGCCGGCGGGAGCGTCCTTCGAGCGGTTTCGCAGGGCCATGCGACCAAGGATAGGCGTCAGGCCCCGGTGTCCTTCGCGGCGCGGCGGGCGGCCCGCGCCGCGTTCACCTCGGCGCTGCGGACGGCGGCCTGCTCGAGCGTCGGGGCGGTCCCGCCCAGCCGGGCCGGGATCCACCAGGTGTCCTCAGGCGAACGGGGCTTGCCGGCGTAGGTCGCCTGCGCCTCGTCGAGCAGCACCGACATCCGGGCCTTGAGCTCCGCGGTGACCGCCACCGGGTCAGCCGTCGGGTCGGGGAAGAACTGCTCCCCGACGACGATGCGTACGTGCGTGCCGCGGGTCGGGTCCCGCCTGCGGCCCTTGGTCATGATCCGCTGGCCGCCCCACATGACGACCGGCACGATCGGGACACCGGCCTCCATGGCCATCCGCGCCGCGCCGCTCTTGAAGTCCTTGAGCTCGTACGACGTCGAGATGGTCGCCTCCGGGAAGACCCCGACGATTTCGCCTGACGTGAGGGCCTTGATCGCCGCCTGGTAGGACTCGGCGCCCCCGCCGTACCGGTCGACCGGGATGTGCTTCATGCCGCGCATCAGCGGGCCGCTGACCTTGTGGTCGAAGACCTCCTTCTTGGCCATGAAGCGGACCAGCCGCTTGGCCGGTCGCGCCGCAAGGCCGCCGAAGGTGAAGTCGAGGTAGCTGATGTGGTTCAGCGTCATGACGGCGCCGCCGGACTTCGGGACGTGCTCGGCGCCGGTGACGTGGAAGCGGATGCCGAGCAGGAAGAAGCCGAGCCGGGACACGGCGAGCACAGGCGTGTACGTCGACTCGACCATGGCGGGCAATCTATCCCGGTCGAGCCCGTACTACGCGCGCTGCTCCAGCCGGTGGCGTCCAGCAGAGGTTGGCCGAACCGCGCCGCGCCATTCTTGTCCGTGCCGAGGATCTTCCTTGCGGTCATCTGCTGGGCTGCCACGCCCGGCGCGTCACCCAGCAGACCGCCGCAAGGACAGACGTCGCTCGTTCGCCTGGGCGTAGAGCCGCCCGGCCCGGTAGGACGAGCGGACCAGCGGGCCGCTCAGCACGCCGGCGAAGCCGATCTCCTGCGCCTGTTCGGCCAGCTCGACGAACTCCTCCGGCTGAACCCAGCGCTCCACCGGGTGGTGCCGCGGCGAGGGTCGCAGGTACTGCGTGATGGTGAGCAGCTCACAACCGGCGTCGTGCAGGTCCTGCATCGCGCCGCTGATCTCCGCGCGGTCCTCACCCATGCCCAGGATCAGGTTGCTCTTCGTGACGAGCCCGGCCGCTCGGGCCTGCGTGAGGACGTCGAGCGAGCGCTCGTAGCGAAAGCCCGGCCGGATGCTCCGGAAGATGCGGGGCACCGTCTCGACGTTGTGCGCGAGCACCTCGGGGCGGGAGTCAAAAACCCTCTCCAGCAACGCAGGTTCGCCGTTGAAGTCGGGGATCAGCAACTCCACCCCGATGCCCGGCATCGCCGCGTGGATGCACCGGACCGTCTCGGCGTAGAGCCACGCGCCGCCGTCGGACAGGTCGTCGCGGGCGACACCGGTGACGGTCGCGTAACGCAGACCCATCGTCTGTACGGACTCAGCGACACGGCGGGGCTCGTCGGTGTCGTAGGCGGCCGGCTTGCCGGTGTCGATGTTGCAGAAGTCACAGCGCCGCGTGCATTGGTCACCGCCGATCAGGAACGTCGCCTCGCGGTCCTCCCAGCACTCGAAGATGTTGGGGCAGCCGGCGGACTCGCAGACGGTGTGCAGCCCCTCGGTGCGGACCAGTGACTTCAGGGCGGTGTACTCCGGCCCCATCACCGCCCGGGTCTTGATCCAGGAGGGCTTCTTCTCGATCGGCGTCTGCGCGTTGCGCACCTCGAGGCGCAGCATCTTGCGCCCCTCCGGGCTCACCGTCGTCACAGCTGTGGCCAACGTCCGGCGGCGGGGAGGGCTTCCCGCCCCCCTACGTTGATCAACGCCGTGTTTCGGCCGCTTTCGGGGGACGCGAACCGCCCGAAGTCCGGCGTTGATCTTGTCAGGGTGGGCAGGCGCTGCTCGATCAGCGGCATGACCTGCTCGACGCTCACCGCCCGACGCAGCTCCCGGGACAGCGACGTCACGGTCGCATCGGTGATCCCGCAGGGCACGATCCGGTCGTACGACGTCAGGTCCGGGTCGCAGTTGAGCGCGAAACCGTGCATGGTCACCCCCCGCGCGACCCGGATGCCGATCGCCGCCACCTTGCGCGCGCCGTCCGCCGTCCAGACCCCGCTGCGGCCCTCGACCCGGGTGGTCGGGAGACCCAGCGCCGCGCACGTGTCGATCAGCACCTGCTCCAGGGCCCGGACGTACGCCACGACATCAACCGGGTCGGCGAGCCGCACGATCGGGTAGCCGGTCAGCTGTCCCGGACCGTGCCAGGTGATCTTGCCGCCACGGTCCACGTCCACCACGGGGGTGCCGTCCTGCGGCCGCTCCTCCGGCTCGGTCCGTTTGCCGGCGGTGTAGACGCTCTCGTGCTCGAGCAGCAGCGCGACGTCCTCGCTCCCGGCGACGACCTGCTCGTGCACCTGCTGCTGCAGGCGCCAGGCGACCGCATAGGGCATGCGTCCCAGCCGCCGGAAGAGCACCCCCCGAGAGTACGGCGGCGCGCTCAGCCCAGCAGCCGGGCCTCGACCCGGGTCTCGCCGGTCGTGTCCACCCGCCATGCGCAGGCGCCCTCCCGATCAGTGACGGTTTCGTGCAGCACCCCGTCGACGTAGTGCAGCCCGACACCGTCGTCGGTCGCATGACCCGGGTCGAGCGCTCCGTCGCGTACCAGCTGCTGGTAGAGCGGACGGCGACGCGCTTCGGAGTCGTAGTGCGGGCACGTCGACCCGGCGACCAGGCCCATGCCGTCGGTCCATGGCCGGAGCATCGGGCCGAAGGAGTCGGTCGTGCCGCCGGTGTGCCAGCACAGTGAGCCGGCGCTGCCACCGGTGAGCACCACCCCGGCATCCCACGCCTCGCGCAGCACCGCGTCGACCCCGTGCAGGCGCCACATCACCATGAGCCCGGCGACGCTGCCGCCGCCGACCCAGACGATGTCCTGCGCCAGCAGGTGGGCGCGGATGTCGTCGACGTTGGGCATCGGGAACAGCGCGAGGTGGCTGGGTCGCCAGCCGGCCCCGGCGACGGCGGCGTACCACCGGGCGCGGGAGCCCGCGTCGTCACCCGTGGCGGTGGCGAGGGCGCAGACCCGCGGCTCGTCGGCGCCGGACAACGCGCGACAGAGCTCCATCAGCGGGCCGGGCCGCATGCCATACCGGTCATCGGGCAGGAATCCGCCGCTGCTGGTCGCGACGATGTGGCGGTCGGTCACCGGATCTCCTCGAGGACGGCGGTGGCGGCGCGCCGCCCGGAGACGAGCGCCCCCTGGATCGAGGCGGAGTCGCGGTGGTCGCCGCACACGTACAGGCCGGGCTCGAGCCGGACCGCCTTGCGGAAGCGGCACATCGGCGGCGCCTGGCTCGGCAGGGCGTCGACGATGGTGTACGCCGCGACCGCCTCCCAGCGCGAAGTGTCCACGCCGTACAGCCGTGCGAGGTGCGCCCGGACCGCCGGCTCGGAGGCTTCACCGGCGACGACTGAGCTCGCGACCAGCTGCCGCCCGGGGGCGTAGGACGGCGCGGCGTTGGTCACGACGACCGAGTTGGCGACCGGTCCGCCGCCCTCACCGTCGAGCGCGATGGCCTTTTCACGGATCGGCGGCTCTGGCGCCAGGTGGTAGTGCGTCGTGACGCTGTGACCGGGCGGCACGTCCACGCCGGGCAGCAGCCGGCCGGCGGCGGGAGCGGCGGTCGCGACCACGACGGCACGGGGCTGGAGCGTCTCGCCGGCTGCCCGCACCTCGCCCGCGGCGACGGCCTCGACCGGTGTGGACAGGCGCACGTCCAGCCCGCCGGCAAGCTGCGCCGGGATCGCGCCCATGCCGGCCGCGGGGACGCACTGCGTGCCGCGGGCGAACGAGCGCCAGATGAGGTCGAACAGGCGGCTGCTGGTCGCGAGCGCGGCTTCCAGGAAGATGCCCGACAGGAACGGCCGGAAGAAGCGGTCGATCACCGTGTCGGACAGGCCGCGGGCGCGAAGCGCGTCGTAGGTGGTCATCTCGGGGCGGGCCAGCAGGGTGTCGGCCGAGTGCAGCGCCGCCCCGGCGGCGAGCCGGCCGATCAACACCTTGTCCTTGAGCGAGCCGATCGGCGCCAGGGCCGTGCCTGGCGCCCAGGTCGGGACCCGGAGCGGATCACCGACCTTGTGCAGCCGGTCGCCGATGCGGACGAGCGCGCCGGCGGCGAAGTCCTGCAGGTCCAGCGCCGCGTGGTCCAGCACCCGCTGCGCCTCGGGATATCCGGTGTTGTGCACCTGGAAGCCGCGGTCGAGCAGCATCCCGTCGACGACGTCGGTGCGGACCCGGCCCCCGACGGCGTCCTCGGCCTCGAGCACGGTGACGGACACGCCGGCTCGCGACAGGTGGCGGGCGCACGCAAGACCGGCGAGTCCGGCACCGACGACGACGACCTCAGGCACGGTCTTCGCCTTCCGCCGCGAGCAGCTGCTCACGAGCCAGCCCGTAGACCTGCCGGACGACGTCGTCGATGTGCGGCTCCTCGATGCTGAGGTCGCGGACGGACGCCTCCTGCATCACCTGCGCAATCAGCTGCGCAGCGCTGGTCGTGCGGTCGAAGCTCAGCCACTGGCGAGGTCCGTCGACACGTACCGCCGTGATGCCCTGGAGCGTGACCGGAGCCTGTGGTTCGACGAAGTCGACGAGCAGGGTGCGGGTCCGGCCGTAGGTCTGCTTGATCTGCGCAACCGTCCCGTCGGAGATGACCCGACCTCGGTCGATGACCACCAGACGGTCGCACAACCGCTCCACGTCCGCCAGGTCGTGCGTGGTCAGCAGGACGGTCACCCCCTGCTCGGCGTTGACCCTGCGCAGGAACTCCCCGACGCGGGCCTTGCTGACGACGTCGAGCCCGATGGTCGGCTCGTCGAGGTAGAGCACTTCCGGTGCGTGCAGCAGCGCCGCGGCCAGGTCGCCGCGCATCCGCTGGCCGAGCGAGAGTTGCCGGACCGGCGTGGCGAGGAAAGCTCCGAGGTCGAGAACCTCGACCAGCGTGGACAGGCGGCTGCGGTGGTCGGCGAGGTCCCGGCGGTAGACGTGGCGCAGCAGCTCGAAGCTGTCGGCCAGCGGCAGGTCCCACCACAGCTGGGTGCGCTGGCCGAACACGACCCCGACGCGGCGGGTCAGCTCGACCCGCCGGGTCCGCGGGTCGAGCCCGGCGACGCGTACGGTCCCGCTCGTCGCGGTCAGGATGCCGGTGAGGATCTTGACGGTCGTGGATTTGCCGGCGCCGTTCGGCCCGATGTAGCCGCAGATCTGACCAGCCGGTACGTCCAGGCTGATCCCGTCAACGGCCGTGACCTCACGCTTGGTCCGGCGGATGCGGCCGGCGCGCTCGCGCAGGACGAAGGTCTTGCGGACGTCGACCAGCCGGATCAGCGGCTCACTCATGTGCCGGTGCTCCGGTAGGTGCGCAACCCGGCCTGCCACACGGCCCGCGAGACAAGCAGCGCGGCCACGGCGACCAGCGGGGTGGCCCATACGAGAGCCGACGGGATGCCCCGTGGGGTCGGCTTGTCGAGCACCCAGGCGACCGGCAGGTAGGCGGCGAAGGCGAGCGGGAGCACAAAGGTGGCGAACTGACGCAACCAGCGGGCGTAGATGTCGAGCGGCTGGTTGGACAGGAAGTTGCCGCCGTAGGTGAAGGCGTTTCCCACCTCGGCGCCCTCGATGACCCAGAACGAGACCGCGGCTGTCGCAAGGAACACGGCTGCGTAGACGAGGGTGCCGCAGGCGATCGCCACCGTGGTGACCGCGACCCGACCGGGGGTCCAGGAGAGCTCGAGCAGCGTCAGTGAGAGGACCAGGACGCAGCCGGCCTGCGCCACCCTGCCGATCCGGCGCAGCGCGAAGCCCTCCGCCGACAGCTGCGTGATCGTGCCGAGCGGGCGCAGCAGCAGGCTGTCGAAGGTGCCGTCCTTCACCCGTCGCGAGAGGTTGCCGACACTGCCCACGGCGAAGCTCGCCAGCGCGAAGCCGAGGCCGCTGACGCCGTAGAGGAAGGCCACCTCCCCGAAGCTCCAGCCGCCGAGCTGCGGCACCTTGGTGAAGATGGCGGACAGGGCGACGAAGTCGACCAGCGCCCCGAGAAACGACCCACAGGCGTAGAGCAGGAACGACGTGCGGTACTGCCACTGCGACCGGACCCGGGCAGCGACGAGCACCCGCCACAGGCACAACTCGTCACCCACCGTGCACCACCACCCGGGCCGTAGCGCGGGTCAGCAGCCATTGACCGACGGCGAGCAGGATGACAGTCCACAGGGTCTGGACGGCGAGGACGCCGGCCAGCTCGAGGCCGCCATGCCGGCCGAGGAGCACCTCGACCGGGCGCTGCAGCATGGAGGCCCAGGGCAGTGCCTGCGCTATCCCGGCGAAGGGCGACGGCAGGAAGGGAAGGGGCACGGCCAGGCCGGCCAGCACGAAGCCGACGGACGTGGTGATGGTGGCGATCCCGTCACTGTCCAGCAGCCAGAAGGCCAGCAGGTTGAGCACGAAGGACAGCGCGAAGCCGACGAGGACGGCGAGGGCGATGGTCAGCACGACGACAGGCAGCAGGTCGACCGGTGGGAGCGGGATCCGGAAGGCGACGACGCCGACGCCGACGATTGGCAGGCTGCGGAAGACCAGCTCGAAAGCACTTCGGCCCGCGAAGGTCGCCAAGGAGTAGAGCTGCAGGTCGACCGGTCGGTAGAGGTCGGTGGCGATGTCACCGGAGCGCACCCGGTCGGCGACGTCCGTCCAGCCGAACAGCATCACCGGTGCGAGCAGCGCCTGGGTGAAGAACACGAAGCCGAGCACCGCCGCCTGGTCGAAGCCGCCGACCGTGTCGCGCTGCGCGAGCACCGCCAGCAGGACGTAGGCCCGCAGCGCGCCGAAGGTCGCGTTGGTGAAAAGACCGGCGAACACCGCGGTGCGATAGGTCGACCGCTGCCGCCAGCCGCGCCGAGCCACCTCCCACCACAGGCGCACGCGTCCCCCTTCCCGGCCTCCGGCAGAGTAGTGGCGTCCGGCGACGATATTGGCCTGTGGACAACTCGCAGGACGGTGCTCCCGATGATTCGCTGCGACCGTGAGCGAGGTCTTCACCCTTCCCGGCTACGAGGTGCAGGCGCTGCTCGGCGCCGGCGCCACCGGCCAGGTGTGGCGCGCCGTCGAGCTGTCCTCCGGCGACACAGTGGCGCTCAAGCGGCTGTCGCCGGAGGCCGACCCGCGCGCCGTCGAGGCGCTGCGCCGCGAGGCCTCGCTGCTGCGAACTCTGGACACCCCCTACGTCGTACGGCTGCGCGCCGTCGTCGATGAGGACTCGGCCGCGGTGCTGGTGCTCGACCACGCACCGGGCGGGTCGCTGACGGATCTGCTGGCCCGCCGGGGCGCGCTGGACCCCGGTGAGGTGATCACGATCGGCGGTCCGCTCGCCCAGGCGCTCGCCGCCGCCCATGCCGTCGCGCTGGTGCACGGTGACGTGTCACCGGCCAATGTGCTGTTCACTGTCGACGGCATGCCGCTGCTCGCCGACCTCGGGGTGGCCCGGGTCGCGGGGGAACAGCGCGAAAGCGTCGACGGAACTGCGGAATACCTCGACCCGTCCGTTGCGGCGGGCGGCGACCCGGACTTCGCCTCCGACGTGTGGGCGCTCGCGGCGCTGTGCCACCACCTGCTCGCCGGCACCCCGCCGCACGCCGGTGACACGGTCGACGACGTCCTGGACGCTGCCGCGACCGGTGGCCGCGCGCCGCTCGGGCTGCTCGCGCCGAGCGCGCCGCGAGCGCTGGTGTCTGCCATCGAGGCCGGCCTGGTGGCCGACCCGGGACAGCGGCCGGACGCGGCGGCGTTCGCCTCGCTGCTTCGCCGGTCCCACGCGGCCGCGCCGGTGCGGCTCCACGCCGCCGGCGGTCCGCCGCCGGAGCCGGTGCGACCGACCCACGTCGTCCGGGTCGCGCCGCCTGCGCCGCCGGTCGATCGGGTGCGCAGGCGGCTACCGCCCCGCGCCCTGCCGGCCACCGGGCTCGTGCTGCTCGTCCTGCTCGCCGCCGGGATCGGCTGGATGTCCGGGCGGGGCGAGGTGCCGGCGGCCGCTGCACTCACCCCCCTGCCGTCGGTTGCCGCTCTGGCCGCTGCGAGCCCGGCTCCGTCCGTACCGGCTTCGGCGGTTCCGGACCCGCCCTCCGCGCCTGCGGCTCCGCCAGCCCCTGACTGGGCGGCGGTGCTCGACGGGCTCGACGCGGCCCGATCGCGGGCCTTCGCCACGGCCGATCCGGCTGTGTTGTCGGCCGTCTGGGCGCCGGACGCACCCGGTCTGCGCGCCGACACGGCCGCCCTGGAAGGGCTCGCCGCGCGGGGCGAGGGTGCCCACCGATTGCGTCACGCCGTACGCACCGTGGAGATCAGCAGTGCCGCAGCTCAGGACGCGGTCCGTCTCGAGATCGTCGATGTGCTGGCGGCTCACGAGATCCGGGACGGTTCGGGCGCGGTCGTGCAACGGGTGGCCGAGCGCGGCCCGACCCGCTGGATCGTCGAGCTGATCGAAACCCCGGCCGGCTGGCGTCTGGTGTCGGTGTCCCCGGCGTGACAGCGTCACCGGGCCGAAGGGCGGCTGCCTGCTGCGGGACGACACGCCGACGTACGCAGCTACCGGCCCCATTCCTCCAACAGGCGCAGCCACACCTCGCTCATCGTCGGGAACGACGGGACGGCGTGCCACAGCCGCGAGATCGGCACCTCGCCGACCAGCGCGACGGTAGCGGCGTGCACCAGCTCGGCGCTGTCCTGACCGACGAAGGTCGCGCCGAGCAGCACCTCCCGGACGCTGTCGACCACGAGCTTGGCGTGACCGATGTAGCCCTCGGCGTGCAGCGCCGCTCCCGAGACCTTGCCCAGGTCGTACCCCACCGTCCGGACCGGATGCCCCGCCGCCCGGGCCTGCGACTCGGTCAGGCCGACCGACGCCACCTGCGGGTCGGTGAACACGACCTGTGCGACGGCGGCGTGGTCAGCGGTCGACACATGCCGCCCCCAGCGGGCGGTGTCCTCCGCAAGCCCCCCGGCGCGGGCAGCGATCAGGTCGCCGAGGGCGCGCGCCTGGTACTTGCCCTGATGGGTCAGCAGCGCCCGTCCGTTGACGTCGCCGGCGGCGTAGAGCCACCTCCCGGCCACCCCCTGCACGGCCATCGTGTCATCGACCGGGACGATGCTTCCCGGCTCGAGGCCGACGGTGTCCACACCGAGGTCGGTCGTGGCCGGCTGCCGCCCGAGCCCGACCAGCACCTCGTCGGCGACGATGATGCGCCCGTCGGTCAGGGTGGCCTTGACCGGCCCGCGGGGGTCCGGCCGCTCGATCCGCCGGACGCTGCTGCGCAGCACCACCTGTATGCCGGCGTCCTCGAGCCCCTCCTGCACCAGCGCACCGGCGAACGGCTCGGTCCGGCCGAGCAGGCGGTCGCCGCGCTCGACGACCGTCACCTGTTGGCAGCCCAGCGCCCGCCAGGCCTGGGCCATCTCGACGGCAACCACCCCGCCGCCGAGCACCAGCAGGCGCCGGGGCGCCTTGGCCGCCGAGGTCGCCTCGCGGCTGGTCCACGGCCGCGCCTCGCGCAGCCCGGGGATCGGCGGGATCGCGGGCCGGGTCCCGGTGGCGAGCACGACGGCGTGCCGGGCCGTGAGGGCGGTCGTGCCACCCGGGCGCTCGACCTCGACGAACCTCTCGCCGGCGAGCCGGCCGTGCCCGCGCACCAGGGTGATCCCGGCGCTCTCGAGCCAGCTGACCTGCCCGGAATCCTCGAAGCGGCTGACCATGGCGTCCCGGTGGGCGAGGGTGGCCGCCACGTCGAGCTCGCCGGACGCAGCCTCCCGGCTGCCGGGCACCCGTCGAGCGGCGGCCAGTGCATGGATCGGCCGCAGCAGCGCCTTGCTCGGGATGCACGCCCAGTACGAGCACTCGCCTCCGACCAGCTCGGCTTCGACGATCGCGACGCTCAGCCCGCCGCGAACCGCCCGGTCGCTGACGTTCTCGCCGGTGGGCCCGGCACCGACAACGACGACGTCGTACGTCTGGATGTCCATGCCACCACCCTGTCAGCAGGGCTCAGATCGAGCTGCGCAGCGCCCCGGCAAGGTCACCGTCGGCGAAGGAGAAATCGCTGCGCTGCAGCACCTGCGGCAGCAGCCGCTGCCCGATCAGCACGCCCTCGTCGGCGAACTCGCCGAGCGCTGCCCTCAGCGCGAACCCGGGGACGGGCACGGGCAGCGTCGGGCGGTGCAGCGCCTTGCCAAGCGCCTTGGTGAACGCCCGATTCGTCACCGGCGCGGGCCCGACGAGGTTCACCGGGCCCGCGACGTCGGCGGTCAGCAGGTGGGTGATCGCGGCGATCTGGTCGCGCAGGCTGATCCAGCTGTTCCACTGTCGGCCGTTGCCCAGCGGAGCGCCGGCGCCGAGCTGAAAGAACGGCAGCTGCTTGGCGAGCGCCCCGCCCGAGCTCGACAAGACGATGCCGGTACGCAGGTGCGCCACCCGGATGCCGGCCGCCTCTGCGGGGGCGGTCGAGGCCTCCCACTGCCGGCACACCTCGGCGAGGAACCCCTGACCGGACGGTCCGGACTCGTCGGTGACCCGGTCGCCGGTGTCGCCGTAGAAGCCGATCCCACTGGCCGAGAGCAGCACCTTCGGTCCGTGCGCTTCGGCCAGGGCGGCGGCGATCGTGGCCGTGCCGTCGACCCGGCTGTCGAGGATCAGCTTCTTGCGGGCCGGCGTCCAGCGTTTGTCGGCGACGCCCGCCCCGGCGAGGTGGATGACGGCGTCCAGGTCGGCAACTGCCTGCGGGTCCAGCTGGCGCGTGGCCGGATCCCAGCCGCGTTCATCGGCCGCATCGGCACGTCCGCGCACGAAGCGCACGACCTCGTGACCCTGGCCTCGCAAGGACGCCACGAGCGGGGTGCCGATGAACCCGGACGCGCCGGTGATCCCGATCAACATGTGGCAATCGTGCCTCGCGCTGCGGTGAGCCTCGACCGGGGGGGTGCGGGGCTACAGGCCGAGCTCAGCGGCGAAGTCGCCCACCTCCAAGCGGGTCTTGACGGTGCCGAGGAAGCGGGCGGCGTCGGCGCCGTCGACGATGCGGTGGTCGTAGGTCAGCGCGAGATAGACCATCGAGCGTACGGCGACGACCTCCCCGAGCTCGGGGTCCTGCACGACCATGGGCCGCTTCACCACGGCGCCGGTGCCGAGGATGCCGACCTGCGGCTGGTTGATGATCGGGGTGTCGAACAGCGCGCCGCGCGAGCCGGTGTTGGTGAGCGTGAAGGTGCCGCCGCCCAACTCGTCGGGCGTGACGCTGTTGCTCCGGGTGCGTTCGGCCAGGTCAGCGATCTTGCGCGCCATCCCGGCCAGGTTGAGGTCGCCGGCCTCGTGGATGACCGGCACCAGCAGCCCCCGCGGACTGTCGACGGCGATCCCGAGGTGCTCGGCCTCGTGGTAGGTGATGGTGCCGGCGTCCTGATCGATGCTCGCGTTCAGGACCGGGTGCAGCTTGAGCGCCTCGATCGTCGCAAGGGCGAAGAAGGGCAGGAACGACAGCTTGGTGCCCTCCCGGGCCGCGAAGCCGTCCTTGGCCGCGGTGCGCAGACGGGCGATCCGGGTGACGTCGGCCTCGACCACCGAGGTGAGCTGGGCGCTGGTCTGCAGCGACTCGGTCAGGCGTGCCGCAATCACCTTGCGCAGCCGGGTCATCGGCTCGCTCCGACCGCGGACGCGGGTCGCCGGGGCGGCCTGGGCAGCCTGGTCGACGTAGGCAGGCGCGGGCGCCGAGGTCGGCTTGTCCGCAGCCGGCTGGGGGAGCTGAGGGGACGCGGCCGGCTCGGCGGCGGGCGCGCTGGCGCCGGGTGCGGGAGCGCCCTGCCCCTGCTTGGCCGCGTCCAGGACGTCCTGCTTGCGGATGCGGCCGCCGACGCCGGTGCCTGACAAGCTCGACAGGTCGACGCCGTGCTCCGTCGCGAGTTTGCGGACCAGCGGGGTGACGTAGGTACCTTCGCCACCGTCGGACCCCGACGGCGCGGGCCCGGCCGCTTCTGGAGCAGCGGGTCGGGACGCCGGCGCTGCTGCTGCGGGCGCCGGTTCGGGGGTCGCCGCGGCCGAGGTCTCCGGCTCCGCTTCGGGCTCTGGGGCGGCGGCCTCGGGGGCAGCCTGGGGCTGAGCCTCGGGCTCCGGCGCAGCGGCCGGGGGCTCCGGAGCAGTTTCCGGCTCGGGCTCAGCCGCGGGAGTCGCCTCGCCGGCCCCGTCGTCGATCGTCGCAAGCTCGACCCCGACCTCGACGGTCTCGTCCTCCTGGACCTTGATCGAGCTGACGATGCCGCCTGCGGGAGCGGGGATCTCGGTGTCGACCTTGTCGGTCGAGACCTCGAGCAGCGGCTCGTCGGCCTCGACCCGCTCGCCCTCCTTCTTCAGCCAGCGGGTGACGGTGCCCTCGGAGACGCTCTCGCCGAGGCGGGGCATGGTGACGGAGACGGCCATGGGTGAAGAGCTCCTAGGAGTGGCTGTGGAGGGGCTTGCCGGCCAGCGCGAGGTGGGCCTCGCCGACGGCTTCGGACATGGTCGGGTGCGGATGGATCAGGGCGGCGACCTCGCTCGGCAGGGCCTCCCAGTTGGTGATCAGCTGGGCCTCGGCGATGAGCTCGCCGACCCGGTCGCCGACCATGTGGACGCCGATCACCGGGCCGTCCTTGGCAGCCAGCACCGTGACCGCGCCCGCCGTGCCGAGGATCCGCGCCTTGCCGTTGCCGGCCAGGTCGTAGGTCGCCTCGACGACCTCGTAACCACGCTCCTCGGCGACCTTTCGGGTCAGGCCGACCGAGGCGACCTCCGGGGAGGAGTAGGTGACCCGCGGGACACCGTCGTAGTCGACCGGCGTGACGGCGAGCCCGGCGAGGCGCTCGGCGACCAGGATGCCCTCGGCGAAGCCGACGTGGGCCAGCTGCAGGGTCGGGATGAGGTCCCCGACCGCGCTGATCGTCGGCACGCTGGTCTGGCAGTAGTCGTCGACCTCGACGA
>JAHWJP010000159.1 GCA_019348355.1 Actinomycetota bacterium
CCGACCTCGGTGACGACGCCGACCTCCTCGCGGGTGGTCTCCGCGCTGTACGACGTGACGTACTGCTCGATCGCGGACCGGACGTCCTCCGGGCGGATGCTGAGCTCCGTCATGGCTATCCCTGCTCTCTGATCCTTGGTACGGGGTGGGAAAGGTACGGACTAGCCAGCCAGCCGGCACATGACATCAGCCGGCCAGCCGGCGGCGGACGGTCTCGAGGTTGCGCTCGACGGTGCCGTTGAGCACCTCGTCGCCCACCCGGACCTCCACGCCGCCGAGCACGCTCGGGTCGACCTCGACCTGGACCTGGACCTCGCGGCCGTAGATCCGCGCCAGGGCGTCGGCGAGCCTGGTCTCGTGCTCGGGAGTGAGCGCGAGAGCAACCCGCACATGGGCCACGTATCGCTCCCGGCGCTCTGCGGCCAGTCGCGAGAGCTCCTCCAGCGCGAGCTCCAGCGAGCCGGCCCGCGGCCGGGTGACCGCGATCTCCAGCAGCCGCATCGAGGTGGGCTGCACCTGCTCACCCAGCAGGTGCCGGAGCAGGTCGGTCTTGCGCTCCGCCGGCAGCGCCGGGTCGGTGAGCGCGGCCCGAAGAGCGGGCTCGCGCTCCACCAGCCGGGCGAACCGGAACAGCTCGTCCTCGACCTCGTCGAGGACACCGTCCTGTTCCGCTGCCCGCATGGCTGCGGTCGTGGCCACGACCTCGACGGCTTCCCGCAGGTCGACGGCGCTGGACCACCGCGCGGCAACCAGGTCGCGGAACACCCCGAGCGGCAGCGACGGCAGCTGATCGCCGAGCAGGTTGTCGACCAGCGCCTGCCGGCCCTCTGTCGAGGAGGCCGGGTCGGTAAAGGCCCGCCGAAGCGAGGGCTCCCGGTCGAGCAGCGCCGTCACGGCGAACAGGCCCTCGCTGATCTGCCTCGAGTCGGCGCCGTCGTCACCGGTCGCCGAGGACTCGGTCGACTCGAAGGAGGCCAGCGCCGCCTTCAGGGCGTCGCGGCTGGCGCCCCGCACTAGCCGGCCGCCCCGGCAGGGGCGGCCGCCTGCGCGTCCTCGCGACCCTCGAGGTCGTCCAGGAAGCGCTCGACGGTCCGGCGCTGGCGCGCCTCGTCTTCGAGCGACTCGCCGACGACCCGGCTCGCGAGGTCGACGGCGAGGCCGCCCACCTCCCGGCGCAGCTCGGTCAGAGCCTGCTGGCGCTCGCTCTCGATCTGGCTCTGGGCGGCGTCGAGGATGCGCTTGGCCTCGGTGCGCGCCTCGGCCTTCGCCTCCTCGACGATCTCGGCGCGCTGGGTCTGCGCCTCGGTGCGGATGCGACCGGCCTCGTTGCGCGCCTCGGCGAGCTGGGCGTTGTACTTCTCCAGCGCCTCAGCCGCCTCCGCCTGGGCCTTCTCCGCCTTGGCGATGCCACCCTCGATCGCCGCAGTGCGCTCGGCGAAGGTCTTCTCGAAGATCGGGTAGACCTTGGCCTTGAGGAACAGGAAGAGCAGCGTGAAGGCGATGAGGCCGATGACGATCTCGGCGGGCTCGGGCGCCAGCGGGCTGGGCTCCTCGACCGCCCACCAGAGCACGGGGCCGGTCACTGCGCTGTCCACGGTTACTTGAGGGCGAACGCGAGGCCGATGCCGATGATGGCAAGGGCTTCTGCGAGGGCGAAGCCCAGGATCGCGATGCTCTGCAGCATGCCGCGGGCCTCCGGCTGGCGCGCGACGCCGCTGATGTAGGCGGCGAAGATCAAGCCGATGCCGATGCCCGGGCCGATGGCCGCGAGGCCGTACCCGATCATGTTGAGGTTGCCGTTGACCATGCCTTCCATTGCTGTCAGTCCCTTTCAGTGGTGGAACGACCCGGATGTCGGGGCGCTGGGTCAGTGCTCGTCCTGCAGGGCGCCGCCGATGTAGAGCGCGGACAGCAGGGTGAAGACGTAGGCCTGGAGCAGCTGGACGAATCCCTCGAAGGCAGTGAGCACCAGGCTTCCGAGCAGCGCGACGGTGCCGGCGGCGATGCCGACCACGCCGCTGTATTCGAAGATGAGGTATTCGCCGCCGAGAATGAACAGCACCAGCACGAGGTGGCCGGCGAACATGTTGAACGTCAGTCGCAGCGTCAGCGTCAACGGCCGGATGATGATCGTCGAGACGAACTCGATCGGCGCCAGCAGGATGTAGACCGGCCACGGGATGCCGGACGGGAACATCATGTTCTTGAAGTAGCCGCCGAGCCCCTCGCGTTTGATGCCGATGGCGTTGAACAGGATGCAGGAGATCACCGCGAGGAACAGGGGGATCGCGATGCGGGAGGTCGCCGGGAACTGCACGAGCGGCAGGATGCCGCTGATGTTCAGGGTGGCCAGGAAGAAGAACACGGTCGCGAGGTAGGGGACGTACTTCAGGCCCGGCTTGCCGATGGCGTCCAGGGCGATCGAGTTGCGCACGAAGCCGTACAGCGACTCGCCCACGAACTGCGTCTTGCCGGGAACCATGGCCGCGCGGCGGGCGGCGAGGAAGAAGAACACCGCAACGGCGAGCGAACCCAGGATGACGATGAGCATCGGCTTGGTGACGAAGGTGCCTTCGCCGAACGCCGGCGGATAGACGAAGGTGCCGGGACCCGGGCTGACGAAACCTTCGCCTTCGACGGCGAGGACCGAACTGCTCACGACGTCCCTTCTGACAGACCCGGATTGCGGTCACTGATCACGTTGTCTACCGTAGCGAAACCACACGAGGTACAGCCCGGCGCCCATCCCGAGGAGCAGGCCAAGCATCACGAACAGCCGGTTGTCGAGCCGCTCAGCGACCAGGAAACCCACGCCGCCCCACACGAGGACACCGGAGATGACCAGCCCGAGCGCACCGTAGGCGTCGGCCTCACCTTCGCGTCCGGCAGCCCGTTCGGACTCGGCCTTTGACGAGTCGTCTGGAGCATCGGACGGCATGGCAGGGGCAGACTACAGGGTGGCCTTGGGGCGGCCGAGGAGGGCCACCTGTGCACCCACCCAGACCATCGTGCAGGCGATGATGGTGAGCGCCGTCCACCTGGTGTCGACCACCTGCGTGCCGACCGCCAGGCTGAGCACGAGCAGCAGGACGAGGAGCCGAAGGACGTACGTCGTGAGCAGCACGACCAGGCCGAGCCCCGCCCGCGAGGTGTCCCCACCGACCAGCAGCAGCGGAACGGCGCCGGTCCAGAAGAAGCCGATCACGACGACGGCCGCGAGAACGGCGCCCAGCGGCGCGCCCGGCACCTCGGCCACTGCGCCAGCCAGCGCCGACACCCCCCCGGCGGCCAGGGTGGCCAGCGGCGGTCCCGCGCTCATCGGCGGGCCGCAAGCAGCCGCGGCGCCTTCGACACGATCAAGGCCAGGGCGGTGACGGTCCCGAGGACGGCGAGCACCGGTAGTGGTCCTCCGGTGATCGATGCGGCCACCGCTCCGAAGGCCAGCAGCGCGGCCCAGAAATACATGATCAGAACGGCGCGGGTGTGGCTGTGGCCGATCTCGAGCAGCCGATGGTGCAGATGAGCCTTGTCCGGTGCGAAGGGCGACCGGCCGGCGCGGGTGCGGCGGACGACCGCCAGCAACAGATCGAAGAACGGCACCGCGAGCACAGCCAGCGGCAGCAGCAGCGGCAGCAGGACCGGGAAGGAGGCCGACGCCGACAGGTTGGCATAGCTGAACTGCCCCGTCAGGCTGGTCACCGACGCAGCCAGCATGAGGCCGATCAGCATGGAGCCGGAGTCACCCATGAAAACCCGGGCCGGGTTGAAGTTGTGTGGCAGGAAGCCCAGGCAGGCGCCGGCCAGGACGGCCGCGATGAGGGTCGGTGAGCTGATGCGGTCTTGGCCGACCCCGCCGGTGAGCAGTCCGGACGACAGCGCGTAGGTGAACGCGAAGAAGGCGAGCGCCGCAATCGCGCCGACCCCGGCCGCAAGGCCGTCGAGCCCGTCGACGAAGTTGATCGCGTTGATCGTGAGCAACGCGAGAATCACTGTCAGGGGAACGCTCTCGGGCCCCAGGGAGACAGCGCCGATGCCGGGCAGCGTGATGGTCAGCAGCTGCGGTCCGAGCAGGATCATGACGCCGACGGCCACCACCTGCCCGGCGAGCTTGGTGAGCGCATCGATGTCCCAGCGGTCGTCGGCCGCGCCGAGCAGCACGATGATCCCGCCGGCCACGACGACGGCCTGCACGTCGGAGTAGGCGAACACGCGGTTGAGACCGGGCAGCGCACCGGCCACCAGGAACGCGACGCAGACCCCGGCATACATCGCGAGCCCGCCCAACCGGGGGATGGGGATGGCGTGCACGTCCCGGTCGCGCGGCTCGGCCATCGCGCCGATGCGGATGGCGAAGCGGCGCGCGACGGGCGTCAGCAGGAAGGTGACGGCCGCGGCGACGCACAGGACGAGCAGGTACTCCCGCACGAGCGGACGTTAGCGGCAATATGCCGGGTGCGCGGCGACGAGCGCCTCGACACCGGCACGGACCTCTCCCGCGGCCGATCCGTCGGCGTCCCGGACGGCGCGGCCGATCAGGGCGCCGATCTCCTTCATGTCGCCCTCACCCATGCCCTGCGTCGTGACGCTGGGGGTCCCCACTCGGACCCCGCTCGCGACGGAGGCCGGCTGCGGGTCGTACGGGATCGCGTTCTTGTTCAGCACGATGCCGGCCCGGTCGCAGCGCAGCTCGGCGTCCTTGCCGGTGACCCCCAGGCCCTGCAGGTCGAGCAACGCCAGGTGGGTGTCGGTCCCTCCGGTGACCGGGCGCATGCCCTCGGCGGCGAGCGCCTCGGTGAGCGTCCGGGCGTTGGCGACGACCTGTCGGGCGTAGGCCTGGTAGTCCGGCGACATGCATTCTTTGAGGTTCACCGCCTTGGCGGCCACCGCGTGCATGAGCGGCCCGCCCTGCATCATCGGGAAGACGGCCTTGTCGAGCTTGGCGGCGTGCTCGGCCGTGCAGACGAAGGCGCCGCCGCGCGGGCCCCGCAGCACCTTGTGGGTGGTGAACGTGACGACGTCGGCGTACGGCACCGGGCTCGGGATCGCCTGACCGGCGACGAGGCCGATGAAGTGGGCGGCGTCGACCATGAGGACGGCACCGACCTCGTCGGCCACCTCGCGGAAGGCGGCGAAGTCGATCAGCCGGGGGATCGCCGACCCGCCACAGATGATCATCTTGGGCTGGTGCTCGCGGGCGAGCGAGCGCATCTGGTCGTAGTCGATGTCCTCCGAGTGCGGCCCGCCGTCGTTGGGCCGCACGCCGTAGTGCACCGCGCGGAACCACTTGCCCGAGAAGCTGACCTTGGTGCCGTGGGTGAGATGACCTCCGTGCGGCAGCGACATCGCGAGGACCGTGTCGCCCGGCTCCAGGAACGCGCCGTAGACGGCGAGGTTCGCGCTGGCCCCGGAGTGCGGCTGCAGGTTGGCGTGGTCGGCGCCGAACAGCGCCTTGGCCCGGT
>JAHWJP010000160.1 GCA_019348355.1 Actinomycetota bacterium
CGCAGATCCCACCCGGCACCACCCTGCCGCCCATCGACGACACCGGATAAGCGGCCCAGGCTCAGGCGGTGCCAAGGCAACCACCTCAGCGCACCGTGATGCGACGAGTGCTCCGGGTGTGGCTGACAGGATGCGTGCGTGGCAGCTCCGTCAGCCCGCCGATCGGCCCCCTTGCTGGAGGCGATCCTGCGGGCGGCACGGGGGATAGCGGCTTCCCGAGGGCATCACGAGGTGGACACCGAGCATGTCGCGCTCGGGTTGCTCGCGCATGACCTGGCGCCGCTCGGCGTCGATGCGACAGCGTGGCTGGCGAACATCCACCTGGTCTGGGGTCTGCAGCGTGCGGGCGGCTACCGCGCCGAGCCGCTTCCCGTCCTGGCGGTCGATCAGGTGGGCGTCAGCCGCCGCGTACAAGCCGTTTTCGATTATGCCGTCGACGAGGCGGTCGCGAACGCCCACGAAGACGTGGAGGTGCGTCACGTCATGGTCGCCCTTCTTCGCGAGGGCAACGGCATCGCAGCCGGCACGTTGCACGACATGGGGCTGCGGGTGGGTCACCTGCGGCGCGGAGCGGGCCTGCTGCCCCGACCACGCGTCGTTGCCGGCGGGTTCGCCCCTCCGGATGGCTCCGAGCCGACTCCGGCCGGACCGCTGGTGCTCATGGGCGGCGGGCCGGGAACGCCGACCGCCCAGGCTCGCGTCCTCGCCTGGACCGCGACTCGGCTCGGCAGGCCGCCCCGGGTGGTTCACGCCTTCGTCACCATGGACGGCGATCGCGGGGACGACGCCTACATCGAGTCGGTCGTGGCGAGCTGGTTGCTGGCTGGCGCCGCGTCGGCCGACGACGCGGGGGTCTACGACCGCGCCGACGCGTTCCTGCCAGAAGTCTGCGAGCGTCTGGAGGCAGCGGACGTGGTCTTCGTACCAGGCGGCTTCGCGGAGCGGTGTTCCGGTGGGTTGGGTGCCTGCGGTGGTCTTCAACCACTACTCGCCCCGACGTGAGGACGAACTGCGCACGCATCTCGCGCTGTGGCCAGGAGCCTCAGCGCTGGCCATCAGCAACGGTGCCGCGGTGCCGGTCCATCCTGGATGCCGGGCCATCTCGTTGCTGACAGCCTCTGCCGCCGGGAAGGGGGCGTTCGTGCTCCGCTCCCCGCAGGGCGACCTGGTGGCACTGAACGATGAGCAGCCGGCCTTCCTGCAGGATGACCGTCGCGGCTAGATCGAGATACCTCGCTGGGCCAGCCATCTCGCCGGGTTGACCGGAGCTCCATTGACGTGGACCTCGAAATGCAGGTGTGGTCCGGTCGACTGGCCGGTGTTGCCCTCACGGCCGATCTGCTGACCGGCGTCCACTTTGTCGCCCCTGTTGACGAGCAGCGAGCTCAGGTGGCCGTAGAGCGTCACGGTGCCGTCGGGGTGCAGCAGGCGGATCGACTGCCCGTAGCCGCCCTCGACGCCGGAAAACAGCACGGTGGCGTCCGTGACGGCGCGGATGGGTGAGCCCATGCCGGCGGCCAGGTCGACGCCGGCGTGCAGCCGGCCCCAGCGGGTCCCGTAGGGCGAGGTGACACGTCCGTTGCCGGGGCGTGCAAACCTGGCACCGTCGACGGTCGTGGTCGCGCCAGTCCGTTCCCGGTCACGGGAGGCGCGAGCAGGCGGCCGGGCGGGAGGGGCCGGGGTGAGCAGTTCGGGAGCGACAGCACCAGCGACCGCAACCGGCGGTGGGATGTCACCCGTCGGCGCGACAGCGGAAGCGGCGGCCAGGGGGTCGCCCGGCGCCAACTCGACCGGAGCAAGCACGTTGGCAGCGCTGACCCGCTGCGCGACTCCGGTTGCGGAGGCGGGCAGCACTGCCAGGCCGGCGAACGCAGCCCCGACGGCGAGGAGCAGGACGCCCGGCAGCAGGGGGCGAGCGGGGGTCCGAGGGACGACGTGGCGCTGCCGGGTCTGCTGCGAAGTCAAGGAAGAGGGCTCCGTCGTCGGGGGCAGGACAGCCGAGACAAGCCCCCTTGTGGGGCTCTGGGTCGGATCGTGCTCCCGCCTCCTGAAGATGACGAAGCCGGGTCGTCACCGGGACGTTATCGTTTTTCGCAGGTCGGGGAAAGGCACCTCTAGCGGTGGGCCCCGACTCCGGGCTGGCTCTCGAGTGGGAGCCGGGAGCCCGTGCGCGGCGGCCGAGACGTGGACGCCCCGATCGGGGTCACTCCTGCGGTCACGGTGGCGCCTGCTTCGTCGAGGTGGGCGAGCAGCATCGCGATGTCGTGGACGACCCGCCCGTGGATCGGCAAGGACAGGTGTCCGACGCCGCGCAGCAGGACGTTGCGGGCGGACAGGTCGGGGTGGTCGAGGCGCGCTGAGCGCTTGGGGACCACGAGCTGGTCGAGGTCGCTCCAGAAGGACATGAACCGGGTACGGCAACCGGGAGCCGGCGCGGCCAGCTCGGCGAGCAGTGCGGAGCCCGGCCGGAGCTGGCGGGCCAAGGTCGAGGGCAGCAGATGTGCCGCGAAGGTGCCGTTGTGGGGGCTGCCCAGGGTGACGAGGGTGTGGATGCGCTCGTCACCCCCCATCCGCTGGACGTAGTAGCGCCCGACGAGACCACCGAGCGAGTGCCCCACGACGTGCAGGCGCTCGTAACCGGTTGCCTCACAGGTTTTCTCCACCAACGCGGCCAGCCGCGCCGCCGCAGCTTCGACGTCTTGGGTGAAGGGGCTGTAGTTGAGGGTGAGGACCTGACCGAAGCCTCGCCGGCGCAGCGCCCGGCGCAGCAGGGTGAAGATGGACCGGTTGTCGATCAGACCGTGGACCAGCAGGATCGGTGTGCCGGCCGCCACGATGTCGCCCATCAGCAGACCGCGCTGGGCGGGGGGCAGATCGGCAAGCGCGAAGCGTCGGGCCTGCTCACGACCGGTGGCGCTCTCGCGCTCGGCCAGCACCCCCAACGGGTAGAGCGCTGCGTGCGCCGCCACCCATGCGACCTCGGTGCCCGCGCCGCGCAGCCCGGCTGGGCTGCACAGGGTGCGCACTCCGAGCCGGGTGGCCCGGCTCGCCCGCCGCAGGACGGGGCGCGGATCGTGCACGCGGTCCTCCCAGGGGATGCGAGATCACGAAAGCGGACGCTGCGGACGGTAACCGCCGCAGCCCCTCCACCAGACCGCGCTTGCATGAAGAACAGGTCACAGTCCGACGTCACGGCCTGGCGAGAGGGTGAAGGGCAGCGGGCTCGCCCACCCCGGATCTCGCTCACAGACGCGTACTCTCCCATCGTGACCAGTGCCGGGCGCATCCGCGTCGTCGTCGCGAAGCCCGGCCTGGACGGCCACGACCGCGGGGCCAAGGTCGTCGCGCGGGCGTTGCGGGACGCCGGCATGGAGGTCATCTACACCGGTCTGCACCAGACCCCGGAGCAGATCGTGGAGACGACGATCCAGGAGGACGCTGACTGTGTCGGCCTGTCGGTCCTGTCCGGCGCCCACATGACGCTGTTCGCCAAGGTGATGGGGCTGCTGCGCGAGCGGGGCGCCGACGACGTCGTCGTGTTCGGCGGCGGGATCATCCCCGAGGACGACATCCCGATGCTGTCCGAGCTCGGCGTCGCGAAGGTCTTCACGCCGGGGGCGACCACCCAGTCGATCGTCGAGTGGGTGCGCGAGAACGTCGGGCTACCCTCGCCGGGCTGACCATCACCTCACGAGGACAGGACCTGTCGTGGACCTCATGGAGTATCAGGCGAAGGAGCTCTTCGCCCTGCACGGCGTGCCGGTGCTGCCGGGCGAGACGGTCGAGGTCGCCGAGGCCGCGCGCGGCGTCGCCGAGCGCATCGGCAAGCCGGTCGTCGTCAAGGCGCAGGTCAAGACCGGAGGTCGGGGCAAGGCCGGGGGCGTGCAGCTCGCTGACACCCCTGACGAGGCCGTCGCGAAGGCGGAGCACATCCTCGGCCTCGACATCAAGGGCCATGTCGTCCACAAGGTGCTCGTCACCGAGGCGAGCGACATCGACGTCGAGTACTACGTCTCGTTCCTGCTCGACCGCTCGAACCGCAGCTATCTCGCCATGGCCAGCGCCGAGGGCGGCATGGAGATCGAGCAGCTCGCGGTGCAGCGCCCCGAGGCGCTCGCGCGGATCGCGGTCGACCCGCTCGCCGGCTGCGACGAGGCCAAGGCGCGCGAGATCGTCGAGGCGGCAAGGATCCCGGCTGACGTCGCCGACGAGGTCACCCGCATCCTGCTGGCGATGTGGCAGGTCTTCGTTCAGGAGGAGGCGACGCTCGTCGAGATCAACCCGCTGTGCCGTACGCCGGACGGCCGGATCGTCGCCCTCGACGGCAAGGTGACCCTCGACGACAACGCCGAGTTCCGCCACCGGGACGTCTTCGCGTCCTATGCCGACGTCGTCGCGGCCGACGACCTCGAGGGTCGGGCGAAGGCCAAGGGGCTGAACTACGTCAAGCTCGACGGGCAGGTCGGCATCATCGGCAATGGCGCGGGTCTGGTCATGTCGACCCTCGACGTCGTCGCCTACGCCGGTGAAGGGCACGGCGGGGTGAAACCCGCCAACTTCCTCGACATCGGCGGCGGCGCCTCGGCGCAGGTCATGGCCGACGGCCTCGAGATCATCCTGTCCGACCCCGACGTCCGGTCGGTGTTCGTCAACGTCTTCGGCGGTATCACCGCCTGTGACGCGGTCGCGAACGGCATCGTGCAGGCCCTCCGGATGCTGGGGGAGACGGCCACGAAGCCGCTGGTCGTCCGGCTGGACGGCAACAACGTCGAGGAGGGCCGGCGCATCCTCGCCGAAGCCGATCACCCGCTGGTCACGATCGTGGACACGATGGACGGGGCTGCCGCGAAGGCCGCCGAACTGGCTGCGGGCGCTGCCTGATGGCCATCTTCCTGACCCAGAGCAGCAAGGTGATCGTGCAGGGCATCACCGGCTCGGAGGGCACCAAGCACACCCGCCGCATGGTCGCCTCGGGCACGAACGTCGTGGGCGGGGTCAACCCGCGCAAGGCCGGCGAGACCGTCCACGCCGGTGACGGGGATGGCATACCCGTCTTCGCCTCCGTCGCCGAGGCGATGGACGCGACCGGCGCCGACGTCACGGTCGTGTTCGTCCCGCCGGCCTTCGCCAAGGTGGCGGTGGTCGAGGCGATCGACGCCGCGATCGGCCTCGCCGTCGTGATCACCGAGGGCATTCCGGTGCAGGACAGCGCCTGGTTCTGGGCCTACTCCTGCGAGAAGGGCAACGCCACCCGCATTCTCGGCCCGAACTGCCCCGGCCTGATCAGCCCCGGTGGGTCGAACGCCGGCATCATCCCGGCCAGCATCGCGCCGACACCCGGCCGGATCGGCCTGGTCAGCAAGAGCGGCACGCTGACCTACCAGATGATGTACGAGCTGC
>JAHWJP010000161.1 GCA_019348355.1 Actinomycetota bacterium
GGCGATCCCGGACTTGGACGGGCTCGGCTCAACCCCCCCCGGAGCCGGGCCAAGCGAGACGACCCCCGCCACCCCCCCCGGCGGGGGTCGTCCGCGTTTCCAGGCTCGACTCGCCGGTCCGGGCCACGGTCCACACCCGTCCTCCCACTGTCCACAGCGGGCTGTCTCGTGCTGGCGGCAGGAGCGATGGTGACTGACGCTTCCCGGACGCGCGCTGCACCGGGTGGCGCTCGTCCGGGAGGCCGTCGCGTGCCCGCTCGTCCGCTGCTGGTCAGCTCAGACCCCGACGTCCTCGACGACCTGCTGCGCCTCGCCGCCACCGCAGGCGTCGAGTTAGAGGTTGCTCCCGACGCGGGAGCGGCCCGCCGGTCATGGATCGAGGCACCGTTCATCGTCGTGGCGGCCGATGCCACGAGTGGCTGTGTCCGCAGTCGACTGCCCCGGCGCGACGGCGTCGTCCTGCTCGGCGACGACCTCGATGACGCCGGCATCTGGCAGCGCGCCGTCGAGGTCGGTGCGGAGCACGTGGTCTTCTTGCCCGACGCCGAACGCTGGCTGATCGACCGGCTCGCCGACGCCGACGAGGGCCCCGGGCCGGAAGGCGCCCTCGTGACCGTGATCGGTGGCCGGGGTGGGGCCGGTGCGACGACGCTGTCGTGCGCGCTGGCGGTCACCGCCAGCCGAGCCGGGCGGTCGACGCTGCTCGTCGACGGTGACCCGCTCGGCGGGGGGATCGACCTGGTCTTCGGAGGTGAGCAGGACGCCGGTCTGCGCTGGCGTGACCTCGGGGCGACCCGGGGTCGGGTGCCAGCCGCGGAGCTCGCCCGGGCCCTCCCGCAGATGAACGGCCTGTCGGTGCTGTCGTGGGACCGGACCGATCCGGGGCCGGTGTCGGTCGACGCCGTGCGGGCCGTGCTGGCGGCCGGGCGGCGGGCCCACGAGCTGGTCGTGGTGGATCTGCCGCGCCTGCTCGACGAGTGCAGCCGCGCAGTGCTGCTGTCCTCGACGACCTGCCTGCTGGTCGTGCCGCACGAGGTGCGAGCCGCGGCCGCTGCCTCACGCGTCGCCGCCACCGTCGGCCTGCTCTGCCGGGACCTGCGGGTCGTCACCCGCGGGCCGTCGCCCTCGGGGCTCGTCGGGGGCCAGATCGCCGCCGCACTCGGCCTGCCGCTGCTCGGCGAGCTCAGGGCCGAGCCCGGGCTGGACGTGGCGCTGGAACGCGGCGAGCCGCCGGCGCGACGCGGTCGGGGGCCGCTGTCGGCCGTGTGCGAGCGGCTGCTCGACGAGCTGCTGCCCGCCGTCGGTCGCGCCGCGTGACCCCGCTGCCCGTCGGGGACTCCGGCGGACTCGCGCCGGGTCCGGTGACGCCGGGCCTGCTCGACCGGGTCCGGCGCCGGGTGGCCGCCTCCGGCAGCCCGCCGACGCCCGCCCTGGTCGCCTCGGCGCTGCGCGAGGAGGGTGGGGCGCTGCGGGGGGACGCCGAGCTGCGCACCGTCCTGCAGGCCTTGCAGAGCGAGATCGTCGGAGCCGGCCCGCTCGAGCCGCTGCTTCGAGACCCGTCGGTGACCGATGTGCTCGTGAACGCACCGGACGAGGTGTGGGTCGACCGGGGCGAGGGGTTGCAGCGCACAGCGGTGCGCTTCGCCGACGACACGGCCGTGCGCCGCCTCGCGCAACGGCTGGCCGCCCCGACCGGCCGGCGCCTCGACGATGCCCAGCCGTGGGTGGACGCCCGGCTCGCCGGCGGGGTCCGGTTGCACGCCGTCCTGCCGCCGATCGCTCCCGCTGGGACGTGCCTGTCCTTGCGTATCGCCCGCATCCGCGTCTTCACCCTGGAGGAGCTGACGGCGGCGGGCTCCGTCCCGCCCGACGGCGCGCTGCTGCTCGCCCGGCTGGTCGCCTCGCGGGCCGCCTTCCTGGTCAGCGGGGGCACCGGAACGGGCAAGACGACCCTGCTGTCCGCACTGCTCGGCCTCGTCGACCAGCGGGACCGGATCCTGCTGGTCGAGGATGCCGGCGAGCTCGCCCCGGACCATCCGCACGTCGTCCGGCTCGAGGCTCGCCCGGCGAATCTCGAGGGTGCAGGCGCGGTCACCTTGCGCGACCTCGTACGGCAGGCCTTGCGGATGCGGCCGGACCGGGTGGTGGTCGGCGAGGTCCGCGGCGCCGAGGTGATCGACCTGTTGGCCGCACTCAACACCGGCCACGAGGGTGGCTGCGGAACGCTGCACGCCAACTCCGCCCAGGATGTGCCGGCCCGACTCGAGGCGCTCGCCGCCGTCGCTGGGCTCGATCAGCAGGCGCTGCACAGCCAGTTGGCCTCCGGCCTGCGACTGGCAGTGCACCTGCGGCGGGCGCCCACCGGACGCCGCCGGGTGGCCGAGGTCTGCGTGCTGGACCGCGGGACCGACGGCTTGGTGCGGGCTGTGCCGGCCTGGAGCTGGGACGGCGCTACTGCCGCGGGCACGCCGGGCCCAGGGGCCGGGCGGCTGGCCGAGGTCGTGACCGGGTGAGCCCGGCGGTTCTCGCCGCGGTCCTGATGGCTGCTGCGGTGGGCTGCCTGGTGGGGCTGCCACGGCCGGGCGGCCTGCGGCTCGAGGCCGTCGGCGTCGTCCCGGCTGCGTCACGACGTGCGCCATCGTTCTGGCTGCCGGCTGCGTTGGCCGTGGCGCCTGCCGCGTTGTTGCTCGGACCGGTTGTCGCGCTGCTGCTGTCGGTGGGGACGTTGGCGGTGCGCCGTACGGCGGCCGTCCGGCGGCGCACGGCCGCACGTCGGGCCGAGCGCCGCCGGGCCGTGGAGGCCTGCGCCACCCTGGCCGGGGAGCTGCGAGCGGGACGTTCACCCGCGGCTGCCCTGGCGGTCGCCGCCGAGCTCGCCTGCGGTCCCAGCCGGGACGTCCTGCAGAGCGCCGCGGCGACGGCGCGCCTGGGTGGTGACGTCGCGGGTGCTCTCCTGCCGACCGAGGCGCCGGTGTCCGGGCCGGTGACGGCGGTGCCCGAGGTGCTCCGGGCGCTGGCTGCCTGCTGGACGGTCTGCGCGGCCTCGGGCAGCGGACTTGCCGCAGCGGTCGACCGGCTCGAGGAGGGGTTGCGCGCCGATCAGGACCGTCGGCGGGCCGTCGAGGCCGAGCTCGCCGGTCCGCGGGCCACTGCGGGGATGCTGGCGGTCCTGCCGCTCGCCGGGCTGCTGCTCGCAACCGGCCTGGGCGCTGACCCGGCACACGTGCTCCTGCACACGCCCCTGGGGCTGGTCTGTCTGGCGGGCGGACTGTTCCTCGACGGCCTGGGGCTGCTCTGGACAGGCCGTCTCGTGGCTCGGGCGGGCGGGAGCGGCTGAGGTGGCTGGGTTCGGCATGCCTGCTGCGGTCGCGCTGTCAGCGCTCGCCGTCGTGGTGCTGCTTGGACGCGGGGACGACGGGCGGCTCAGCCGGACGATGCCCGCGTCGACGTCAGTGCGGCGTCCAGTCGGCCGGTTGCCGCCGGCGGGGGCGGCCTGCGTCCTCGCGGGGATCGCTGTGGCGCTGCTGGTGACCGGGTGGGCGGGGCTGGTTCTCGGGGCGGCTCTGGGTCTGGCCGGGCCACGCCTGCTCGGCCGGCTCGAGCCGGCCGAGCAGCGGGCGGAGCGCGAGCAGCTGGTCGCTGACCTTCCCCTCCTGCTCGATCTGCTGGCCTCGTGCCTTGCCGGCGGCGCGGCCCTGCCGGCGGCGGCCGAGGCGGTCGCGCAGGCCGTCCCCGGTCCGGCCGGCCGGCGACTGGCAGCGGTGTGCGCGGCGCTCGCCGTTGGCTGTCCGCCGGCCGAGGCGTGGGCCGTCCTGTCCGGATCTGCGTCGGGGGGCGTCGGGGTCGACGACGAGGACCCGCTGGCCGCCGCAGCGCGGGCCCTCGGCCGGGCAGCCGAGGGCGGTGCGCCCGTCGCCGGCGCCGTGTCCCGGCTCGCGGCCGACGCCCGAGCCCAGGCCCGCTCGCGTGGCGAGCAGGCAGCACGACGCGTCGGTGTGCTTGCCGTGGCGCCGCTCGGCCTGTGCTTCCTGCCGGCCTTCGTCCTGCTGGGCATCGTGCCGGTCATCGCCGGCCTGGCGGGGCCACTGCTGGCGTCGTTCTGATCCGGCCGGGCCGGCGGCGCCTGCGTCCACAGCCTGACTGGCGGCGTCCACAGAAGCTCGCCACGACGTGGTCAATACCTCGCGCACACAACAGCATTCAGGTGTCGGGCGTCCGCCCGGCAGCCCGTGCCCGGCCGTGCGGTCGGCGCTGTCCTGGAGGTTGCCATGTCCACACTTCGTGCTGTCCGAACGCTTCCCGTCCGAGCCGCCGTCCGCCTGCAGACGATGCAGGGCGGTGAGCGTGAGGCCGGCATGACCACCGCGGAGTACGCCGTGGGCACTGTCGCGGCTTGCGGCTTCAGCGGCGTCCTCTACAAGGTCATCACCAGCGATGCGGTGCTGTCGCTGATCAAGGGCGTGATCAGCAAGGCGTTCAGGCTTTCGTTCTGACCGTCCGTCCACCGCCCGGGCCGGCGCGAGCGCGCACCGGTCCGGGCCCGGCCGGGAGGACCCCCGTGCTGCACCGACTTCAGTTTGCAGGTCGCATCGCCCGCCGGGCGCAACGCCGCTGTCCGCGGACCCGCGGCAGCGTCACCGCCGAGACGGCCGTGCTGCTCCCGGTCTTGCTCATCGTGCTCGCCGCCGCCATCGGCGTGCTGGCCTGCGTCGCGGCTCAGCTGCGGTGCGTCGACGCGGCCCGGGCTGCCGCTCGGGTGGCGGCGCGAGGCGACACCGCGGCGTTGGTCCGTACGGCCGGCGAGCGGCTCGCCCCGCCCGGCGCGACCGTGACCCTCCGCTCCGCTGGAGAGGGCCTCGTCGAGGTGGTCGTGACCGCACACGTCCGGCCGTTCGGCGGCGCCCTCGATGCGCTGCCGGCCGTCCCGGTCAGTGGTCGTGCGGTTGCCGCCCTCGAGGGGGGCGGGCCGTGACCCGAGACCCTTCCCGGACCAGGACGCCCGCCACGTTGGCGGGATCCCCGTGGCGGGATCGGTGCCGGGACTGGCGCAGGGACCGCTTCGATGATTGGTTGCGGGACGAGGCGGGTGTCGCAGCGGTCCTGGTGCTGGCTCTGGCCGCTGTCCTCGCTCTGGTCGGCGCTGCGTCGACGAGCCTTGCCGCCGTCGCCGTTGCCCGTCAGCGCGCCGCCGCTGTCGCGGACCTGTCTGCGCTGGCAGCTGCCGAGCAGGCCCTGCTCGGCCAGGAGGCCGCGTGCGAGCGGGCCGAGCAGGTCGCGCGGCTCGCCGGGGCCGGTCTGCGGAGCTGCCAGGTCCGAGGTGACGTCGCCGTGGTCATGGCACAGGTCCGGCCACCCGGACCGCTCGGCCGGCTGGGGACCGCCTCGGCCCG
>JAHWJP010000162.1:0-1906 GCA_019348355.1 Actinomycetota bacterium
CGGGGGAAGGCAGCGCCACGGCTTGTCCGGGGGTGACGGCCGCGGGCCGGCTCATGCCTGGACGCACGGGGACACCGACACGGCTCGCGAAGCGCGGCGCACGGGGTCTCCTGTCGGCGACGGCAGGACAGGCACGAGACCCCGACGTGTCGGGAGCGCGTTGTCCGACCAGCCATGCTAGGTGTTCGGGGACAGTTCAGGGGCTGTTCCTGACTCAGTCCGGTGATCGGCAGGTGCGTCCCGCGCCCGAAGTCGTACGCTGAGGCCATGGCGACACAAGGGATGTACGGGGGCATCTTTGCCCGATCGGCGCTGGCCCAAGCCCGGCGCGACTCTCCCAGTTCGCGCGGTCGACGAATAGGCTGGCTGGTCTTCAAGATCCTTCTGGTGTTCGTCCTGGCCCTGGTGGTCGCGCTCACGAGCTTCGTCAAGGGCCTGCTGGCCGCGCCTTTCGACCTCAAGGCCATCCCGCCCGCCCCGAAGTCGATCTTGCTGCTCGCCGCGGACGGCACCCAGTTCGGCCTGATCCGGCCGGCTGAGCGGCGCGAGATCATCTCGCCCCAGGACATCCCCGAGGTGATGCGACAGGCCATCATCTCGGCGGAGGACGCCCGATTCCTCGACCACAAGGGGGTGGACGCGCTCGCGACGATGCGGGCCGCCTACTACGACGTGACCGAGGGCGAGCGCAAGGGTGCATCGACGATCACCCAGCAGTACGTGAAGAACGCCTATGTGGGCAACGAGCGGACCCTGATGCGCAAGCTGCGCGAGGCGGGGCTCGCCGTCCGGCTCGAGGAGCGCAAGACCAAGGAGGAGATCCTCACCGACTACCTCAACGTCCTGTTCCTCGGCAACAGCACCTACGGCGTGCAGGCGGCGTCGAAGTACTACTTCGGTGTTCCGGTGAAGGACATCGACCGCGAGACTGCCGCTCCAGACGCCTTCAGCAGCGAGTCGATCGCGCTGGCCCGGGCCTCCATGCTCGCCGGGATCGCCCCGGCGCCCTCGGACTTCAACCCGGTCGCGGACTTCCGCGCGGCCCGCCAGCGCCAGAAGTACGTGCTCAACCAGATGGTGCTCAACGGCTACATCTCCACCGCCAGGGCCAGCGCCGCCTTCCAGCGCGAGGACGCGGTGCGGCCGCTGCAGGACCTCGGCCCGGAGCCGCCCAGCACAGCGCCGGAGTACGCCGACCTCGTCAAGGCCCAGCTCAAGGAGGCCTACAAGGACGACCTGGACACCTTCGATCGCGGTGGCCTGCGCGTGCAGACGGCCCTCGACACCGACCTGCAGGAGGCGGTCACGCGGGCTGCCCGGGAGGTGCTGCCGGCGCCTGACGACCCGCAGGCGGCGGTCGTCGCGATCGACATCACCAACGGCAATGTCAAGGCGATGACGACGCTGCGGCGCGTCCCGGTGAAGGCCGGGCCGTCCCCGCGGGCGGCGATCACCGGCTACGAGCGCGGCGGCTTCAACCTCGCGACCAACGCCGAGCGTTCCACCGGCTCGGCGATCAAGCCCTTCACGTTGGCCGCCGCGCTGCAGAAGGGGCTGACCCTCGACACGACCCGCCCGGCCCCGGGCTGCGACGCCATCAAGGACCCGACCGCGCCGGGTGGCGTCTACCGTTACTGCAACGCCTCCGGCGAGGACAGCCGCGGCCGCGGCAGCATCACCCTGAGGTCGGCGCTGCAGCGCTCTGTCAACACCGTCTACACGCCGCTGGCGATCGAGGTCGGCCGACCGGAGATCAAGCAGCTGATGCTGGACACGGGGGTGGTCGCCAACGAGAAGGCCTTCATCACCTCCCCGAAGTCCTTCGGGCTGGGCACGACGGCGGAGGTCACCCCGCTGTCGATGGCCAACGCCTACGGCACGCTGGTCAACGGTGGAGCGGTGATGA
>JAHWJP010000162.1:2006-5325 GCA_019348355.1 Actinomycetota bacterium
GCCACAGGGGTGCCGCCTCCGCCGTCGCCGGTTCCCTCGATCACGCCGTCGGCCGCGGTGGTCGCTCCGCCCGTCGCTCCGCCCGCCGCTGCGACCACCGCCCCGAGTCCACGGTCGAGCCCGTCGCCGCAGTTTCTCGTCCCGACTCTCGAACCGCTGACCGAGCCGACTCGGGCGCCGCGGTTGGAGCCGACCCCGTTCGTGCCGCCACCACCCAGCCCGTCGCCGTCACCCAGCCCGAGCCGTCGATCGCTGCTGGGAGCGCCGGGTCCGGCCGCTGCCCCGCCGTGACGTCCGGCGCCCCGCACAACCTCGCCGATCTCGTCCGCCGGGCCGCCGGCCGCTCGCCGGACAAGCCGGCGCTGCACTTCGACGGGGCGACGACCGACTGGTCGGCGCTGGACGCGCTGGTGGACGCGGCTGCGGCCGGTCTCGGGAGGCTGAACCTTTCGACGGGCGATCGTGTCGGCCTGCACCTGGGCAACACCCTCGACTTCGTGGTCGGCTACTTCGGCGTCCTGCGCGCCGGGCTCGTCGCGGTCCCGCTCAACCCGCGCTACTCCCCCGCCGAGCTGGGTCACGCGCTCGGCGACAGCGGTGCCCGGGCGCTCGTGACCACGCCGGAGTCGGCGCCGACGGCACGGGAGGTGGCGGTGGCCGGCGGACCCGAGCACCTGCTCGTCACCGGTTCGGCCGCGCCAGCCGGTTCGGCCAGCTGGGCCGAGCTGGTGCGCACGGGCGCGAAGGATGGCCGGGTGGAGGCGCGCGGCGGCGGCGAGGACCTCGCGGTCCTGCTCTACACCTCGGGCACCAGCGGCCGGCCGAAGGGCGCGATGCTCCCGCACCGCGCGCTGCTCGCCAACCTCGAGCAGACCGCTCAGATCGACCCGCCCGTCGTCTCCGCGGACGACGTCGTGCTCCTGGTCCTGCCGCTGTTCCACGTCTACGCACTGTCGACCGGGCTCGGCGCCGTGGCCGCCCACGCAGCGACCGGCGTCCTGCTCGAGCAGTTCGAGCCGGCCGGGTCGCTGGAAGCGATCCGCCGGCACGCGGTCACGAGCATCGTCGGCGCCCCACCGATGTACCTCGCCTGGTCGAGGATGCCGGCGACCGCAGCGGCGTTCTCCTCCGTACGCCTGGCGCTGTCCGGCGCCTCTGCGCTGCCTGCGGAGGTCCGGCAGCGCATGCACGACCTGACCGGGCAGCAGATCTTCGAGGGTTACGGGCTCACCGAGACCGCCCCGGTGCTCACGGTGACCCTGTCGGGCTCGGTGCCCACGCCGGACTCGATCGGCCGCCCGATCCCCGGTGTCGAGCTGCGGCTGGTCGACCGGCAGGGACGCACGGTCGAGGAGGGTGACCCCGGGGAGATGTACGTCCGGGGAGCCAACGTGTTCCTCGGCTACTGGCCGGACGCGACCGGCGGCCCGGACCGCGACGGCTGGTTCGCCACCGGCGATGTCGCCTACGCCGACGCGGCCGGCGACCTGCACCTGGTGGACCGCCGCGGCGAGCTCGTGCTGGTGAGCGGCTTCTCGGTCGCCCCGCACGAGGTCGAGCAGGTGCTGCTGCTCCACCCCGGGGTGCGCGAGGCCGCGGTGCTGAGCGTTCCCGACCCGGACACCGGGCAGGCGGTGCGGGCGCTGGTGGTGCTCGAGCCCGGCGCCGAGGTGAGCGCCGACGAGCTCTGCGCGCACTGCGTTGGGTCGCTGGCCCGCTTCAAGTGCCCGACGTCGGTCGATTTCGTCGAGGCGCTGCCGCGCACGGCGACCGGCAAGGTCAGCAAAGGGCAGCTGCGTGAGCTGTCCGCCTGACCCGGGCGCTCCGGCCTGCCCGGTGTTGATCGTCGGCAGCATCGCCGTGCTCAGCGTCGCCCGCCGCACCGTAGGGCGGTGATCCTGCGGATGATCTTCGGGAGGGAAGGACGGCCGCGCACGGGGCCGAAGCCGTCGTCCGTGGTGCTGCTCAGCCGGCCGGACTGTTCGCTGTGTGACCGGGCCGGACCGATCGTCGAACGGGCCGCGGCTGAGGCCGGCGTGCGCTTCGAGACGCGCAACGTCGACGACGACCCGGCGCTGCGAGCGCAGTGGACCGACAAGGTGCCGGTCGTGCTGCTGGACGGGGCCGAGCACGCCCACTGGCGGATCAGCGAGAAGGCGCTGCGCCGCGCGCTGCACCTGCCGGACGATCTTCCACGGTGATCCACGCGGTGCTCGAGGCGGCATCGCTGCGCACCCCTGCCGGAGAGTCCGCGTGGATCATCACGGGATGGGCACGCCGGCACACCCGCGTCCCGACTTTGTGCATCCGTTCACAAGCGCGTAGCCTCGGAGGTCGAACGCCGCTCCAGGGCAGTCGGGAGACCAGCCGGTCACGAGCAGGCTGAACGGGCAGTGAGAAACGGGACCGGGAGTCGGCGTGGGCGAACAGGGCAGCAGAGGGCCAGCAGCACCGGCGCGGCTGCGCGCCGGCGTCCCGGATGCCACCGTCGCCCGGCTGCCCGGCTACCTGCGGGCGCTTCGTGCACTGGCCGACGCAGGGCGCACCACCGTCAGCAGTGAGGCGCTCGCGACGGCGGCCGGGGTCGGGTCCGCCCAGCTGCGAAAAGACCTGTCCCACCTCGGCTCCTACGGCACCCGCGGTGTCGGCTACGAGGTGGCGGAGCTGGTCTTCCACATCAGCCGCGCCCTCGGGCTGGGCCGACGCTGGCCGGTCGTCCTGGTGGGGGTCGGCAACCTCGGGCACGCGCTGGCGGGGTACGGCGGCTTCGACGACCGCGGCTTCTCGATCGCCGCCCTGTTCGACGTGGACGAGCGCCGGATCGGCGAGCGCGTCGGTGAGCAGCGCGTCCGCCACCTCGACGACCTGGATGACGTCGTCGGCGCCTTCGGGGTGTGCATCGGGGTCATCGCCACGCCCGCACACGCAGCGCAGGACGTCTGCGACCGGCTGGTGGCGGCCGGCGTCACGAGCATCCTGAACTTCGCGCCCACGCTGCTGCGGGTGCCCCCGCAGGTCGACGTGCGCAAGGTCGACCTGTCGAACGAGCTGCAGATCCTGTGCTTCCACGAGCACCGCAAGGGCTTCGCGCTCGTGGAGCCCCTGCTCGACGAGTCGATGACCGGGGAGGTGTCGGCGTGAGCGTGCTGGTCGTCGGCGTGTCCCACAAGAGCGCGCCCGTCTCACTGCTGGAGCGGGTCACGCTGGGGGTCGGCGCGGCAGACAGCCTGCTCGCCGAGCTCAGGTCGGCCGGTCCGGTCGGTGAGGCCGTCGTGCTGTCGACGTGCAACCGGGTCGAGGTCTACGCCGACACCGAGGG
>JAHWJP010000047.1 GCA_019348355.1 Actinomycetota bacterium
CGCTCGGTGAGGACGTCGCCGCAGCACTCGGTATCCCGATGCGACGGCTGCGCCTTGTCCTGTTCACGGTCGCTTTCGCGCTGGCCGGCACCGCCGTCGCCGCAGCCGGCGCGATCAGCTTCGTCGCGCTGCTCGCGCCGCTGCTCGCCCGCCGGATGACCCGCCGCTCTGCGCCGCTGCTCCCGGCGGCGCTCACCGGAGCCGCGCTCCTGCTCGCCGCCGATGTCCTGGCCAGGTACATCCTGCCCGGCCACGAGCTGCCCGCCGGCGCCGTCACCGCCCTGGTCGGTGCACCGGTCCTGCTCGTCCTGCTGGTCAGAGGTCGCACATGAGCACACCGCACTTGTCCGCAACCGACACCGATACCGACCGCCGAGTGGGCCGCGCTTCAGGGACCGGGCGGCTCGTCACCTCCCAGCTCACCCTCGGCTACCGCCCCGACCGTCAGGTCGTCCACGACCTCGACCTGAGCATCACCGCCGGAGCGGTCACCGCGATCGTCGGGCCGAACGGGTGCGGCAAGTCAACCCTGCTTCGCGCCCTGGCCCGGCTGCTGGCACCGCAGCACGGGACGGTGCTGCTCGACGGAAGCGACCTGCACCGGCTCCCCACCCGTCAGGTCGCCCGGCAGCTCGGCCTGCTCCCGCAGGGACCAGTCACGCCGGACGGGATCACCGTCAGCGATCTGGTGCGACGCGGTCGTACTCCGCACACCAGCGTGTTCCACCAGTGGTCGCAGGCAGACCAGCGGGCCGTCGATCGAGCCCTCACCACCACGGGCATGACCGGGCTGGCAGACGAACAGGTGGACAGCCTGTCCGGAGGCCAGCGGCAGCGGGCGTGGCTCGCGATGGTCGTGGCGCAGGACACTCCCCTGCTGCTGCTCGACGAGCCGACGACCCACCTGGACATGGCGCATCAGCTCGACGTGCTCGAGCTCGTCCGCGACCTGCACTCCACCGGCAAGACAGTCGTCATGGTCCTGCACGACGTGAACCAGGCCGCCCGCTACGCACACCACATCGTCGCGATGCACGACGGCCGGATCGCCGCAGCCGGAGCACCCGGCGATGTCCTCACCCCCGCCCTGATCGCGCAGGTCTTCAGCGTCCGCTGCCAGATCCTCGCCGACCCCGACAGCCAGACCCCCCTCATCGTGCCCATCGCCCGCCTGTAGTCGTCCCGCCGAACCTCCCGCCTCCTCCCATCCCGCGACCCGCGTGGGATGGCCCTCCAAGAAAGGCAGTCCATGACCTCCGCACGAACCGCCATCCGCCGTACCGTTTCCGCAGCGGCCGCCGCCCTGCTCATCACCGCCTGCGGCGGGACCGGCACCCAGACCAACGCGCCGCAGGACCAGGCCGGCACCACGAACGCGTCGTTCCCCCGCACCATCACCCACGACAAGGGAACAACGCAGCTCCCCGAGCAGCCCCAACGGATCGTCGCCCTCGACAACAGCCTGGTAGAGGCGATCGTGCTGCTGGAACGCCCGCTGGTCGGTGGCATCTCCAGCTACCGCGACCAGAAAGGCTTCCCCCCGTACCTCGGCGATGCGGTGGCGAAGACCGAGGATGTCGGCCCGCTCGACACTCCCGACCTCGAAGCCATCGCTGCCCTGAAGCCCGACGTCATCGTCTCGGCAACAGTGCGCCACGACGCCCTGTACGACGAGCTGAGCAAGATTGCGCCCACCGTGTTCGTCAAGACGACCGGGCCGCAGTGGCGTGAGAACGTCACCTTCCTCGGCACCGTCCTCGGCGTCGAGGACAAGGCAACTGCTGAGCTGTCCGACTACAAGGCGCGCGCGAAGACCGTCGGCGACGCCATCAACGCCAAAGCGGGCAACCCGACGATTTCCATCGTCCGCTTCCTGGACGGCCCGACCCGGCTCATGCAGAACAAGTCGTTCATCGGCCACATCCTGTCCGACGCCGGCCTGGCCCGACCGGCCAGCCAGGACGTCGACGCCTTCGCCGCCGAAGTCGGCGAGGAGCAGATCCGCCTGGCCGACGCCGACCACATCTTCGTCACCAGCTTCTCCGGCGGCGAGGCGTCCAAGGAGCGCTTCCAGCGCAATCCCCTCTGGTCGCAGCTCGAGGCCGTTCAGGCCGGCAACGTCAAGGACGTCGCCGACGAGATCTGGATGACCTCGGTCTCGGTCCAAGGCGCCCACCTGGTCCTGGACGACCTAGCCGCAACCTTCGCCGTGGACGATGCCCGGACCTGAACGGGCTCAGGCCTCTTGCTTGGTGACTCAGCCTGGCCGTCCCGATAGCCAGTAGGGACCGGCAGGCGCGGCATCCGATCACCTCCATGTGCCGTCCTGCACCACGAGAGGCGAGGCGAGAGAGTGGAGCCGGGTCGCTGTCGGCCCCGGGCTAGCTCTGCCAGGCCGAATTCCGCGGCACGCCTGGTGACCGCGGTCATGTCGGCGAGCCGGAGTGGGGCTGATTCTCATCACCTCAGGTCCCGTGCTTCAGAGAGTCAACGCCGTGCCGCCGAAGGTGGGGCGCGGGGCGCACGAGCACCGTCGTCACATCGGACGCAGCGAGGCCGCCGACCTGTCTCCCCAGGTCAGCGGCCCGTGCCTGCGGGTGGAGCTGAGGGGACTCGAACCCCTGACCCCCACACTGCCAGTGTGGTGCGCTACCAGCTGCGCCACAGCCCCGCGGTCGTGCGGTGCGCAACTCTACAGGGGTCAACGCCCGGGCCGGGCCGCGCGCGAGGCCCTACCGCCCCGGCTCGATGGACAGGTCACCCGCCGTGAAGCCCACATTGTGCTGCTCGAGCCGCCAGCCGAGGTCGGCCTCGACGAGCACCGACCAGCAGGCGTTGCCGAGCGCGACGAGCCGCACCCAGCACGCGTCGGGCAGGTCCAGCAGGACGCCGAGCGCTGCCCGCGCCGTGCCGCCGTGGGTGACGGCGACGATCAGCCCGCCTGGCGCGACCGAGGGCAGGTGCTCGCGCACGCAGGCCGCCGCCCGCTCACCGGCCTCCCGACGGGTCTCGCCACCGCCTCGCCGCACGTCGGCGCCGCTGCGCCAGATCGCATGCTCCTCGGGGTGGCTGTCCCGCGCCTGCGACGAGGTCAGCCCCTCCCAGGTGCCCAGCGACAGCTCGCGCAGCCGGGCGTCCAGCACCGGGACGAGCCCGGTCGCCGCACCCAGCGCCTTGGCCGTGTCACCCGCCCGCACCAGGTCACTCGTGAGCACGAGCGCCGGCATCATCGCCGCGAGGACCTCGACGACGCGCGCGGCCTGCGTACGACCGACGTCGTCCAACGGGGTGTCGAGCTGACCCTGGATGACACCGGCGAGGTTGTCCGCCGTACGGCCGTGCCGGAGGACGACCAGGCGGCGGGACCCGCTCAGGACGAGCCAGACGCGGGCCGGCCCACTGCCCGCTCGACGTCCCGGTCGCTGAACGGGATGACCGGGCAGTCCTTCCACAGCCGCTCGAGGGCGTAGAAGACGCGCTCCTCCTCGTGCTGCACGTGCACGACGATGTCGGCGAAGTCGAGCAGCACCCAGCGGGCCTCCTGCGCGCCCTCCCGGCGCACCGGCTTGGCGCCGAGCTCGCGCAGCCGGTCCTCGATCTCGTCGACGACGGCCTTGACCTGCCGGTCGCTGGGGGCGGAGGCGAGCAGGAAGACGTCGGTGATGACGAGCTGCTCGCTCACGTCGAGCAGCAGGACGTCACTGGCGAGCTTGTCAGCGGCGGCCTGGGCAGCCGCCAGCCCCAGCTCGACGGAGCGTTCGGAGGCGGGCACGGAGTCCTTCGGGGTCGCAGGTGCTTGCAGCGTAGGCGCGTCATGGCCGGAAGTCGGCCCCGACCAGCACGACGACGTCGGCCACCGTGCCGAACTCCTGGGTGGCGACGCTGGTGGCGGGCACGCCGATCGCCGCGGCGACCCGCGCTCCCAGCGCCTGTGCTTCAGCCGTCGCAGCGGGGACGAGGATCTGGGTGGTGGCGACGCCGAAGCTCGGCGCGTTGCGGGAGCCGACGAACACGAACCCGGCCGGGACCAGCTTGCCGCGCACGACCTCCCCCAGCCCCGGGGTGCCCACCCCGTTCAGCACGAGCACCCGGTTGCCGGGCTCACCCACGCCCGGCGGCACGGAGTCGGCGAACAGCCGCCCGATCAGCGCGCGCGTCCGATCGGCGTCGACGCGGAAGGCGGTGACGCCCTCCCCGGGATCGATGGGCACGATCGGCAGCACGTCGTACTGCAGCTGCGCGTTCTCGTCGTCCTCGGCGAGACCGAGCAGGAAGGCGGCCAGCCCCGGGGGCGCCAGGCTGCTGACCGACCCCTCGCCCAGGCCCTGCAGCACCGGGGTGAGCTCGGCGGGCGTGCCGGGCAGCGCGTCGAGCAGCGCATCGAGGACGTCCTGGATCCGGGCGAGGCGCGCCTGCTCCTGCTCGCCCGGAGCGAGGAAGCCCAGGAGTGCCACGGCCCGGGCGCCGGCGAGCCGCTGGGCACCGGGCGGGATCAGCACAGTCGGGCCGTCCACGACCGGGACGTCGACCTCCACCGTGACACCACCGAGGGTGTCCACCAGCGCCGCCAAGGCCTGCGTCGTGAGTGTCCAGCTGCTGTCGACGACCACCCCGGCAAGGTCTGACAGCGCGGCGCGCGAGGTGTCCGGGGGCAAGGCGGCGAGCGACCCGAGTGATGCCGGTCCCGAGCCGGGCACGGTGACCAGCACCTGCGGCGGCAGCAGCAGGACCGCGCCGGCCGGCCGGCCCGGGTCGTGGCCCAGCAGCGCGTTGGCGATGCCTGTCCCGTCCGCCCCGGCCACCTGCAGCAGCAGGGTGGTCTGGGTGCGGCCCGCCGCTGCCGGTGGCGCCGGCGGGGGGGCCGGGGCGTCGACCGCGAGATAGACCGCGAAACCGCCGGCCAGCAGGGCGAGCACCCCGAGCAGGGCGCCGATCCGGCGGACCTGCCTGCGACGCCGCTGTCGGCGCTGCTCGGCCCGCCGACCGGCCCTCGACGAGAGCGAGGTCATCCCGTGCCCGCCCGGTAGAGGTGGCGCTTGTTGATGTACTGCACGACGCCGTCCGGCACGAGGTACCACAGCGGGTCCCCGCGCCCGACCCGAGCTCGGCAGTCGCTCGAGGAGATCGCGAGCGCCGGCACCTCGAGCAGGGTCACCGCCCCGGCGGGCAGTCCGGTCAGGTCGGCCGGCGCGTAGCCCGGGCGGCTCACGCCGACAAAGTGGGCCAGCCCGAACAGGTCGTCGGCCGCGCGCCAGCCGAGGATTTGGGCGAGCGCGTCGGAGCCGGTGATGAAGAACAGCTCGGCGTCGCCGTACTCCGCCTGCAGCCCCCGCAGGGTGTCGACGGTGTAGGTGGAGCCGGGCCGGTCCACGTCGATCCGGCTGACCGAGAAGCGCGGGTTGCTCGCCGTCGCGACGACCGTCATGAGGTAGCGGTCCTCGGCGGGGCTGACCAGCCGCTCAGCCTTCTGCCACGGCGTGCCGGTCGGCACGAACACGACCTCATCGAGCGAGAAGCGGGTCGCCACCTCGCTGGCTGCAGACAGGTGGCCGTGGTGCACGGGATCGAACGTCCCGCCCATGACACCGATGCGCCGCCCCACGCCGCGGGAGCCTAGTCGGGCTCAGCTCGGCAGCAGCCGCTGGACGAACGCCTCCAGCTGCACTGCGTTGCGCACCTCGACCATCTCGATGGCCTCGGCGTAGGCCGCGGTGGCGCTGTCGCCCGACCCCCAGTACGCCTGCGGCTCGGGGTTCAGCCAGTACGCGTGGCGCGCCTTCGCGACCAGCGAGCGCAGGACGGCAACCTCGGTCGCCCGGTAGTTGTTTCGCGCGTCTCCGAGGATCAGCAGCGAGGTGCGGGGGCCGACGGCGTCGGGGTAGGACGCGGCGAACTCCCGGATCGAGTGGCCGTAGTCGCTGTGCCCGTCGTACCAGACAAGGTTCGCCTCGGCCGACATCCGCGCCAGCGCGGTCGCGACGTCGCCGCCCGGGGTGAAGAACCGGGACACCTCGTCGCAGGTGTCGATGAAGGCGAAGGCGCGCACCTTGGTGAACTGCTCGGACAGCGCGTACGCCAGCGTCAGCGTGAAGTGCGCGAAACCGGCGACCGACCCGGACACGTCGCACAGCACCGTCAGCTCCGGCTTGTGCGGCTTGTGCGGTCGGTGGTGGGTGACCAGCGGGACACCGCCGGTGGCGAGTGAGGCACGGACGGTACGCCGGAAATCGAGCCGCCCGGACCGCCCGAGGCGGCGCCTCGCGGTCAGCCGGGTGGCGAGGCGCCGGGCGAGCGGGAACACCTGGCGGCGCAGCTCGGCCATGTCGTCCCGGCTGGCCCGCAGGAAGTCGACCTGCTCGGCGAGCGGCTGCACGGCGGTCTTGCCCAGCTGCTCGGGACCGCGGTCCTCGGCGAGCCGGCGCCGCACCTCGGACTCGACCATCTCCTGGAACGCGCGGATCCGGTCGGTGACCGTCTGCCGCGCGACCTTCTCGGCCAGACCGCCGCGCTGCTGCCCGGCCAGCATCGCGTCGAGCAGGGAGGCGGTCAGCGTCGCGGGCGACAGGCCGCGCAGCACCCGGTAGGAGAACCACGCCTGCCGGCCGGGTGCGGTGTCGGCGCGGCCGAGGTCGCGCACGGTCTCCCGGGCGAAGCGCCGCAGCGCCTGCTCGTCGCCGTCGAGCAGCAGCCGCCGCAGCGCGTCGCGGAGCGCGTCGAGATCCGGCCGCCCGGCGTTCTCGAGGCCCTCCCCCGGCTCACCCTCGGAGTCGGGCTCGACCAGAGCCGAACTGCCCGCGGGCTCGCCGGTGACCGGCGGGAACCACAGGTCGAACAGCGTGTCGAAGGCCGGGCGGTGCGCGGGCCGCTTGAGCGTCGTCGCGGCGTAGGCGGCCCGCAGGCTCTCCCGGTCGAGCAGGTCGATGACACCGAGCGCCCTGGTGGCGTCGAGGACCTCGGCCAGCGAGATGCTCACGCCGGCCTCGCGCAGAGCGTGGAAGAAGCCGACCTCCCGCTCGATCAGCCCGCCGCTCGCCACGGTCAGTTGAGCTTCAGCTGGGCGCCGGCCCGCTCGTGGTCGCTGGCGTGCTTGAGCACCACGCCGAGGGTGGTGCGTACCGCCTGCTCGTCCAGGGTGTCCAGCCCCAGCGCCAGCAGTGTCCGGGCCCAGTCGATCGACTCCGAGATCGACGGTGACTTCTTCAGCTCCATCGCCCGCAGGACGCGGACGGTACGGACGAGCTGGTCGGCCAGCTGCTCGGCGATCTCCGGGACCCGCGACAGCACGATCGCCTTCTCCCGCTCGGCGCTCGGGTAGTCCAGGTGCAGGTAGAGGCAGCGCCGCTTCAGCGCCTCGGACAGCTCACGGGTCGCGTTGGAGGTCAGAACCACCAGCGGCCGGCGGGTCGCGACGATGGTGCCCAACTCGGGGATGGTGATCTGGAAGTCCGACAGCACCTCGAGCAGCAGGCCCTCCACCTCGACGTCGGCCTTGTCGGTCTCGTCGATGAGCAGGACGGTCGGCCCGGTCTGGCGGATCGCACTGAGCAGCGGCCGGGACAGCAGGAACTCCTCGGCGAAGATATCGTCATGAAGGTCGTGCCAATCACCTTCGGCTGCAGCGGGATTCATCCCGTGAGCCTGGATGCGCAGCAGTTGCTTCTTGTAGTTCCACTCGTACAGCGCCCGCGCCTCGTCCAGGCCCTCGTAGCACTGCAGCCGGATCAGCTCCGAGCCGGTGGCCTGCGCGACCGCCTTGGCCAGCTCGGTCTTGCCTACCCCCGCTGGCCCCTCGACGAGCAGCGGCTTGCCGAGCCGGTCGGCGAGGAAGACCGTGGTCGCGATCGCGTCGTCGGGAAGGTAGCCGGCCGCCGACAGCCGTTCGGCGACGTCGGCGGTGGAGCCGAACTGAGGTTGCAGCAACGGGCACTCCTGACACGTGGACCGACCTTGACCCGAACCGAATGGCATTCTGCCAGTCCGCACCGCGCGCACCTCAACAACGGCGCTACCCGCGTACGTGCCCGTCGCCGTGCACGACGTAGGTCGTGCTCGTCAGCTCCGGCAGGCCCATCGGTCCGCGGGCGTGCAGCTTCTGGGTCGAGATGCCGATCTCGGCGCCGAACCCGAACTCCGAGCCGTCGGTGAACCGGGTGCTCGCGTTGACCATCACGGCCGCGCTGTCCAGGCTCCGGACGAAGCGCCGCGACGCCTCGACGTCACGGGTCACGATCGCCTCGGTGTGCCCGCTGCCCCAGGTGCGGATGTGGGCGACGGCGTCGTCGAGGGAGTCGACGACGCCCACGGCGAGGTCGAGCGAGAGGTACTCCGCCGCCCAGTCCTCCTCGTCCGCCGCCAGCGCGAACTCGTCGTAGACCGCCGCGCAGGCATCCGCGTGCAGCGTGACACCCTTGTCGCGAAGGGCTTTCACCGCGAGCGGCATGAAGTCCGCCGCGATGTCGGCGTGCACGAGCAGCGTCTCGGCCGCGTTGCACACCGACGGGCGGGTGGTCTTGGCGTCCACGATGATCGCGACCGCCATGTCGAGATCGGCGCTGGCGTCGACGTAGACGGTGCAGTTCCCGACGCCGGTCTCGATGACCGGCACCTGCGACTCGCTGACAACGGCGGCGATCAGACCGGCTCCGCCGCGCGGGATGAGCACGTCCACGAGCCCGCGCGCCCGCATGAGCTGCTGGACGCTGGTGCGGTCGGTGCCGGGCACCAGCGAGATGCTGTCGGGCGGCATCCCCGCCGCCGTGGCCGCCGCGGCCAGCACGTCGACGAGGGCTGAGTTCGAGCGGTACGCGCTCGCGCTCCCCCGCAGCAGCACCGCGTTTCCGCTCTTGAGGCACAACCCGGCCGCATCCGCCGTGACGTTGGGCCGCGCCTCGTAGACGATGCCGACGACCCCGAGGGGGACGCGCACCTGCCGGAGCTCGAGCCCGTTCGGCAGGCTGCTTCCTCGTACGATCTCGCCGACCGGATCGGGCAGGGTCGCGACGTGCCGCAGGCCCTCGGCCATCGCCTCGATGCGGGCGGGAGTCAGCGCGAGGCGATCCAGCAGTGCCTCGCTGGTCCCGGCCTCACGCCCGGCCGTCACATCCTGCTCGTTGGCGGCCAGCACCCGGTCCGCGTGCTCGACCAGGGCGTCGGCCATCGCGTGCAGCGCCGCGTCCTTGGCCTTTCGGGGCAGCGGGGCGAGCCGTGCCGCCGCCGCCCGGGCGCGGGTCGCGACCTCGATCACCTCGTTCATGCCGACGAGAGTACGGCGCCACGCCACCCTTCGGTTCAGAGGAGAACGAGGTCATCGCGGTGCACGACCTCACGCAGCCCGAGCTCACGGGTCGAGCGGCCGAGCAGCGCCGGCAGCTCCGCGGCGTCGTAGGCGACCAGCCCGCGCGCGACGGCGATCCCGTCCGGACCGACCAGCTCGACCGGGTCACCGGCGGCGAACTCGCCCTCCACAGCGGTGACACCCGCGGGCAGCAGCGACTTGCGGCGCCCGCACACGGCGGCGACCGCCCCGTCGTCGAGCACCAGCCGGCCACGGGGGGTGGAGGCGTGCGCGAGCCACAGCAGCCGGCCGCGGGGGCGGGCCCGGGTCGCTGCGAAAAGGGTGCCGCCCTCCCCCCGCAGCGCAGCGGCGACATCCACCGTCGCAGCCAGCAGGACCGGCACCCCGGCGCCGGTCGCGAGCGCCGCCGCCTCGACCTTGCTGGCCATGCCGCCACGGCCGAGCCCGGCGTCGCCCGCCCCACCGATGCGTACCGCCGCGAGGTCCTGCGGACCATCCACCTGCGCGACGAGCCGCGCCCCCGGCGAGCGCGGATCGCCGTCGTACAGCCCGTCGACGTCCGACAGCAGCAGCAGCGCGTCGGCGCGGACGATGTGGGCGACGAGCGCAGCGAGCCGGTCGTTGTCGCCGAAGCGGATCTCCTCGGTCGCGACCGCGTCGTTCTCATTCACCACCGGTACCACCGACAGCGCGAGCAGCCGGTCCAGCGTGGTCTGCGCGTTGCGGTAGTGCGAGCGGCGTACGACGTCGTCGTCGGTCAGCAGGACCTGCCCGACGGTGCGGCCGTGCCGCGCGAAAGCCGTGGCGTAGCGCTGCACGAGCAGCATCTGGCCGACCGAGGCGGCGGCCTGCTGGGTGGCGAGGTCGCGCGGCCGGCGGGCCAGCCCGAGCGGCGCGAGCCCGGCGGCGATGGCGCCGGAGGACACCAGCACCAGCGAGCCGGTACGGGCGGCGAGCGCATCGACGAGGGCATCGAGCCGCGCCGGGTCAAGACCCCCGGCGGCGGTGGTGAGCGAGGACGAGCCGACCTTGACGACCAGCCGCTGAGCGGTGGCGATCGCCTCGCGGGTCACTCGGCGCCATGCTTGCGTGCTTCAGCTTCGAGGGCCTGCGTGAGCGCCTTCTTGTCCAGCCCCATCCGCTCGGCCCGGCGCAGGTCCTTCTGCAGCCGGCGCTCGTCGGCGTTGGTGCGGTCGACCTGCGCCAGGCGTACGTCCTGGCCGCGCAGCCCGGAGGCGAAGACCTCGAGGTCGGTCGGCTGCCACTCGAACGCGACGTCCCCGATCGACACCGTGGTGCCGGGCTCGGCTCCCGCCTCGGCAAGCGCCTTCTCCACGCCCAGCCGGGCCAGCCGGTCGGCCAGATAGCCGACGGCCTCGTCGTTGCCGAAGTCGGTCTGCAGCACCCAGCGCTCGGGCTTGTCACCGCGCACCCGGAAGCCCTCGTCGTCAGGGGTGACCGTGAAGCCGAGGTCGTCGACGGCGCGCGGACGCAGCACGATGCGCGCGGCCTGCTCGACCGGCTTTGCCGCCCGGTCCGCAGCGACGACCTTCGCCATCGCGTAGAGCAGCGGCTGCAGGCCCTCGCGGGTCGCGGCCGACAGCGCGAACACCTCCAGTCCCCGGGCTTCCAGCTCGGGCTGCACCAGGTCGGCCAGCTCACGCGCCTCGGGGACGTCGATCTTGTTGAGCACCACCAGCCGCGGTCGCTGGGTGAGCTGGGCGACGTCGTCCTTGTAGAGCGAGAGCTCCTGCTCGAGCACGTCGAGGTCGGTTAGCGGGTCGCGGCCGGGTTCGAGCGTGGCGCAGTCGAGGACATGGACGAGTACGGCGCAGCGCTCCACATGGCGCAGGAACTCGAGGCCCAGCCCCTTGCCCTGGCTCGCGCCCGGGATCAGGCCCGGCACGTCGGCGACGGTGAAGGTCACGCCGCCCGCCTCGACCACGCCGAGGTTGGGCACCAGCGTCGTGAACGGGTAGTCGGCAATCTTCGGCCGGGCCGCGGACAGCGCGGCGATCAGGCTCGACTTGCCGGCGCTCGGGAACCCCACCAGCGCGACGTCGGCGACGCTCTTGAGCTCGAGAACGAGGTCGCGCGACTGGCCGGGCTCCCCCAGCAACGCGAAGCCCGGTGCCTTGCGCTTGACGCTGGCAAGGCTCGCGTTGCCCAGCCCGCCGCGGCCTCCCCGGGCGGCGATGTAGGTCGCCCCCTCGCCGATGAGGTCGGCGAGCTGATGACCGTCCGCGTCGTACACGACGGTGCCGTTCGGAACGGGGACGATGACGTCGGCGCCCGCGGCGCCGGTGCGCATCGAGCCGGCGCCCTGCTTGCCGCTCGTGGCCTTCTGGTGCGGGTGATAGTGGTAGTCCAGCAGTGTCGTGGTGTTGCTGCGGACGACGAGGATCACGTCACCGCCGTGACCCCCGTCCGCCCCGTCCGGGCCGCCCAGCGGCTTGAACTTCTCGCGCCGGACGCTGCTGCAGCCGTGGCCGCCGTCGCCGGCAGCGACGTGCAGCACGGCGCGGTCGACGAAGGTGGCCATCGGGGATGTCCCTTCCTGTGCCGGAACAGCAGCGAGGGCGGTCCGGCAAGCCGGCCCGCCCTCGTCGCTCGGTGATCTCGTGTTCGGGCGAGGTCGGTCAGCCGACCTGGACGATGTTGACGGTCTTGCGTCCGCGCTTCTTGCCGAAGGTGACCGCACCCGGCTCCAGCGCGAACAGAGTGTCGTCGCTGCCCCGGCCGACGCCGTCGCCCGGGTGGAAGTGGGTGCCGCGCTGGCGCACGAGAATCTCGCCGGCCTTGACGACCTGGCCGCCGAAGCGCTTGACGCCGAGGAACTGCGCGTTGGAGTCGCGCCCGTTGCGCGAGGAGCTCGCGCCCTTCTTGTGAGCCATTTGGCTGGCCTCTCTGTGTCTCTAGCCCTTACGTGGCGGAGCCGGCGGCGACGCCGGTCTCGATGGCGGTGACGCGGACCCGGGTCAGCCGCTGGCGGTGACCGAGGCGACGCTTGTAACCGGTCTTGTTCTTGTATTTCATGATCGAGATCTTGGGGCCCTTGGTGTGCGCGACGACCTCGCCGCTCACGGTGACACCGGCGAGCGCATCAGCCGAGGACGTGACGTCGGCGCCGTCGACGACGAGTAGCACGGGCAGCGCCACCGGGTCACCGGGACCGCCGAGGACTTTCTCGACCTCGACGACGTCACCGACGGCCACCTTGTACTGCTTGCCGCCGGTCTTGACGATGGCGTACACGAGACGCTCCTTGATCGGGCTTTCGGGGTGCGGCGCTCGGGGGCGCAGCAGAACGGGCGCGTCGACGCGCACCAGGGGGCCAGACTACCGGACGCGCGAGGCGGCCGGCGAAGCGCGCTCGAGGCGGGCCGCGGTCCGGCCTGGGCCACGGTCACAACCCGGTTGATCATCCGCAGGATCGCCGTCCTCACCGCCACCCCCACCACGCCTAGGACGGCGAACCTGCGGATGATCTTCAACGGGCGGGCCGGTGACCCGCCGCGGCACGACACGCCGAGCGAGCCCGGCCATCGAGGCGCCGGCAACGGCGCTACCCGAGCGGGGCGCCGGCCGGACGGCTCGTGGCACGGCGGCGGCGGCGAGGCGCAGCTGGCTCCTGCGATTCCGGCTCGGCCGGCGGCAGGACCGGGAGGTTCTCCTGCGCCGCGGGCCGGTCGGCCAGCTCGAGCAGGGACGCGGTCGATTCTGCTGCAGCGCTGTCTTCGAGCGGCTCGGCCTCGGCGATGGCCGACTCGACGAAGACGGCCTCGCTCTGCGCCGGCTCCACGTCCGCGTCGGGTGCCAGCAGCTCGGCCAGCTCCTCGCTTGCCGGCACGGTCGCGGCGCCGGCTCCCCGGCCGCTGCGACGGCGGCGCTTCGGTCCGAGGGCGGTGTCTCGCCCGGCGTCGTCGGCGACCACCCCGGCGTCGTCGGCGACCACCCCGGCGTCGTCGGCCGCCACCACCTCGGCTACTGCATCAGCCACCGTGTCGACCATTGCGTCGACCATCGCGTCGACGACGGCCTCGACCAGCGGCTCGGCCGTCGCCGGCGCGCCGGCCCGGGCGGCGGCGATGGCCGCGCCCGGCTTGGGCGCGTCGGGCGGCAGCGGCTTGGCGATGCGCGGCGCCGGCGAGCGGTCACGACGCGGCTCGTCGCCACCACCACCTCCGCCGCCCCCGCGGCGCTCGTCCACCGGCTCGCTGTGGACGTGCACACCGCGCCCGTTGCACGACTCGCACGGCTCGCTGAACGACTCGAGCAGACCCTGGCCGACCCGCTTGCGGGTCATCTGGACCAGGCCGAGCGAGGTGACCTCAGCAACCTGGTGCTTGGTGCGGTCCCGGCCGAGGCACTCGACGAGGCGGCGCACGACGAGGTCGCGGTTGCTCTCGAGCACCATGTCGATGAAGTCGACGACGATGATCCCGCCGAGGTCGCGCAGCCGCAGCTGGCGGGCGATCTCCTCGGCCGCCTCGAGGTTGTTGCGGGTGACCGTCTCCTCGAGGTTGCCGCCCTTGCCGACGAACTTGCCGGTGTTGACGTCGATGACGACCATCGCCTCGGTGCGGTCGATGACCAGCGAGCCGCCGGACGGCAGGTAGACCTTGCGGTCCAGCGCCTTGAGCAGCTGCTCGTCGACGCGGTGCTCGGCGAACACGTCCTTCTCGGAGGTGTGCCGGGACAGTCGGGGCGCGAGGTCGGGGGCGACGAACTCCACGTACGACTGAATCGTGTCCCACTCACTGTCGCCCGAGACGATCAGCTTGGTGAAGTCCTCGTTGAACACGTCACGGACGACCCGGACGACCAGGTCGGGCTCGGCGTGCAGCAGGACAGGAGCGCCACCCTGAGCTGCCTTGTTCTGAAGCACCTCCCACTGCGCCTGCAGGCGGCGTACGTCGCCGGCGATCTCCTCCTCGGAGGCGCCCTCGGCGGCGGTCCGGATGATGACGCCGGCCTCGTCCGGCACGAGCTTCTTCAGGATCGACTTGAGTCTGTTGCGCTCGGTCTCGGGCAGCTTGCGGCTGATGCCGGTCATCGTGCCCTCGGGCACGTAGACCAGGTAGCGGCCCGGCAGGCTCACCTGACCGGTCAGGCGGGCGCCCTTGTGGCCGATCGGGTCCTTGCTGACCTGGACCAGGACTTCCTGGCCGGACTTCAGCACCGACTCGATGCTGCGCGAGCGACCGCCGGCGGAGGCGTTGTAGTTGACCTCACCGGCGTACAGCACGGCGTTCCTGCTCTTGCCGATGTCGACGAACGCCGCCTCCATCGAGGGCAGGACATTCTGGACCCGGCCGAGATAGACATTTCCGGCGTACGACTGGGCGCTGGCCCGGGTGACGTAATGCTCGACCAGTACGCCGTCCTCGAGCACGGCGATCTGGGTGCGATCGCCGCGCTGGCGCACGACCATCGTGCGCTCGACCGCCTCGCGGCGGGCAAGGAACTCGGCCTCGGACAGGATCGGCTTGCGGGTGCGACCGGAGTCGCGGCCCTCCTGGCGGCGTACCCGCTTCGCTGCCATCCGGGTCGAGCCGGTGATGCCGCGCACGCCGTCCTCGTCGGCCGCCGTCCCGCCGCCGCCACCGCCGCGGCTGCGGGGGGCACGCGGCTCGCGGGGCTCGCGGGGCTCGCGGGCAGTTGCCGGCGCGTCGTCGGTCCCGGCGTCCGAGCCGTCGCCGGAGCCGCTGCCGCTACGGCGGCGGCGCCGACGCCGGCGGGTGCCGGCCTCTTCGTCGTCGTCATCGCCGGCGGTATCGCTCGCAGGGGTCTCGACCGCAGACGCGACGTCGGGCACCATCTCGTCCGCTGAGCCGGTCTCGGTGTCGGTGTCGTCCTCGCGGCGCGGGCCGCGACCACGACGACCGCGGCGGCGGCGGCGCGGCCGGTCACCGTCCTCGTCGTCATCGGCGTCCACGTCGGGGGCCGGCGCCTCGGAGGCAGGCGTAGTCGGGGCGTCGAACGGCGCGGTCGAGGTGACCGGCTCGATCAGCTCCAGCGCGCCGGGAGCACCCGCGCCGGCGGTGCCGGCGCGGCGCCGGCGGCGCGGAGCAGTGGCGTCGTCGTCGGTGTCGTCGGGCGCGCCTGCGCCCGCGGGCTCCGGGGCCTGGAAGGCGACCACGGCCGGACGTCGGGTCCGGGTCCGCTTCGCCGGCGTGGCGGGTGAGACGGCGTCGGTGGTGACGTCGTCGGCCAGGTTCTCCTGGACCACCGGGTCGTCCTCTACCGGCGTGACGACGGGCTCGCCGGCGGCGGCGAGTGCGGCCTGCGCCTCGAGCTCTTCCTCGGTCAGCGGGAGCTGCTCGGCCGGGGTCGATCCGACCTCCGCTGCGGCCACCTTGGCCGTCCGCTTGCGGGGGGCCGCCTTCTTGACCGGGTCGCCGGCCGCGACGGCCTTCTTGGCTGGGGCCTTGCGGACCCGCTTGACGGGTGCCGCCGTCGGCTCGTCGCCGGGCGCGCTCTCGTCGCGCGCGCTCTCGTCGCGCTCGCGCTCGTCGCCGGCGTCCGCCGCGGCCGAGACGGCCTTGGTGGCGCGGCGGCGGCGTACCGGCTTGGGGGTGTCGATCTCGGCCGTCTCGGGTTCGGTCGTGGTGCTGGTGTTGTCGGTGGGCTCGTCGAGCACCGTGTTCTCCGGTCCGGTCGGCGCGTGACGCGGCGCGCCGACCCGGGTGGGGTCGAGCCGGTCCGGCCGGTTTGGCCGACGCCGGGCAAAGTCTCGAAGTGCGGCAGACCCGAAGGTCAGCCGCCGGCGACAGCCTCGAGATCGGCGACCGCGAGCGTTACCCCAGCCGTGGTCATCGCCAACCGGTCGGGTGCGAGCGGGTCGTCGACCTCGCCGAGCTCGGTGAGCGGCCCCTGCGCGTACCGGGTTGCCTCGGAAGGCACCGGCGGTACGAGGTCGGCCACGGACCGGAGTCCGGAGAGGACGTCGTCGGGTCGGACAGCAGGCGTCACGTGCCGTACGACCACCCAGAGTGTCGCACACCCACCGTCTCCGGACGCGCTCATGGAGATCACCGGGGCCCGCGCGTCCAGCGTGCGGATGCCATCTTTCATGAGCCGTTCCACCGGCAGGTTCTGCGCGGCCATGAAGGCAGCGACCGCAAGCGAAGCCACCTCGACCGGCACCTGGGGGAGCCGGATGCCCCAGCGGGAGGCCTCGATCCGGTCGGGCAGCGACCCCGCGCCGGGCTCGCCGGCGGGCACCGCCTCCACCACCTCGACGATGTCGATGCCGGCCGGCAGACTCTCGTCGAGCGCCCGTCGGAGCTCCTCGGGGTCGACCCGCTCGACGACGCTGATCTCGACATACTCCGCCTCGGACGCGACGCCGGTCGGCGCCGCACCCACCCAGCTGATCTTCGGGTGCGGCGAGAACCCGGCGGAGTAGGCCATCGGGACCTGCGCCCGGCGCAGCGCCCGCTCGAAGGCCCGGGCGATGTCGCGGTGGCTGGTGAAGCGCAGCCGGCCGCGCTTGGCGTAGCGCAGCCGCAGCTTCTGCACCGCGAGCGGCGGTGGCGGACCGGTCGGCTGGCGGGCCACCTAGGCGGTGACCGGACGCGACACGACCGCGAGCGGCAGCAGCGTCTTGCCGGTCGGGCCGATCTGGATCTCGGTGCCCATCTCGGGGCACACGCCGCAGTCGAAGCACGGGATCCAGCGGCAGTCGTCCAGGTCCTGCTCGGCGAGCGCGTCCTGCCAGTCCGACCAGAGCCACTGCTTGTCCAGCCCGGAGTCCAGGTGGTCCCAGGGCAGGACCTCGGTCTCCAGCCGTTCGCGGGTGGTGAACCAGGCCAGATCCAGGCCGTACGCGGCCAGCTCGCCGGCCGCGGCGCTCGCCCACCGGTCGTAGCTGAAGTGCTCGCTCCAGCCGTCGAACCTGCCGCCCTCGCGCCAGACCCGCTCCAGCACCCGGCCCACCCGACGGTCGCCGCGGGACAGCAGCCCTTCGATGATGCCGGGCTTGCCGTCGTGGTAGCGGTAGCCGATGGCCTTGGCGGTGCTCCGGTCGGCATTGATGGCGTCGCGGAGCAGCTTCAGCCGGCGGTCGGTCGTCCCGGCGTCGAGCTGGCCCGCCCACTGGAACGGCGTGTGGGCCTTGGGCACGAAGCCGCCGATGCTGACCGTGCAGCGCACGTCGCGGGTGCCGGTGACCTGCCGGCCGGCCCGGATGACATCCCTTGCCATTGCCGCGATCTCGAGGACGTCCTCGTCGGTCTCGGTCGGCAGGCCGACCATGAAGTAGAGCTTCACCTGGCGCCAGCCGGCGCCGTACGCCGTGGTGACTGTCGTCACCAGGTCGTCCTTGCTGACCATCTTGTTGATCACCTTGCGCAGGCGCTCGCTGCCGCCCTCGGGGGCAAAGGTCAGGCCCGAGCGCCGGCCGTTTCGCTGCAGCTCCTGGGCCAGGTCGATGTTGAACGCGTCGACCCGGGTGCTCGGCAATGACAGGCTGGTCTGCGTGCCCTCGTAGCGGTCGGCGAGGCCCTTCGTGATCGCGCCGATCTCGGAGTGATCGGCGCTGGACAGCGACAGCAGGCCGACCTCCTCGTACCCGCTCGCCTTCAGCCCGGTCTCGACCATCTCACCGATGCCGGTGATCGAGCGCTCGCGGACCGGGCGGGTGATCATCCCGGCCTGGCAGAAGCGGCAGCCGCGGGTGCAGCCGCGGAAGATCTCGACGCTCATCCGCTCGTGCACCGTCTCGGCGAGCGGCACCAGCGGCTGCTTGGGATAGGGCCACTCGTCGAGGTCCATCACCGTGCGCTTGTGCA
>JAHWJP010000163.1 GCA_019348355.1 Actinomycetota bacterium
CAGACAGCCGACCAGAAGGGGGCTTTCGCCGACGCCTTCGGGCTCCTCGTCGATGTGACCGCCCTTTCCGGCACGGAGCTGGCGGTCCCCGTCGAGACCGACGAGCTCTCCCGGAGCACGTCCACCTGCCCGCCGGGGACCGGCAGCGTGGCTCAGGACCAGGTTCTCGACGTCTCGGTGCCCGACGACGGCTCGATCGCGACGTCCGACACGCTCGCGACCCGCGCCGCGACCGACTGCACGCTGCCGGCCGCCATGGCACAGGCGATCACCGAGGGCGCCACAGTGCTGACGGCCACAGAAGGCGTCCAGCTCCCAGTCCTCCCTGGGGCTACGCCGGGGACGTCCCTGCTCACCGCTGAGGTCATCGACGCGCAGGCTGCGGCCACGTGCGGCAGGCTGGAGGCGACCACCGAGTTCGTCAACCTGCTGGTGAACGGCCAGGAAGTCGTCAACCTCGAGAACGGTGAGGTACCGCCCAACACGCGGATCGACATCCCCGAGATCGCCACGGTGATCCTCAACGAGCAGACCTTCGATCTCAACGAGGACGGCAGCGGCGGCACGGTCGTCGTCAACGGCGTGCACATCATCTTCGCCAGCGACCTGCTCCGTGGTGACGTCTTCATCAGCCACGCCGTTGCCGGGGTGACCGGTTGCCCCGCCGGCAGCGTCACGCCTCCGGAGGGGGGCAACGCTGAGTTCAACCTCACGAAGGACGTCACACCGACCAGCGCCAACCCCGGCGAGACGGTGACCTACACCGCGAGGTTCCAGAACAACGGTGCGGAATCCTGCGACGTCCTGGAGGCCATCGACCACCTCAACCCGGTGTTCGAGTTCGTCTCCACGTCAGGCGACTTCGGCACGGACGCCGAGCTGACGCAGCGGGAGGGCGACGGTGGCACGGACGTCACCCTCGAACCGACCAATGTGGAGATCGCCCCCGGACAAACCGCCACGCAGACGTTCACCGTCCGGGTCAGGGAGAACACCGGACCGGGGACGTACTTCAACGTGACGGAGATTCGTTGCAGCCAGCAGGGCAACTTCGTCAGCCCACCGACCGCTGGTGTGACCGTCCCGGCCGCGGCGACCACGGCCCCCACCCCGCCGCCAACGGCAGGCCCGGCGCCAGCGGTCCAGGGTGACCAGGCGGACCGGGGTGGCCAGGCTGACCGGGGTGCGGGTCGGCAGCTTCCCGAGACCGGCCTGGAAACCACCGTGCCGCTGCTCGGCGTGGCCGTGCTGCTGCTCACGATGGCCCTGCGCCGTCGTCGCGGTGACCTGATCGGCTGATAGACCGGCACGTCCTCGAGGGGTCGTGCTCTGCTTCGGCGGAGCACGGCCCCTCGAGCCGTTCTCGGCGCCTTCGGAGAGGACCCCTGCCGCGTGATCCCTCCCGACCCGGACCTGCTGTGCGCCGACGCGCCGCGCCTCGCCGATGCGCTGACCGCCGCCGGCTGGTCGGCGCCGGCGCTGGACGAGCTGCTCGGCGGAACGGCCCGCGGGCACCTCGATCGCGGCGAACTGGCGCCGCTGCTGCGCCGGACCGGCGGCGGCTCGCCGCTCGAGACGCTCGCCAGGCTGTTCGTGCTGGGCGTCCCTGTGTCGTTGTCGGCGTCCCGGCGGGCTGGCGTCCCCGAGACCTGGCTGCGACCGGACGGCTACGGCGTGGCCGCTCCGGTCCGGCTTGAATCAGTGCTGCACGACGGGATCGAGGTGCGGATCGCCCATGACCCGAGCCGCGCGGCGGGGGACGCCGCGCAGCCCGACCAGGTCCTCGGGCTCGGCGCGGCGAGCCGCACTCTCGCGGCGGCCACCCCCCGTACGCCCGTAGGACGCACGCTCGACCTCGGCACCGGATGCGGCGTCCAGGCGCTGCTGGCCGTCAGCCACAGCAGCACCGTCGTTGCCACCGACGTGAACCCCAGGGCGGCCGGCTACACCCGGCTCGCCGCGGCGCTCAACGGGGTCCACCTGGACGTCCGCACCGGCGACCTGCTCGAGCCGGTCGCCGGCGAGCTGTTCGACCTGGTGGTCAGCAACCCGCCGTTCGTGCTCGGCGCTCCCGGCGGGGACGGCGGGGTGCGCCACACCTACCGCGACGCCGGTCCGGACGGCGACGGGCTGTGCCGCCGGCTCGTGGCCGGGTTGCCTTCGGTCCTGGTCGAGGGCGGTACGGCCGTGCTGCTCGCCAACTGGCTGCACGTCGAGGGCGAGGACGGCGACGACCGGGTGCGCTCCTGGTTCGGCCCGGACGTCGACGGCTGGGTGGTCCAGCGGGAGCTGGCCGCACCGCAGGACTACGTCACGGCCTGGCTGCGGGACACCGGGGAGCCGGCCGGCTTCGAGCAGGCGTACGGCGGGTGGCTGGACTGGTTCGCCGAGCGCCGCGTCGAGGCCGTGGCCTTTGGGATCCTGGCCCTGCGCAAGCGCCGCGACGGCGGTGGCCGGGTGGGCGTCGACGAGGTCCCGCAGCAGGTCGCCCCGGCGTGGGGGGAGCAGGTGCCGGCGTTCTTCGCCGGTCAGGACGCGCTGGACCGTGGGGTGCTCGCGACCGCCTGGCGGCTGCGCGACGACGTACGCCTCCACTCCGTCGCGGAGCGCACCGAGCAGGGCTGGCAGGTTCAGGCGCAGCTGCTCCGGCAGGGCAGCGGCCTGCGCTGGTCAGGTGGAGTCGACGTCTACGGCGCGACGCTGCTCGCCGGTTGTGACGGGACCCGCCGGCTCGGAGAGCTGCTCGCCGTGCTCGCCGCCAGCGCGGGGATCGGCGAGGACGAGGCCGCCGAGCAGGTGGTCCCGGTCGTGCAGCGGCTGGTGGAGCAGGGCTTTCTCATACCCTGACAGAGGCAGCCGCAGCGCGAGCAGGCCCGCACCGACTGTTGCGGCCCCGATCAGCAGGTACGCTGCCGGCCGCCCTCCGGCCTCGACCAGCCGGGGGTTCATCAGGCTGGAGGTCGCGCCGCCGAGCATGAGCGCGAGCGAGGATGCGGACAGCACGCTGGCCCGCTGGTCGGCACCGACCCGGGCGTGCAGGACAGCGTGCAGCAGCGGCCAGGCAGCGGCGTTCGCGAGGTAGAAGCAGCAGTACGCCGCCGCGGCCAGCAGCACCGTGTCGACGGCAGCGACGCCGGACACGGCCAGCCCGGACAGTGCCGTCAGGCCGGTGACGGCCCAGGGAAGGGAGCCTCGGGCTAGCCGGCGGGCGGTGGGTGCGAGCGCCGCGCCGGCGGCGCCGGCGAGAAAGGACGCCGCCATGACCAGGCCGAAGACGGCCGAGCCGCCGGTGCGGCTGCCGGCGAGGTCGGCAAACAGGCCCGGCCCGAGCAGCTCCAGCGTGCCGAGGCACAGCCCGCAGACCCCCGACAGGAGCAGGACCGTGCGCAGGGCGCCGTCGCGGACTCCGCTGGCTTCCTCCGGCCAGCCGCCTCGAGCACGTTCCCCACGTCTGTGGCCTCGACTTCCAGCTCGTCGCGTCCCCCGAGCGCCGCATCGTGCACACTCGTCGGGGGCTCCGCTGAACAGCCCAGCCCGGCGGCCCCACCGCCCCCGTACCGCAGTGACCTTGGAGAGACGTGCCCGACACCGAGCTGCAGCCCGCGCAGGCCGCCGTTCAGGCGCCCCGCGGCAAGGCCGCGCGCACCGGGACCGGCACCCGGCTGGTCATCGTCGAGTCACCGGCCAAGGCCAAGAAGATCGCGAGCTTCCTCGGCGCCGGCTACGTCGTCGAGTCGAGCATCGGTCACATCCGCGACCTGCCGAAGAACGCCGCCGATGTGCCGGCCAGCCACAAGGGCCAGGCGTGGGCCCGCCTCGGCGTCGACGTCGACAACGGCTTCCAGGCGTTGTACGTCGTGTCACCCGACAAGAAGTCGCAGGTCGCCAAGCTGAAGGCGCTGCTCAAGGACGCCGACGAGCTCTTCCTCGCGACCGATGAGGACCGCGAGGGCGAGGCCATCGCCTGGCACCTGCTGGAGACGCTGAACCCCAAGGTCCCGGTCCGCCGGATGGTCTTCCACGAGATCACCCAGCAGGCGATCCAGCACGCCGTCGACACCCCCCGCGAGCTCGACACCGCGCTCGTCGACGCGCAGGAGACGCGGCGCATCCTCGACCGCCTCTACGGCTACGAGGTCAGCCCCGTGCTGTGGAAGAAGGTCATGCCGAAGCTGTCGGCCGGCCGGGTGCAGTCGGTCGCGACGCGGATCGTGGTCGAGCGCGAGCGGGCCCGGATGCGGTTCCGGCAGGCGGAGTACTGGGACGTCGAAGGCACGTTCTCAGCGACCAGCGACGACCAGGATCCGACCGCGCCCCGCAGCATGACCGCCACCCTCGTCGCCGTGGACGGTCGCCGGCTCGCGACCGGCCGCGACTTCGAGCAGGAGACCGGGGAGCTCAAGGCCGGCTCCGACGTCGCCCGCATCGACGAAGCCGATGCCCGGGGCCTCGCCGAGCGGCTCGCCGAGGCCGCCTTCGCGGTCCGCTCCACCGACGAGAAGCCCTACACCCGCAAGCCCTACGCCCCGTTCATGACCTCCACCCTGCAGCAGGAGGGCGGCCGCAAGCTGCGCTTCTCGGCCCAGCGCGTGATGCAGACCGCCCAGCGGCTGTACGAGAACGGCTACATCACCTACATGCGCACCGACAGCACCAACCTGTCGGAGACCGCGGTCAACGCCGCCCGCGAGCAGGCGCGGGACCTCTACGGACCGGAGTACGTCCCGGACGCCCCCCGCCGCTACGCCGGCAAGGTGAAGAACGCCCAGGAGGCGCACGAGGCGATCCGCCCCTCCGGCGACGTGTTCCGCACCCCGGGGGAGCTCGCCCGCGAGCTGTCCGGCGACGAGATGCGCCTCTACGAGCTCATCTGGCAGCGCACCGTCGCGAGCCAGATGGCCGACGCCAAGGGGGTCAGCGCCACCATCCGGCTCGGGGCGAGCCTTGCTCCCGAAGTCGGCCCCGACGGCACGGACGCGGAGTTCAGCGCGACCGGCAAGGTCGTCACCTTCCCCGGCTTCCTGCGGGCCTACGTCGAGGGCTCGGACGACCCGGACGCCGAGCTCGAGACCGCCGAACGGCGGCTGCCCCGCGTGAGCACCGGTGACGCGCTGACCGCCGACGCGCTCGAGGCGTCCGGGCACACCACCAGCCCGCCGGCCCGCTTCACCGAGGCCTCGCTGGTCAAGCGCCTGGAGGAGCTCGGGATCGGGCGCCCCTCCACGTACGCCTCGATCATCACGACGATCCAGGACCGCGGCTACGTCTGGAAGAAGGGCTCGGCCCTCG
>JAHWJP010000164.1 GCA_019348355.1 Actinomycetota bacterium
CCTGCTGATGATCTTCCTGGACTGGCTGTTCGAGGAGAAGGAGATCAAGTGGCTCCGGCCACTCGAGTCCGCGCTCGAGCGGCTCGGCAAGCTCGACCAGCTGTCCATCTTCATCGCCGGCCTCCTGGTCCTGATCGCTTCGACCGTGGTCGAGGGCGAGGAGGCCAAGACGGTCCTTTTCTCCGGGTTGATCGGTCTGGTCACCTACCTCGGCGTGGCCGGCCTCGACAGCTTCTTCGACACGGAGGACGAGGACGAGGCACTGGCGGCCATGCCCGGGGAGGGCTCGGTGGCCAACGCGGGCTCGGCAGCGGCCGTGGTCGGCAAGGCCGGCTTCTCGACCTTCCTCTACCTGGAGGTGCTGGACGCGTCGTTCTCCTTCGACGGTGTGATCGGCGCCTTCGCGATCAGCACGAACGTCCTCGTGATCGCCGCGGGTCTGGGCATCGGCGCGGTGTTCGTGCGGTCGATGACCATCTACCTGGTCCGCCAGGGCACGCTCGCGGAGTACCGCTACCTCGAGCATGGCGCCCACTGGGCCATCGGCGCGCTGGCGATCATCTTGCTCATCGAGCTGAGGTATGAGATTCCCGAGGCTGTGACCGGGCTGCTGGGGCTCGGGTTCATCCTGGCCGCCTACACCTCCTCGATCCTCGCCAACCGCAAGGACCGGGCCGACCAGAAACCGGGCGACGCCGGAGACGAGGAGCTCGACCGACAGCCCGCCAAGGTCTGACCCGCGCCATCACCCGTACGCCCTTCCTGGAACTGGAGACCCGCATGGCCTTCTTCGATCAGCTCAAGAGCAAGACCAAGGAGATGAACTCCCAGCTCAAGACCAAGACCAGCCAGCTCAAGAGCAAGGAGTTCGCCAACGGGAGCATGGCGATGTGCGCGCTGATCGCCGCAGCGGACGGCAGCATCGACGCGGCAGAGCGGCAGAAGACCGCCGCCCTGATCATGAGCAACGACGTCCTCGCGGTGTTCCCGCCGGAGGAGCTGCGGACCAAGTTCGATTTCTACTGCGACAAGCTGTCCAAGGACTTCGACTTCGGCAAGGTCGAGGCGATCGGCACCATCGCCAGGCTCAAGGGCAAGCAGGACCAGGGTCGCGCGGTGATCCAGATCGGCATCATCATCGGCGGCGCGGACGGCAACTTCGACGACGACGAGAAGAAGGCCGTGAAGGAGGCCTGTTTCGCGGTCGGCATCGCGCCGTCCGAGTTCGACCTGTAGCGCTGCTCGACGAGGCGGGCACGGGTGGCCGACAGCCCCGCCCCGAGATGGTGGCGGCGGCGGCGCGATCTGGCGCTCGCGGCGGCCCGGAGCGCGCAGGGCCGCGCCGCCATCGCCTTGCTGACGCTGGACAACGCCCAGCGATCCGCTTTCTCGCACCTGGACTTCCTGGCCAACGTCGACGCCGGCCCGATCGCCGAGCGGGTCCGTACGGCCTGGGCGCCGGTGAGCGCGGCCGCCGATGGCACCATCCACGCCTACCTGGCCGACCTCGAGCGGTGGGACGTCACCACCGACCTCGAGCTCGAGCAGGCCTCCGCCGCGGCCACCGCCTTCGAAGCGCACGTCGCGGCGATGCAGGCCGCGACCGCTCACATCGCCGCCTTCTCGGAGCGGTTCACGCCCGACTTCGTCAGCGTGACGCGCACCCTGGAGCAGCTGGTCCCGCGCCGAGTCGCCGCTGAGCAGGCGGTGCAGGAGGCGCAGGCCGCGCTGGCGCGGGCGCAGGAGCAGGGCCTGCAGGCCCGGCGCGCCCACCGATTGCTCGAGCGGGCTGTCGAGCTCCTGCAGGTCGTCCAGGCAGGTCCGGTCCAGCGCGGCATGGAGCGCGTCCTGACGGCCTGCGGGGACACCGTGGCCGCGGCTCACGAGGCGGTTCACGATGTCGAGCAGCTCCCCGGGTTGCAACGACGGGTGCTCACGAGCGTCACGTCACTGCGGACCCGGCTGGCTGCCGTCGAGTGGCGCGCCGAGCAGGGCAGCGCAGAGGTGATGCGCCAGCTGCGGGTCGGCTACGTCGAGGCTTGCTGGCAGGACCTGGAAGGCGGAGCCCGCCAGGCCTCTGTCGCGCTCGACCTCGCCCGATACGAGCTGGACGCCGCCGTGAGGGCAGCCTCCGACGCCGAGCAGCGTTGGGACGACGCGCTGGCCGGGCTGGCGCGCACCCGCGCGGCGCTCGGCGAGGCCGAGGAGCACGTCGACGGGCCGCGCGACCGGCTCGCTTTGTTGCAGGCCGTCTCCGCCGACCCCGCCGCCGTCCACGCCCGTGCCCGGTTCGCCGTCCGGGACGCGCAGAAGCTGCTGATGGCCGGTCCGGTGGACGCCCGCCATGCGCAGCTGTTGGACTCGCTGGCCGCCCGGCTCGAGGACGCCGAGAAGATGCTGGATCGCCGGCACCCTGACTGGCTCGACTACGCCCACACACTGGACGCGATCGTGGACGAGGCGCGGGGTCTGGTCGTCGACATCCGGGCGTCACGGGTCCGGTGACCATCCTTTATGACCGCTAGCATGACCACATGACCATTACCATGACCGCAACGGACATCAAAGCGACTCTGTTGGCGGTTCTGGACCGGGTGGCGAGCGGCGAGGAGGTGGAGATCACCAAGCGCGGGCGGGTCGTCGCGCGCCTCGTGCCTGCCCACGGTGCGCACGGCCTACGCGGGCGCTTCGCCGGACAGACGCGGACGGCAGCGACCGACGACGATCTGCTGTCCACGAACGAGGCCTGGCACGCCTCGTGACAACGCTCCTGCTGGACACTCACGTCCTGCAGTGGTGGTCCGCTGAGCCTGAGCGACTGAGCAAGCGGGCGGCACAGGCTGTGGCCGGGGCCGCGGAGTTGGCCGTCGCCGGTATCACCTGGTGGGAGTTGGCGTGGCTCGCGACGCACGGCCGGATCATCATCGCCCTGCCTGTCGGGTCCTGGCTTGAGCAGTTGGCCAGCCAGGTGCGCACGGTCGGGATCACACCGGCAATCGCCGCCACAGCCCTCTCGCTGCCCACCGCGTTTCCCGGGGACGCCGCTGACCGCCTGATCTTTGCCAGTGCGGTGGAGCAGGGCTGGTCGCTCGTCACCAAGGACAAGCGGCTGCGCGAGCACCCGCACCCTCGCAATCTGACGATCTGGTGAGCTGGGTGAGCGCCCAGACCGGCGCGACCCTCACCGCCGACCCGGGGGTCGCGATGCTGGCGCTGCGCCGCAATCCGCGTCGGGCCCACCTGATCGTCTCGTCGCTGCTGGGCAAGCACGTCCCGGTGCCGGCGCAGGTCCCGCTGTCCGCAGCGGCAGCCCTCGGCGCACTGGTGCGCGGTGCGCTCGACCACACGCCGTACGTCCTCGGTTTCGCCGAGACGGCGACCGCGCTCGGCCACGGTGTCGCGCGGGTCTGCTCGGCCGGCGGCGGGCAGGCGCCGTACGCCCACACGACCCGCCGTCCGGTCCCGGAAGGCGCGCACGTGCTCCGCTTCGAGGAGGAGCACTCGCATGCCGTGGAGCAGGTTCTCGCGATCCGCGACGACACGGCGCTGCGCGACCCCGGCCGGGCGCTGGTGCTCGTCGACGACGAGTTGTCCAGCGGGCGCACCGCGGTCAACGCCGTCCGGGTGCTGCAGCAGCGCTGGCCGCGCGAGACGTACGTGCTGGCAAGCCTGCTCGACGTCCGCACGTCCGCCCAGCGGGCTGCCAACGTCACCGAGGTGGCCGACCTCGGCGCCTGCCTGCGGTCGGTCACCCTCGCCGAGGGCAGTGTGCACCTCCCGCCCGACCTGACCACGACCGCAGCGAAGGTGATCGCGAGCGCGGCGGCGCCTCCGTTCAGTACGCGCAGTCAGGTCCCCGTCGTGAGGTGGCAGCTGTCGATGACAGCCCCGCTGACCAGCGCGTACGGCTGGCAGGCCGCCGACGAGCACGCAATGCGGGCGGCGGTCGCCCTGCTGGCCACCCGGCTGGAGCTGCCCGGCGTGGTGCTGGTGCTCGGTGACGAGGAGTTCCTCTATGCCGGGCAGCTGCTGGCGCAGGAGCTCGGGCCGCACGTGTGCACCAGCTCCACGACCCGGTCCCCCGCGCTGGTCGTCGACGAGCCGGGTTACCCGCTACGTACGGTCATCTCGTTCGGCGCCACCGACGATCCGGACCGCGCGGCCTTCGCCTACAACGTCCTGCCGAGCGCCTGCCCGGACCGCGGCCCGGCCCCGGGGTTCGACCACATCGTGCTGCTGCTCGACCGCCCGGTGCCACCGCACGCAGAGTCCGGGCTGCTGCGGCAGCTCGCCTGCGCGGCGCGGACGGGCGTGCAGGTCGTCGTCGTGGGGTCGGGCACCGAAGCGGCCGTGCGGCGTACGGCATGACGCACCAGCGGCCGTTGGTCGTCAGCAGCTACGCGCCCGGCGAGGTGGACTTCCTGCTCACCGACCTGTCCGACGTGGCGCTCGAGCTGGACGTCGCCGAGCGCGAGCGGGCGGTGCAGGCGGGGCGCAATTACGCCGAGATGTTGCCGGTCGAGTATGCGCCCGGGCGGCGTTATCTGGAGCTGTTCGAGGCCGGGCTGCGCGACAGCGCAGCGATGCTGGCCGAGCACGTCGGCGTCGTCACCGAGATGGTGCTGGCCGCGCGCGGCCCCGATGCGGTGCTCGTGTCGCTGGCCCGGGCCGGCACCCCGGTCGGCATCCTCATGCGCCGGTGGGCGCAGCACGCCCGCGGTCTCGAGCTGCCGCACTACAGCCTGTCGATCGTACGAGGGGTGGGCATCGACACCGCCGCACTCGACCACGTCGCCGAACGGCACGACCCGGCGTCGGTCGTGTTCGTCGACGGCTGGACCGGCAAGGGCGCCATCGTGCAGGAGCTGCGGCAGGCGCTGGCCGCGCACAGCGGCGCCTCGTTCCCGACCGAGCTCGCGGTGCTCGCCGACCCCGGTGCCTGCGCGGCATTCTTCGGCACGCGGGAGGACGTGCTCATCCCCTCGGCCTGCCTCAATTCGACTGTCTGCGGACTGGTCTCGCGCACCGTCTACAGCCCGGCGCTGATTTCCGTCGGGACCTTCCACGGCGCCAAGGTCTACCGGGAGCTCGCCGACCAGGACCGCAGCGGGCAGTTCCTGGACGCGATCAGCGGCCACTTCCCGGCCGTGTCGGCGGCCGTTGCCGCGCGCTGGTCGGACGCCTACGCGGCGGACCGGACCGTGACGTTCCGCGGCCTGTCGGAGGTGTCCAGGATCCAGGCGGAGTTCGGCCTGCCGACCTGGCACCTGGTCAAGCC
>JAHWJP010000165.1 GCA_019348355.1 Actinomycetota bacterium
GGCGTAGCGCAGGGCGGTGAGGCGCAGGCGGTCGTAGGGCGCGGCGCTCACCCGGTGGACGTTATCGGCAGCGTCTGACGCCACCCCGGAAAACTCCTCATCCTCGCTTCGTCAGACCCGGCTGAGACGATCTGTCGGGTGAAGCAACGTTTCGTTCGCACCGGCGATGAGCTGGCTGACTCCGTGATCGTCGTGGTCCGCGGCGGAGATCTCGATCCCGTCCTGTTACGAGCCGATGCACTACGCAACCACGGCATCTACGGGACCTACGGCATCTCGGTGTTCGCGGTTCGCGACCTGAGCCTGGACGAGCTGGCGCAGCTGCCCCCGCTGATTCGGTTCGCATCACTCGCCATCATCAGCGTGGGTGAGCTCCGGGCTCTGGGGCTGACACTGGAGCCCACAGGTCGCAATCCGCGCCACTACGACGTCACGTTCGATGACCTTGACGACGGCATCCAGAAGCTGGCGCACTGCAAGCACCAGGTCATTGTCAACCCGTACTATGAGGGTTAGCGAGGAGGCGACCGTGATCGACGACATCGACCTGGACGCAGACCTGAACGCCCAGGATGACGACGGCCTGGGCTGGTCGACGCTGGGCGACGCTCGCGTTTCGGATCGTATCATTGCGGGCGCGATGGTTCTCGCGGGCAACAAGTATGGCCAAGCCGTCGTACGCATCGTCGCCGTGGACGACGACGGCCAGGTGCACTTCTCCATCCTGCCCGGCTCACTGGCCAAGAACGCTCACCTGCTCGGTCGCACGGTCGCCTGACTGCACGACCGGTCCCGCAGTGCACGTCGCCCATAGGTCAGACGTGGCTGACCCGGTTCACCCCACTGAATCGCACCAGCCGGTGTCGGGGGGACCGCACCGTCACGGCAGGACGAGGCGGAACCCGCCGTCCTCTGCCTCCCGGGCGTCGCGCAGCGCGTGTGTACGCAGCAGATCCCGGTCCGCGCTCCGCCTGCTGCTCCAGTCCACCCGGCCAGTCCACCTCCGCGCGAACGAGAGGGTAGCGATCAAGGCAGCGTCGTTGCCGGTCTGGGTCGCAGCCTTCAGCGCGCTCAGGTAGTTCAGACGGTAGACCGTCGGGACGACGATGCGCACCTCCCCGGCCCGGACGAGCTCGGCGTTCATCATCACCCTGGCAATGCGTCCGTTGCCGTCGGCGAACGGGTGCACCTCGCTGACCAGAAACATCAGGAACACCGCCCGCGCGAAGGCGCTGGTGAGCCCGCTCCCCCGTGCGAAGCCTTCGCGAAGGGTCCCCTCCACCTCGGGCGGGGCGACGAACTCGGTGGAACCGGACCGATTGGCCCGCTTCTTGAACTGGCCGGGCGTCAGCTCCGGACGGCCACCGAGCAGTACGGCGTGCCGGCTTCGGAGCAGCTCGACCAGCTCGTCCCCGTCCGCAGGTGTGCGGTGCAGTTCGAGCGACGAGGTGAGCCGGTAGGTGCCCAGAACGTCGTGTGCATCCTGCGGTCGTTGGTCGGGCACCGCCCGGTCGAACACGATCGCGGCGGCCTCGTCGAGGGTGAACTCCGTGCCCTCGATGAAGTTGGAGAAGTAGGCCTCGTAGAAGGGCAACAGCTGCCGCCGGGACTCGTCGGAAGGCAACGCCGGGAGGATGTCGGGCGCCTGGTCCTCGATCACCCGAGCCAGACGGCTGAACGACGCGAGACGAGCCGGGTCGTACGGTCGTCCCGCGGCGCGTGCGCGCAGGGCCGGCGAGACGATCCCGCCGGCCGGCCGGGTCGACAGGGCTGCGGACATCAGCCGGTCGAGCAGCGCGAACTCCCGGTCCCGGCCCAGGGCAGGTGCCAACTCCCGGGCCTGGTCCCGCAGCCGGTGAAGCCCGTCCTGACCCCGGGCCGCAGCAAGGGAGTCCAGCCACTGCTCGACCTCCACCCGGGTCAGGGTGCGCGAGGTCCCGTCCGAGGTCGGACGCGTCGGGGCGAGGTTGTCCAGCAGGGTGCGCGCTTCCCCCGTGAGGTGCAGGCCGTCAGGCAGCACCATGTCGCCGGGTTGCGGGCCCAGGCCCTGGCGAGCGAGCACCGTGGTGCCCGGCAGCCGCAGCGGCCGGTTGCGGCCGGCGATGACGTAGAGGCGGCCGTCGCGCGCAGTGCCGCCCTCCCGGGCAGACCGGTCCGCGATCACCGCACCGGGCATCTCGTGCGCCACGATCTCCCACAGCCGGCGGCGCACCACCTGCTCAGGTTCCAGGTGCAGCTCCGAGCTGTAGATACCGGCAGCAAGGCGGACCAGTCGGCCTCGCTGAGCGGACCGGGCGAGCACGCGACGATCTACCTCGTTGGCAAACAGCAGCGGCGGGGTGCCAGGCAACGGCGACTCCTGACGGCGGACGTACGAGACGTTGACATTATGCAGGTCGAAAGCGTCAGTGACGACAAAGCGCGGGTCAAGAGCCGGGAAGATGTGACATCCCGCCTGTCGGTGATCACTTCTCGGGCCGTCGCTGAGAGCCGGTCGGGGCCGTCACTGCCCACACGAAGGCGTGCGTGTCGAGCAGCACGGTCACTGCCAGTGGGCCAGCCCGGTCGTGCAGTCGCAGGACGGCAAGCACCTCCTGACCGCGAGCTGCCGATCTTGCGCTTTGGTGGCGTGCGCGTCGCCAACGAGGTGAAGGGTGGCCACGTCACCCGGCAGGACGGCCACTTGTTCCAGGAGTCGCGGGCTGAGCGTGTGCCATCCCAAGAGAGCGAAGATCACCGCCCGGGCGGGGCAGCGGATTGGCCAGGGGGTGGACACCGTCGTCCACAGCCACAAGCGAGGAGCACTTATCAGGTCCGGATGTCGGTAGGCTTCGTCCCGTGGCTGAGCCGTCCCACGTCGAGACCCGGCTCACCGCGCTGGAGGTCCGCATGGAGGAGGTCGCCGCCGACGCCGCGGCTGCCCGCCACCTGGCCGCCGCACGCGACCGCGACCTCGCCGACCTGGGGGTCAAGGTCGACGCGAACCGCTCGGCGATCAACGCGCTCGGCCTGCAGACCGCCGGCCGCTTCGATCAGCTGGAGAACCGCTTCGATCAGCTGGAGAACCGCGTCGATCAGCTGGAGAACGAGATGCGCACCGGATTCGACGAGATGCGCACCGGATTCGCGGAGATGCGCGGCAGGCTCGACCAGACGGCCGGCGGTCAGCAACAGATCGTCGACCTGCTCACCGGCCTCATCTCCGGGCAGGGCGAGCAGTAGCCCACGCCACCTCCGCCGCCAACGGCGCACGCCCGCAGCGTCTCCGCTGAACTGCTCCAGCTCGGTTGACCGTTGTCGGGCCGTCCAGTGCCTCGGGGTACTTGCCCTGAATTATCTCCGTCCAGTACACCCATGTGAACCGACGTGAGCGGCACCGGCACAAGCATCAAGGCGAAGAAGACGTGCCACACGGGCGGGCGCTGTGAACGACGGCAGTGCGGCGGTGCTGGACGAAGTCATCACCGACCGGCCGCCGCTACTGGAAGACGAACGGGTTGAGGATCTGACGCGCCCACATCTGCTGCTTGTCCAGCGCGGTCAGCCGGGCGACGTCCGCGGCCTCCTCCCACTGTTCACGGATGGTGCCGACCTGCTGATCGATGATCGCGTCGGCGTCGGTGCGGCTGAGCAGGTAGACGTCTGCGGACTCCCGGCACACCGCCAGCCTGCCTGCCCGCTGCCCCTGCCGCCCGATGGCCATGGCCTGGTTCGCCTCGGTGCCCGAACGCAGTTGCGGGCAGAGGTCGTAGGCCGGCGTGAGGGTGAGCCGTTCGCCGTCCCAGAAGGCGGAGTGGTTGCGTGCGTGGTCGTCGGTGTTGCCCACGCAGACGTTGAAGACAATCCGACGAAACAGCTCCCGGAGGGTCGCTGCCGGTGAGGTGAAGCGGTGCCGTATGTCGTCGGCAAGGGCGGCGTAGGTGGCGTGCCGGCCGGCGATAGCTTCCAACCCCTGCAGCGTCAGGGCGGAGAGCATCATCCGGCGCAGTCCTGGCCCATGGCGGTCGAAGCGCTCGACGAGCAGCACGTCGCGCCCGAGGCAGGAGGTCACCTCAGTGGGCGCGACGTCCAGCCCGACCCGGCGGGCGAGCTCCATGGCGACGCCCTCGGCCTTGACGACCGGGTACGGGTCGGTCGCGGTCGACAGCTTCGCGATGAGCTGTCGCCCGCCGTCGTACAGCAGCGCCTTGGGTCGAGCACCGCCGATGGACGTGCCACGCAGCAGCGCCGCCTCGAGCTCGGGCGAAAGACTCTCACCGGCCTGAAGTCGCTCGGCGGCAGTCTGCATCTCGGCCAGCGTTGCGTCGCCACCGCGCGGCACGTAGGCAGTGGGGCTGGCCTGGAAGTCGAGTGCGCCGATGCGGTCGGAGCCCGACTCGAGCAGATACGAGAGCAGCCCCAGCTCGTCGGTGTCACTGTCTCGGGTCGGACGGCCCGCGTACCGCGCCAGGATCACCCGTTGGCCCCAGGCGTCGGGCCCCGCGTCCCGGATGCAGCCGGCGATCGACAGGGACTCGCGTGGCCGGATCGGCCCGCGTTGCAGGGGCAGTTCCGGCAGGTACAGCGGGATGGCAGCAGGTCGAGCGAGGTAGGACTGGCCGTAGGTGAACAGAACGATGTCGGCCATGGTGTCGAGGCGGCCCGCGACGACGGGGTCGGTCGCATCCGGCAACCACACCCAGACGAAGGCTGCGCTGGCGGCCGGCTTGGACGTGATCACCGGCTCAGAAGTTGTCGTCGATCGGGGCGGCGGGCTGACGCACCCGGGCCGGCAGCAGCGCAAGCCGATCCCGACTCCGCGCGAGCAGTTCCGGCATCCCGGACTCGTCTGCGCCGAACAGGTCGACACCGACGATCGCGGCGAGCTCGAAAACCGTCCCGATCGCCACTGTCGGGAATCCTTGCTCGGCGGCACGCACCGTCGGGCGGGAGATGCCGGCTCGTTCGGCGAGCTCGGCGACGGTCCAGCGCCGTTCACGACGGGCACGCGCAATCTCGAGGCCGAGCAGGCGAGCGGCATCCAGGGCTGAAGGCGAGTACGCATGACGTCGCATGGCGGGGTCCTCATGCACAGGTGTCGGGCACTGTACTAACTCTTAGGGACGGCAGAGCAATCCTATTTGCTCAGAGTGAACTGGAAGAACGTCTCGTGGGGGCAGTCCGTGCAGGTCAGGGGGAAGTCGCACCGGCACCCGGCCGGTGGGGCGGCGTCTCGTGTCAGTTCCCGACGGTTCCCGCGCGCAGCTCACCGGCCGTGCCGACCCCGCCC
>JAHWJP010000166.1 GCA_019348355.1 Actinomycetota bacterium
CATCGACGCCGCCCACGCCGGCAAGCAGGTCGTGGTGCTCGTCGAGATCACCGCCCGGTTCGACGAGCAGGCCAACATCCGGTGGGCGCGTGCACTGGAGAAGGCCGGCTGCCACGTCGTCTACGGGCTCGTGGGCTTGAAGACCCACTGCAAGACCTCGTTGGTCGTGCGACAGGAGAAGGGGCAGCTGCGCCGCTACGCCCACATCGGCACGGGGAACTACAACCCCAAGACAGCCCGCATCTACGAGGACTTCGGGCTGCTCACCGCGGATGCGGAGGTGGGCGCGGACCTGACGGACCTGTTCAACACGCTGACCGGCTACAGCCGCCAGACCAGGTATCGCACGCTCATGGTCGCCCCGCACGGCGTCCGCGCCGGCCTGGTGGAGCGGATCGAACAGCAAGGCGAGCTGGCCCGCGCCGGCCGACCGAGCCGAATCCGCCTCAAGGCCAACAGCATCGTCGACGAGTCGGTCATCGACACGCTCTACCGCGCGAGTCGCGACGGTGTCCCCATCGAGCTGGTCGTCCGCGGCATCTGCGCCCTACGTCCAGGAGTGCCGGGCCTGTCGGACACCATCTCGGTGCGCAGCATCGTCGGGCGGTTCCTCGAGCACTCCCGGCTCATGGTCTTCGGTGACACCGCTGAAGGAGGGCAGGCAGAGCACTGGCTGGGCAGCGCCGACCTCATGCACCGCAACCTCGACCGACGCGTTGAGACGCTCGTGCGCGTGAAGGACCCCGGCGTCCAGGGTCAGATCGACGCGATTCTCGACCGGGCCATGGCTCCTTCCACCCGTCACTGGTCGCTGCAGCAGGACGGCTGCTGGCAGTCGCGACCCGAGCAGGGTGAGCCCAGCCGTGACATGCAGACCGACCTCATGCGACGCACGAATGAGCGTGGCGCGAGTGACTGAGGCGATCCCGCCTTGAGTCGACACGTCCAGGCGGCCGGTGGCGTCCTGTGGCGCCGCGCCAGCGGCGAGATCCGGGTTGCCGTGGTGCACCGGCCGCGCTACGACGACTGGTCGCTTCCCAAGGGCAAGCTGGACAAGGGTGAGCACGGTGTCCTCGCCGCCGTTCGGGAGGTCTGCGAGGAGACCGGGTATTCCGGCGTCGTCGGCCGAACGCTGGGAGAGAGCCACTACCGGGTCCTGGACGGCGGACGTGACGTGCCCAAGACGGTGCGCTGGTGGGCGATGCGGGCCACCGGCGGGCAGTTCGCCCCGGGCCCGGAGGTGGACGAGCTGGTATGGCTGGACGTCGCCGCCGCCCGCCGGCGGGTGAACGCCGACCGGGACAACGGGCCGTTGGCGGCCTTCGCGCGACACCCGCCCGAGACCACGACCGTCCTGCTGGTGCGCCATGGCAGCGCCGGCCGGAAGCAGGAGTGGTCGGGACCGGATCTCGAACGCCCACTGGACGACCGCGGCCGGGCGCAGGCCCGGGCTCTCACGGAAGTGCTGCCGGCGTACGGACCCGGCCGAGTGCTGTCCGCCCCTGCGCTGCGGTGCCGGCAGACGGTCGAACCGCTCGCGAACAACCTCGCGCTGCCCGTCGAGGTCGACGCCGACCTCTCCGAGCAGTCTCACAAGGCGCTGCCCGACCGTCTGCTCGCCCTCGCCGGCGACCCGATGGCCAGCGTCGCGTGCAGCCAGGGCGGGGCGATCCCGCACGGGCTGGCCGCACTCGCCGCCGACGCCGGGCTGGTGCTGGAAACGACATCCGCCAAGAAGGGAAGCGTCTGGGCGCTGTCGTTCTCCGCCGGGCGGCTTGTCGATGCGGACTACGCTGCAGACCTCACCAGCTGAGCAGGTCTAGCGGCGGGTGGCCTTCTTGGCGGGGGCCTTGGCTGCTGCCTTGGCGGGCGTCTTGGCCGCTGCTTTCGCCGGCGCCTTGGCGGGTGCCTTGACCGTCGTCTTGGCCGGGGCCTTGGCCCCGCTTTTGGCCGGGGCGGACTTGGCCGGCGCGGACTTCTTCGCAGCTGTGCGCGTCGAGGCCTTCGCCGGGGCGGCAGTTGCCTTGGCCGCATTGCCGGCGCGCGCCGTCACCGCCCGACCCGTGGATGCGGCCGTCACCTTCTTGGCCCCGCTGACAATGTCCTTGAAGCCCTGGCCGGGGCGGAACTTCGGCACGGACGTCTTCTTGAGCTTGACGGGCGCACCGGTGGCCGGGTTCCGGGCCGTACGAGGCCCGCGCTCCACCTTCTCGAAGACGCCGAAGCCGGTGATACCGACCTTCTCGCCCTTCGCGACGGCACGGGTGATCGCATCGACGACCGCCTCGACAGCCGTGCTGGCGGTCTTGCGGTCGCCCAGCTTTCCGCTGACGACCTCGATCAGATCGGACTTGTTCACAACGGGTCCCTTCGCCGGCCTGCCGAGGCGCTCTGCCTCTTCGGCGCGAACGGTAGAGCGCTCAGGCCGTCACCACAACGACCCTGCACCCGAAACTTCCTTGTGTCGCAGGGAATCTACGGGTCACAGCCGCTCGTCCTCGGCACCGGCCACCGGCAGCCGGCCCGCGTCGAGGTCGGCAACCAGCGCATCGAGACGAGCTGACGCGCGACGGGCGTCGCGCTTGGAGGCATCAGTCAAGGCAATGAGTCTTCTTGTGAGGCGGGCCTTTTGGTCCTCGGGAGCATCCAGGCGCGCGACGCGACGATGGGCATTCCGCAGTCGCTCGGCCAGCTCGCCGTAGAGCTCGTCGCTCACGCCGCCGGGCGGGTCGCCGGCAGCCGGGCCGGTCGCCGCTGTTCGTACGACGAGATGTCCTGCTCGTGAAGCAGAGTCAGGCCGATGTCGTCCAAGCCCTCCATCAGGCGCCACCGGGTGAAGTCGTCGAGGGGGAAGTGCGCAACCAGGTCCCCGGCGCGCAACTCCCGCGCCGCGAGATCGACGGTCACCTCGAGGCTGTGGTCGGCCTCGACCAGCGCCATGAGGGCCTCGACCTCGCCTCGGGCCAACTGCACGGGCAGCAGGCCGCCCTTGAGGCTGTTGCTGCGGAAGATGTCAGCGAAGCGCTCGCTGACGACGGCCCGGAAACCGAAGTCGGTGAGGGCCCAGACGGCGTGCTCACGCGAGGAACCGGTGCCGAAGTTCTGGCCGGCGAGCAGGATGCTTGCGCCGGCGTACCGCTCCTGGTTGAGGACGAAGGCCGGGTCCTCACGCCACTCGCTGAACAAGCCGGCCCCGAAACCGGTCCGCTCGACCCGCTTGAGCCAGTCGCTCGGAATGATCTGGTCGGTGTCGACGTCGCTGCGTCGTAGCGGGACCGCGCGCCCGACGTGGGCCGTGAAGGCGTCCATACTCAGACCTCCTGCAGGTCGGCGGGCGCCGTCAGGTGTCCGGTGATGGCGGTGGCGGCCGCGACGGCGGGGCTGACCAGGTGGGTCCGGCCGCCGCGACCCTGACGGCCCTCGAAGTTGCGGTTGGACGTCGACGCGCTGCGCTCGCCCGGCGCGAGCGTGTCAGGGTTCATCGCCAGGCACATCGAGCAGCCGGCGTTGCGCCAGTCGAAGCCCGCGTCACGAAAGATGCTGTCGAGCCCCTCCTTCTCGGCCTGCAGCTTGACGAGCATCGAACCCGGCACGACCAGGGCGCGTACGCCGTCGGCGACCCGGCGGCCTTTGACGACCTCAGCCGCGGCGCGCAGGTCCTCCATCCGACCGTTGGTGCAGGAGCCGAGGAACACTGTGTCCACAGCGATCTCGCGCATCGGGGTGCCGGCGGTCAGGCCCATGTAGATGAGCGCCCGCTCGGCGGCGTCCCGCTCGCTGCCCACCAGCATGGCTGCGGGGTCGGGGACTGCGGCGGCGAGTGCGACGCCCTGACCCGGGTTGGTGCCCCAGGTGACGAAGGGGGTGACCACGGAGGCATCCAGGAACACCTCTTCGTCGAAGACCGCATCGTCATCGGTGCGCAGGGCCTCCCAGTCGGTGACGGCCGCCGACCAGTCCGCGCCCGCCGGTGCGTGCTCACGGCCCTCGAGATAGGCGTACGTCGTCTCGTCCGGCGCGATCATGCCGGCGCGGGCACCCCACTCGATGCTCATGTTGCAGACCGTCATCCGGCCCTCCATCGACAGCTCGCGGACCGCCTCCCCGCGGTACTCCACGACGTGGCCCTGCCCGCCGCCCGTGCCGACCTGCGCGATCAGGGCAAGGACCAGGTCCTTGGAGGTGACACCTGGCTGCAGCCGCCCCTCGACGGTGACCGCCATGGTCTTCGGACGCACCAGGGGCAGGGTCTGCGTGGCGAGGACGTGCTCGACCTCGCTGGTCCCGATCCCGAAGGCGAGTGCCCCGAAGGCGCCGTGGGTGCTGGTGTGGCTGTCACCGCAGACGATCGTCATGCCCGGCTGGGTGACCCCGAGCTGCGGGCCGATGACGTGCACGATCCCCTGCCTGGCATCACCCATCGAGTGCAGGCGGATGTCGAACTCCTGGCAGTTCGCCCGCAGCGTCTCGACCTGCTTGAGGCTGATCGGGTCGGTGATGGTGAGCGCGTCCGTCGGCACGTTGTGGTCCTCGGTGGCGAGGGTGAGGTCAGGGCGGCGGACGGTGCGGCCGGCGAGGCGCAGCCCGTCGAAGGCCTGCGGGCTGGTGACCTCGTGCACGAGGTGCAGGTCGATGTAGACGAGATCCGGTTCGCCCTCGGCCTTGCGTACGACGTGGGCGTCCCAGACCTTCTCGGCGAGCGTGCGTCCCATGCTGCTGTCCTCCGTACTTGCATCTCACTATGTGAGATGTGAGTATCAACCTATGGAACACTCTAGCGGAGTCGGCGTTCTTGACAAGTCCGTTCTCGTCCTCGCAGGGGTTTTTGAGGGAGCCACGACCCTCGCGACCCTCATCGAGCGCACCGGACTGTCGCGAGCGACGGTGCACCGGCTGGCCGTCGCCCTCGAGGTGCACCGGCTGCTGGCCCGGGACGGCGAGGGCCGCTGGCGGCTCGGCCCGCGGCTCGGCGAGCTCGCCGCGGGACCAGCCACCGACGCCCTGCTCGTCCGGGCGGCCACGGTGCTCCCGGCACTGCGAGAGACGACCGGGGAGAGCGCCCAGCTGTACCGCCGGCAGGGTGAGCACCGCATCTGCGTCGCCGCCGCGGAGCGAGGTAGCGGGCTGCGCGACACCGTCCCCGTCGGGTCGTCACTGCCCATGACGGCCGGGTCGGCGGCGCAGGTCCTGCTGGCCTGGTCGCCGGACGACGGGCTCGTCGGCGAGGCGGCGTTCACGGCCCGCACCCTTGCAGCCGTCCGCCG
>JAHWJP010000007.1 GCA_019348355.1 Actinomycetota bacterium
CTGCTCTTCCTCGCCGTGGCGGTCGACCAGCTCGTCTGAGGCCGTGCCCCCACCCCCCCCGGCCGCCCGCCCGCACCCACCGTCCCTGGCCGCCCGCCTGCCCCCACCCTCCCCGGCTGATGATCTTTCTCGCGGTGGCCTGCTGGGGAACACGCCCCGGCGATTCCCCCAGCAAACCAGCGCAGGCGCGAGAGGTGGCCCCCACACCCGGCCTCCCTGCCGCAGGAGGGCGGTTGCCGGCGGCGTACCGGCATGTGGCTAAAATCACGCCGGCCTTCGAAAAGGTCCCCATTCGCAGACAACGACGGTCGCTACGGCGGCTGGACGGAGGCTCAGCATGACATCCCACATCCAGGCAGACCAGAGCGCTGGCGACCTGCTCCTGCTCACCGGCCGGTCCGGCATCGGCGCCAAGCTCGGTCACGACCTCACCATGCGCGTGGGTCAGTGGACCGCCGAGGCCTCGACCGACGGCAACGGTGGCGTCGACAGCCTTCGGCTCGTCGCTTCGCTGAACTCGCTCGAGGTCGTCCGTGGAGAGGGTGGGGTGAAGCCGCTCAGCGACAAGGACAAGGCCAAGATCGTCGACAACGCAATGGGGACCATGAAGGTCAAGTCCAACCCTGACCTGGTCTTCGACGCCTCGGGGATCAGCGTTCAGGAGGGTGAGAACACCGTCGCCGGACAGGTCACCCTCAACGGTGTGACCCAGCCGCAGACGGTGCACATGAGCGTCCAGCGCAGCGGCAACAAGATCAGCGTGCAGGCGAGCTGCGAGCTCACCCAGAGCGACTTCAAGATCAAGCCGTACAGCGAGATGAGGGTCGGGATGAAGGTCCGCGACATGGTGGAGGTCCGCGCCGACCTGGTGGTGCTCGCCGACTGACCCCAGTGTCCACCTCTCCCTGATCACCTGGCGCCGGCAAGCCCGTGTGGCCAACTCTTCTCGCCAGGTGATCAGGGAGGGCCGGACGCGGCGGCGCTCGCCACCCGAGCTGGGATCGCCGTCTGGTCGTCGGTAGGCACCGTCCTGAGCTGAGCGGCTGGGCCTCGGTCCCGGAGGGCGAGCACCGCCTGGACGGCGGCAATCTGCACGAGGCACGCGCCGAGCAGGTGCAGTCCCACCAGCAGGACCGGCAGGTCGGTGACGTACTGCCCGACGCCGAGCGCCCCCTGTGCCAACTCCACGCCGAGCAGCACGCCCGTGGCGCGGACCGCGGAAGAGGGTGCGCCGCCCCTGCGCAGGCAGATGTAGAGGGCCACCGTCAGCCCGATCAGCAGCACCACGAGGTTGCCGTGCAGCCGGCTGACCAGCTCGGGGTCCAGCCCGGTGCGTCCGGCCGCCGGGTCGCCCGAGTGCGGGCCGCTGCCGGTGACGACGGTGCCCGCCACGAGCGTCGCGGCGACGAGCACCAGCACCCCGACGGCGAGGCGTCGCACCGGCTCGCCGACCAGCGGCCGCGCCGGCAGGTCGCCCTCCCGGGCGCGCCGGTGCAGCCCGACGGCCAGCGCGATCAGCACCATCGACAGCAGGAAGTGGGCCATCACCGACCAGGGGTTGAGCCCGGTCAGGACGGTGACCCCGCCGAGCAGGGCCTGCGCCGGAATCCCCACGAAGACCAGACTGGCGAGCAGTCGCATGCCGGGGCGTACCGGGCGCTGTCGCCACACCGCGACCAGGCAGGCCAGCACGACGGCGGTCAGCGCGAAGGTCAGCAGCCGGTTGCCGAACTCGATGACGCCGTGCACGGCGTACTCCGGGGTGGGGGTGTAAGTCGTGGTCGTGCAGCGCGGCCAGGTGGGGCAGCCGAGCCCGGAGGCGGTCAGGCGTACGGCGCCGCCGGTGACCACGATCGCGCTGTTGGCGACGATGCTCGCCAGTGCCAGCCGGCGCACGGTGCGCGGGGTCGGCCGGCGGAGCATGTCCGAATCCTAGGGCGGTACGGGGTCGCTGGCCCGCCGGCGCTACTCCCAGCGAAAGGCCCGGCTGGCCGCGGCGAGCGACGCCACCGCCCAGCCGGTGAGAGCGACGACCTCCCGCCACGGCGCCTCACCCGCCGACAGCACCTCGCGCAGCCCGGTCGACAGCGCCGCCGTCGGGAGCAGTGACAACACCGGCTCCGCGCCGCCGAACGCCGACAGCGGGAACAGCACGCCGCCGAGCACGAGCAGGACGAACCAGACCAGGTTGGCGGCCGCCAGGGTCGTCAGGCCGCGCAGGGTGCCGCCAAGCAGCAGCCCCAGCCCGCTGAAGGCGGCGGTGCCGAGGACCACCAGTGCGGCGACTGCGAGCACCGACCCGGTCGGCTCCCAGCCGAGCAGCAGCCCGGTCAGGCACAGCAGCGCGACCTGCAGCACCTCGACGGCGAGCACAGCGAGTGTCTTGGCGCTCAGCAGCACCGCCCGCGGCAGGGGGGTCGCGCCCAGGCGCTTCAGCACGCCGTACTGCCGTTCGAACCCGACGCCGATCGCCTGGCCGGTGAAGGCCGTCGACATGATCGCGAGCGCGAGCACACCGGGCACGAAGAAGTCGGCGCGCGGCCCGTCCACGCGAATGAAGGGCACGGTGACCAGCAGGACCAGCAGGCCGAGCGGGATGATCAGGCTCAGCAACACCTGCTCGCCGTTGCGCAGGACCAGCTTCAGCTCGGCGGCGGTCTGGGTGGCCAGCATGCGACGCCACGGCGCAGCTCCGGGACGGGCGGTGAGCGACCCCGGGGGCCAGGCGGTCATGAGCGCAACTCCCGGCCGGTCAGGTCGAGGAAGACGTCCTCGAGGCTGCGCGTCTCGACCCGCAGGTCCCGTGCCAGCGCGCCGCGACCGGCGCACCAGGCGGTCACGCTCGCGAGCAGCTGGGGGTCGACCGCGCCTGTGATGACGTACTGGCCGGGCGGCGACTCGGTGGCCGTGCAGCCGGCCGGCAGCTCCAGCAGCAGCGCGGCCAGGTCCAGCGCCGGGGGACCGGCGAAGCGCAGCTGCCCGGCAGCTCCGGTCGAGGTGAGCTCCCGGACGCTGCCGGCCGCGACGACCCGGCCGGCGTCGACGATGACGACGTCGTCGGCGAGCCGTTCGGCCTCCTCCAGCAGGTGGGTGGTCAGCACGACGCTGACCCCGTCGCGGCGCAGCGCCTCGATGAGCTCCCAGGTGGCGTGCCTCGCCTGCGGGTCGAGTCCGGCGGTCGGCTCGTCGAGGAAGACCAGCTCGGGTCGGCCCACCACCGCCAGTGCCAGCGACAGCCGCTGCTGCTGGCCACCGGACAGCCGGCGGTACGCCGTGCCGGCCACCCGGTCGAGGCCGAGCCGCTCGAGCAGCTCGGCGGGATCGAGGGGGGTGGCGGCGAAGGACGCCACGAGCCGCAGCATCTCGCCCGCGCGCAGGCCCGGGTAGGCGCCGCCGGTCTGCGGCATCACCCCCACGCGGGCCCGCAGGGAGGGGTCCTTCGGGGGCAGCCCGAGGACCCGGACCTCGCCGCTGTCTGCCGTCCGGAAGCCCTCGCAGATCTCCACCGTGGTGGTTTTGCCGGCGCCGTTGGGGCCCAGCAGCGCGAGCACGGTGGCCGTACGGGCGCGAAAGGTCAGGTCGTCGACGACGGCTCGGCCGGCGTAGCGCTTTTCCAGCCCGGCCACCTGCAGCGCGGGCTCGGTCACGGCGCCAGCGTACGGGCCCCCCACCTCGCGCTGATCTTCGTCATCGTGCGGCCGACACGCCGTTCCGAGCCGCCATACGGCGAAGATCGGCGAGGTGGCAGCGGGCGGACGGGGCGCTCGATTCGACGTGGGAACGTATTTACGTGACAATGGCGTTGTGAAAAGTGTGACGGAGCAGTTGCCGCAGCCGACGGGCACGCGCGAGCGTGTCCGGGCGCTGCTGCTCGCGCTCGGCCCGTCCACCGCCGCGGTCCTGTCCGAGCGGCTCGGGGTGAGCCCGGCCGGCGTGCGCAAGCACCTCGACGCGCTGCTCGCGGACGGCACCGTGACGACCCGCGAGCCGCGCACCCGGGGGCTTCGCGGCCGCGGCCGACCCGCCCGCCTGTACACCCTCACCGAGGCCGGTCACGCCGACGGGCCGGCCGCCTATGACGACCTTGCGGTCAGCGCCCTGCGCTTCCTCGCCGAAGCCGGCGGCGACGCCGCGGTCGAGCGCTTCGCCGAGCAACGGGTGGCCGAGCTCGAGGACCGCTACGCGGGGCGGCTGCACGACACGCCCGCCGCCGAGCGCCCGGGCGTGCTGGCCGAGGCGCTGTCCGCCGACGGCTACGCCGCGACCACCTCCGAGCAGGGCGCCGGAGTGCAGCTCTGCCAGCACCACTGCCCTGTCCAGCACGTCGCTGCGGAGTTCCCGCAGCTGTGCGACGCCGAGACGGTTGCGATCAGCCGGCTGCTCGACGTGCACGTCCAACGACTCGCGACCATCGCACACGGCGACGGCGTGTGTACGACGTTCATCCCTACCGGGAAGGCAATTCGATGACCACCACCCAGGACCAGCTCGAGGGCCTCGGCAGCTACAAGTTCGGCTGGTCGGACTCCGACGTGGCCGGCAAGGACGCCAAGCGCGGGCTGTCCGAGGACGTCGTCCGCAACATCAGCGCGCTCAAGAGTGAGCCCGACTGGATGCTCGATCTGCGGCTCAAGGGGCTGAAGCTCTTCCGCAAGAAGCCGATGCCGACGTGGGGCTCGGACCTGTCCGGCATCGACTTCGAGAACATCAAGTACTTCGTGCGCTCCTCCGAGAAGCAGGCCACCACCTGGGACGACCTGCCGGCCGACATCAAGAGCACCTACGACAAGCTCGGCATCCCGGAGGCGGAGAAGCAGCGGCTGGTCGCCGGCGTCGCCGCGCAGTACGAGTCCGAGGTCGTCTACCACTCGATCCGCCAGGACCTCGAGGAGAAGGGCGTGCTGTTCCTCGACACCGACACCGCGCTGAAGGAGCAGCCCGAGCTGTTCCGCGAGTACTTCGGCTCGGTCATCCCGGTCGGTGACAACAAGTTCGCAGCGTTGAACACCGCTGTGTGGTCGGGTGGTTCCTTCATCTATGTGCCGCCGGGCGTCGTCGTCGACATCCCGCTGCAGGCCTACTTCCGCATCAACACCGAGAACATGGGCCAGTTCGAGCGGACCCTGATCATCGCCGACGAGGGCTCCTCGGTGCACTACGTCGAAGGCTGCACCGCGCCCGTCTACTCGAGCGACTCGCTGCACTCCGCCGTGGTCGAGATCATCGTGAAGAAGAACGCCCACGTGCGCTACACGACGATCCAGAACTGGTCCAACAACGTCTACAACCTGGTCACCAAGCGCACCGCCGTGCACGAGGGCGGCCGGATGGAGTGGATCGACGGCAACATCGGCTCCAAGGTGACGATGAAGTACCCCGCCTGCTACCTGCTCGGCGAGCGCGCCTCCGGCGAGACGCTGTCGGTCGCCTTCGCCGGGGAGGGCCAGCACCAGGACGCCGGCGCCAAGATGGTGCACGCGGCGCCTCGTACGACCTCCAACATCGTCTCGAAGTCCGTCGCGCGCGGCGGCGGACGCACGTCCTACCGCGGCCTGGTGCAGGTGCAGGAGGGGGCGACCGGCAGCAAGAGCAACGTCGTCTGCGACGCCCTGCTGGTCGACACGATCAGCCGCAGCGACACCTACCCCTACGTCGACGTCCGCGAGGACGACGTCTCGCTCGGCCACGAGGCCACGGTGAGCAAGGTCGGCGACGACCAGCTCTTCTACCTGATGAGCCGCGGCATGACCGAGACCGAGGCGATGGCGATGGTCGTGCGCGGCTTCGTCGAGCCGATCGCCCGGGAACTGCCGATGGAGTACGCCCTGGAGCTCAACCGGCTCATCGAGCTGCAGATGGAGGGCTCCGTTGGCTAGCTCCATCGCGGACGCTCTGACCACCGAGCGGGCCGCCCTCAAGGACACCGGCGGCGTGATGGACGGCTCCGTCGCGGTCGGTGTGAAGCCGTCGACGCCGCGCAGCCCTGCGGACGTGCGCCCGGAGCGGGTGCGCAGCCGTGACGTCGACGCCTTCCCGGTGCCGACCGGGCGCGAGGAGGAGTGGCGCTTCACGCCGCTGGACCGGGTCCAGCCGCTGCTGGACGGCGCCCCGTCGGACGCGCACCTGACGGTGGACAGCGAGCTGCCTGCCGGGGTGGAGTTGGTCGAGGTGGCCGCCGGCGAGCTCGACGTCCCGCTGCCGATCGACCGGCTGGCGGCGCTGGCGCTGGCCCGATCCGGATCCGCGCTCGTCGTCCGGGTGCCGAAGGCTCTCGAGCTCGACGCGCCGGTCGTCCTGCGCCTGTCCGGCGAGGGCACCGGCGAGGTGGTGTGGGGACACGTCGTCCTGGACATCGCCGAGCAGTCCCGCGCCACCGTGGTGCTCGAGCACACCGGCAGCGCGCGCTACGCGGCATGCGTGTCGGTGCTGGTCGGCGATGGCGCGGCGCTGCAACTCGTCCAGGTCCAGGACTGGGCCGGAGACACCGTGCACGTTGCCCACGTCGCCAGCCGACTCGGCCGGGACGCGAAGCTGCTGTCCACCCAGGTCAGCCTCGGTGGCGACCTCGTCCGGATCACCGAGAGCGTCGACTTCGCCGGCCCCGGCGGCGACGTCGAGCTGCGCGGGGTCTCGTTCGCCGACGGTGGCCAGCACCTCGAGCACCGCCTGCTGGTGGACCACAGCGCACCGCACTGCCGCAGCCGGGTGACCTACAAGTCGGCGCTGCAGGGCGACCAGGCGCACACCGTCTGGATCGGCGACGTGCTCATCAGGGCCGCCGCCGAGGGCACCGACACCTACGAGCTCAACCGCAACCTGCTGCTCACCCCCGAGGCCCGGGCCGACTCGGTGCCCAACCTCGAGATCGAGACCGGCGAGATCGCCGGCGCCGGACACGCAAGCGCCACCGGGAGGTTCGATGACGAGCAGCTGTTCTATCTCATGGCTCGGGGCATCCCGGCCGACGACGCCCGCCGCATGGTCGTGCGCGGGTTCTTCGCCGAGGTGATCGAGTCGATCGGCGTGCCGGCCCTCGAGCAGCGCCTGATGGCAACGATCGAGGACGAGCTCGGGCGGGCTTTCGCATGAGCGCCCCCGCACAGCGCGCCTGTGCGCTGACCGATGTGCCCGAGGAGGGGTCGATCCGGGTCGAGCTGGCCGGCAAGCCGGTGTGCATCGCGCGCTCCGGTGACGAGGTGTTCGCGATCCTCGACGTCTGCTCACATGCCGACGTCGCGCTGTCCGAGGGGGACGTCGAGGACGGCGCGATCGAGTGCTGGCTGCACGGCTCGCGCTTCGACCTGCGCAGCGGGAAGCCGACCGCGTTGCCGGCGATCCGCCCCGTACCCGTATTTCCCGTGACCGTCGAGGGCGACGACGTCCTCGTGCAGATGGAGTCCTGACGATGAGTGTTCTCGAGATTCATGACCTGCACGTCTCCATCGAGGCAGACGGCGCCCCCAAGGAGATCCTGACCGGCGTCGACCTCACGATCCGCGCCGGTGAGACGCACGCCATCATGGGCCCGAACGGCTCGGGCAAGTCGACGCTGGCCTACGCCGTCGCGGGGCACCCGCGCTACACCGTCACCTCCGGCACCGTCACCCTGGACGGGGCGGACGTGCTCACGATGACCGTCGACGAGCGGGCCCGGGCCGGGCTGTTCCTGGCCATGCAGTACCCCGTCGAGGTCCCCGGCGTCTCGGTGTCGAACTTCCTGCGCTCCGCCGCGACGGCGATGCGCGCCGAGGCGCCCAAGCTTCGGCTGTGGGTCAAGGAGCAGAAGGCGGCCATGGTCCGGCTGGAGATGGACCCGGCCTTCGCCGAGCGCAGCGTCAACGAGGGTTTTTCCGGTGGGGAGAAGAAGCGCCACGAGATCCTGCAGCTGGAGCTGCTCCAGCCCAAGATCGCGATCCTCGACGAGACCGACTCGGGGCTCGACGTGGACGCGCTGCGGGTCGTGTCCGAGGGCGTCAACCGGGTCCGCGAGGGGGGCGAGACCGGCGTCGTGCTGATCACGCACTACACCCGGATCCTGAAGTACATCAAGCCTGATGCCGTGCATGTCTTCGTCAAGGGCCGCATCGCAGAGTCCGGTGGCGCGGAGCTCGCCGACGAGCTCGAGGCGCACGGCTACGCCAAGTACGGCGAGAGCGAGGCCGGTGATGCGGCCGGACGGCCAGCGTTGCCGACCGGCCCGGTGCTGCCCGGGGTGCTGGCGCCGTCATGACCGCCGTGCTGCCCGACCTCGCGAACTACGACGTCGACGCAGTCCGCGCGGACTTCCCGATCCTGACGCGGGAGGTGTTCGGGCGGCCGCTGGTCTACCTCGACAACGCCTCCAGCTCGCAGAAGCCACGCCAGGTGCTCGACGCCGAGCGGTCCTTCGTCGAGCAGCACTACAGCAACGTGCACCGCGGTGTGCACACGCTCTCGCAGGAGGCCACCGATGCGTACGAGTCGGCGCGCTCGACCGTCGCGGCCTTCCTCGGCGCGCGGCACGAGGAGGTGGTGTTCACCAAGAACGCCACCGAGGCCTACAACCTGGTGGCCCACTCGTTCGGCAACGCTCCGGCCGGCTCGCCGTTCCACCTCGGCCCGGGCGACGAGGTCTGCGTCACCGAGATGGAGCACCACTCCAACCTGGTGCCGTGGCAGATGCTCTGCGAGCGCACCGGCGCGACGCTGCGCTGGCTGCCGCTCACCGACGACGGCCGGCTCGACCTGACCGACCTCGACACCCTGGTCAACGAGCGCACCCGGATCCTTGCGTTCGTGCACATCAGCAACATCCTGGGCACCGCCAACCCGGTCGACGTGCTGGTCGCGCGGGCCCGCGAGGTCGGCGCCTTCACCCTGCTCGACGGCGCGCAGTCGGCGCCGCACCAGAGCGTCGACGTCACCGCGCTCGGGGTCGACTTCTTCGCCCTCACCGGTCACAAGATGCTGGCGCCCTCCGGCATCGGCGTGCTCTGGGGGCGCAAGGAGCTGCTCGACGCGATGCCGCCGTTCATGGGTGGCGGCTCGATGATCGAGGTCGTGCAGATGTCGGGCTCGACCTACGCGCCGGCGCCCGAGCGCTTCGAGGCCGGCACCCCGATGATCAGCCAGGCCGTGGGCCTGGCTGCAGCCTGCGACTACCTGTCGGCGGTCGGGCTGGACCGGATTGCGGCCCACGAGCGGGCGCTGACCGCGCAGCTGATCGACGGCATCCGCGCTCTGGGGGGGGTCCGGGTGATCGGACCGGACACGATCGAGATGCGCGGCGCCGCAGTGAGCTTCGCGATCGACGACGTGCACCCGCACGACGTCGGCCAGTCGCTCGACGAGCTCGGGATCGCGGTGCGGGTCGGCCACCACTGCGCCTTCCCGGTGTGCCGCCGTTACGGGGTGGCCGCAACCACCCGGGCGTCGTCCTACCTCTACACGACGGCCGCCGAGATCGACGTGCTGCTCGAGGGGATCGTCACCGTGCAGCGCTTCTGGAGGCGCTGAGGTGTCGAACGAGTCGCTCTACCAGGAGATCATCCTCGACCACTACCGCAACCCGCACCACTCCGGGCTGCGCGACCCGTACGACGTCGAGGTGCACCACGTGAACCCGACGTGCGGCGACGAGGTGACGCTGCGGGTGCAGGTGGCCGGCGGTGTCGTGCAGGACGTCTCGTACGACGGGCAGGGCTGCTCGATCAGCCAGGCCAGCACCTCGGTGATGACCGACCTGGTCATCGGCAGGGGCGTCGAGCAGGCGATGCAGACCTCCGAGGCGTTCCTCGCGCTGATGCAAAGCCGCGGGCAGCTCGAGCCCGATGAGGACGTGCTGGAGGACGGCATCGCTTTCGCGGGGGTGTCGCGCTACCCGGCGCGCGTCAAGTGCGCGCTGCTCGGGTGGATGGCATGGAAGGACGCGACCGCACAGGCGGTCGCGGCGAGCGCAGGAGGAGCGTCATGAACGAAGCCACCGGCACTGAGACCGACTTGGCCAGCCCGACCATGCGACCGCTGCCCAAGGAGCACGTCCATGTGACGCCGACCGCCGGCGACACCCCGCGCCAGCGCCCGAGCGAGGACGACATCACCGAGGCGATGAAGGACGTCGTCGACCCCGAGCTCGGCATCAACGTCGTTGATCTCGGCCTGCTCTACGGCAACCAGGTGCACGACGACAACACCGTCACCCTGGACATGACGCTGACCTCGGCGGCCTGCCCCCTGACCGACGTGATCGAGGACCAGACCCGCAACGCGCTCGCGCCGCTGGTGGACGACGTCCGCATCAACTGGGTGTGGATGCCGCCGTGGGGTCCGGACAAGATCACCGACGACGGCCGGGACCAGCTGCGGGCGCTGGGCTTCAACGTCTAGCCTCGAGCCGGAGGCCTTGCGGTGATCTGGTGGGCGAGGCGCCGGCGTGTCGCGCCCAGCAGGCCGCCGCAAGGGCGCTCAGGTCCGGGTCCGGGTCCGGGTGAGCCGGTCGGGGATGGTGTCCTGGTCCAGGAGGTGGGCTCGTCGCAGCACCCGCGCCACGGTCTGCTCGCGCAGACGCCTGACGTCGAACCAGGTGACGCGCTCGGTCCACCACCCATAGAGCTCGGTCCTGTCGTCGCGCCGCCGGTCCTTGGCGACCATGGCCGCGCCGGAGTGTGCGGCCTTGCCGTCGCTCTCGACCGCCAGCCTCCTCGTGCGGTCGCCCAGGTCGAAGCGGGCGACGAGCCGACTCCGATCGTCGAACAGCTGGACCTGCGGCTCGAGATCGGGCAGCACGGGAGTGAGCAGCAGCCGCGTCAGGGTCTCCGACGGACCCCCGGCCAGACGGTCTGCCATCGGCCGGTCAGGAGCCGGCCTCGTACGGCGTCGGGGCTGAGCAGGGCAAGCGCCTGGCCGCGTGTCCACACGCCATGTGTGAGGGGGCCCAGTGAGCTGAGGTCAGCCATGTACCCGACCGTGCCGCTCCGCGGGCGTTCCCGGAAGCCCCGTTGCCAGATCTGTGGATGACGCCGGGGTCTGGGGGGCCACCTCTCCCGCCTGCGCTGGTTTGCTGGGGGAATCGCCGGGGCGTGTTCCCCAGCAGGCCACCGCAAGAAAGATCATCAGCCGCGGAGGGTGGGGTAGGCGGGCGGGGGAGGGTGGGGGCAGGCGGGCCGCCGGGGATGGTGGGGCGGGCGGGTAGCGCCGTCGCTCTTTGGCGGGGCTCAGACGGTGGGGACGGAGAAGGTGTCGCAGTCGGCCGGGTTGCCGCGCGAAAGGCCGGTGCGGAACCACTTCTGGCGCTGCTCGGCTGAGCCATGGGTCCACGACTCCGGGTCGACCCGGCCGGCGGACTTCTCCTGGATCCGGTCGTCGCCGACGGCGGAGGCCGCCGACAGCCCCTCGGCAATGTCGGAGTCGTCGAGGGTCAGGAAGTCGCTCGACACGGCGCTCGCCGCCCACGCGCCGGCGTAGCAGTCCGCCTGCAGCTCGAGCCGCACCGAACCGGACTGCGGCCCTTCACCGTCACCGGACCGCTGGAGGTCGGCGCTTCGCCCGGTGAGGTTCTGGATGTGGTGGCCGTACTCGTGGGCGATGACGTACGCCTGGGCGAAGTCACCGCCGGATGCGCCGTACTGCGTGCGCAGCACCTCGAAGAAGCTCAGGTCGAGGTAGATGCCACGGTCGGCCGGACAGTAGAAGGGTCCGACCGCCGAGGTCGCCGACCCGCAGCCGGTGGTGGTCGTGTCGCGAAACAGCTGCGTCGTCGCCGGCTCGTAGCCGCGCACCTGGCCGGCCCAGAAGCTCTGCACGCTGTTGACGACCCCGACGACCCGGCAGTCCTCGTCCCGGTCGGCGTCAGCGCCGGTCCGGCAGCGCTGCTCGAGATCGGAGGTCGCGACCGGGGGTCCGCCGAGCGAGTCGGAGCCGCCGCCACCGCCGGTCAGGTCGGCCGGGTTGACGCCGAGCAGCAGCGCGACGATCAGACCGACCAGGCCCAGTCCACCGCCGCCGATGGCGACACCGCGCCCACCGCCACGCCGGCCCCGGACATCGCTGACCTGGGAGGTGTCGAGCCGGGCACGGTCGTTGAAGTCCACGGTTCTCCTTGGGAGGGTGCTGTGCGTACCCGCAGTGTGCCTGCAACGATCGGCTCATGGATGCCGCGTGAGGTCCAAGGCCGGCTACTGGATCGGCGGCGGGCTGATGGTTCTCGCCCTCCTCGGTTCGATCCTGTACGGGTTCCTGTCCCTGAAGCAGACCGCCCGTACCGTCGAGGCCTTCCAGCGCGTCGACCTGCCGGGCACGGCGACGGTCGAGCTCGAGGCCCGCAAGTACATCATCTACGCCGAAGGGCCGGGTGCCGCCCAGAGCACCCCTGAGGTCGAGGTCGCGGTGACTGACCTGCGATCGCAGTCCCCGGTGTCGATCCGGCCCCACCTGACATCCCTGACCTACTCGTTCGGCACGGCCGGCTCCGCGGTGGTGACGGTGACCCCACCGCAGGCCGGCAGCTATGAGATACGCGCCTCCAGCACCGATGGGGGGCCACCACGCTGGCCCTGGGCGACAGTGTCGCCGGCGGGATCCTTCGCACCATCCTGGGCGCGTTCGCCGTGGGTGGCGTCCTCGGTGTCAGCGGGCTGATCCTGGTGATCGTCATCGGCGTGCGACACGCGATACGGCATTCGCGACGGCCGCCCGGGGCGTAGCGCCCGCGCAGCGCGCCGCCGCCGACGCGTACCCTGTCGTTGTGCCCTTGACGACCGACTGAGCCGGCGCGAGCCGCCGCCCGCCCTGTCGTCCCCCGAGGAGCCCTCCGCATGATCACCGTCCAGGACGTCGAGCTGCGCGCCGGCGCGCGGCTGCTGCTCGACGGCGTGAGCTTCCGGGTGCAGCCGGGAGACCGGATCGGCCTGGTCGGGCGCAACGGCGCCGGCAAGACCACCCTCACGAAAACCCTGGCGAAGCAGACGCTGCCGGCGGGCGGGACCATCACCCACACAGCGCCGGTCGGCTACCTCCCGCAGGACCCGCGCACCGGCGACCTCGACGTGCTCGCCCGCGACCGGGTGCTGTCCGCGCGGGGCCTCGATGAGATCATGCGCAGCCTCGAGAAGTCCCAGCTGCAGCTGGCCGAGAGCCCGGACGACGCCTCGATCCTCGAGCGGTACGGCCGGCTCGAGGAGCGCTTCACCGCGCTCGGCGGCTATGCGGCCGAGGCCGAGGCGGCCCGGATCTGCAGCAACCTCGGGCTGCCGGACCGCGCGCTCGGCCAGCAGCTCGGCACGCTGTCGGGCGGGCAGCGCCGCCGGATCGAGCTGGCCCGCATCCTGTTCTCCGACGCGACGACGCTGCTGCTCGACGAGCCGACCAACCACCTCGACGCCGACTCGATCACCTGGCTGCGCGGGTTCCTCGGCAAGCACCAGGGCGGGCTCGTCGTCATCAGCCACGACGTCGAGCTGCTCGACGCGGTCGTCAACAAGGTGTTCCACCTCGACGCCAACCGGGCCGAGCTCGACCAGTACAACGTCGGCTGGAAGACCTACCTGCAGCAGCGCGAGACCGACGAGAAGCGGCGCAAGCGGGAGCGGCTCAACGCCGAGAAGCAGGCCGGGGTGCTCAACGCGCAGGCCGAGAAGATGCGCGCGAAGGCCACCAAGGCCAAGGCGGCGCAGGGGATGTTCAAGCGGGCCGAGCGGCTGCTGGCGGGGGTCGAGGGGGAGCGGGTCCAGGACCGGGTCGCCAAGCTGCGCTTTCCCGAGCCGGCGCCCTGCGGCCGCACACCCCTGACAGCGCAGGGGCTTTCGAAATCGTACGGGTCGCTCGAGATCTTCACCGATGTCGACCTCGCGATCGACCGGGGTGCGCGGGTGGTGGTGCTCGGGCTGAACGGCGCCGGCAAGACGACCCTGCTGCGGGTGCTGTCGGGCACCGAGCTGCCCGACACCGGGAAGGTGCTGCCGGGGCACGGACTGCGGCTGGGCTACTACGCGCAGGAGCACGACACCCTGGACACCGACCGGACGGTGCTGGAGAACATGCGCTCCTCCAGTCCGGACCTCGCCGAGCCGGAGGCCCGCCGGGTGCTCGGGTCGTTCCTGTTCAGCGGCGACGTGGTGCACCAGAGCGCCGGCACGCTGTCCGGCGGCGAGAAGACCCGCCTCGCACTTGCGACGCTCGTGGTGTCCGGCGCCAACGTGCTGCTGCTCGACGAGCCGACCAACAACCTCGACCCCGCGAGTCGGGCCGAGGTGCTGGGCGCGCTCGCGACCTACAAGGGGGCGGTCGTGCTCGTGACGCACGACGAGGGGGCGGTCCTCGCGCTCGCGCCCGAGAAGGTGCTGCTGCTGCCGGACGGCGTCGAGGACCAGTGGAGCGACGACTTCGCCGACCTGGTCGCCCTGGCCTGAGTCGCGGGTGCCGACCACCACCTGCGCGCGCGACTTCCCCTGCGGGATGGCACGTCTGCGCCCCCTGTCGGTGTCGTTTGGCAGGGGAAGTGCCGGGGTGGGGCGGGGACCAAGGGGCGCCCGACCTCAGGCCGGGAAGACCACCACCGGACCGCGCACCCCGACGCGTACGCGCGCACCCACCTCCGGCAGCGGGTGCCCGGGCGTGCGGGCCGTCGCGGTGGTCCCGCCGGGCAGCGACAGGCGCAGCAGCGCGTCGTGGCCGTAGAACTCCCGGGCGGCGACGACGGCGTCCACGCAGGGCAGGTCGGCGGGTCCGATCTCGAGTTGTTCAGGACGTACGACGACAGCGACCTCACCGCCGGCCGGCGACGACGTCGTGTGGGCGCCGAGCGGCGAGCTCACCGCTCCGGCGGCGGCCCGCCCGGGCAGCACGATCGTCTCACCGACGAAGGTCGCGACCCCGAGATCGGCTGGGTGGGCGTAGACCGACCACGGGTCGGCGGCTTGCACCACCCGGCCGTCCCGCACGACGGCGACGATGTCCGCGACCGACAGCGCCTCCTGCTGGTCGTGGGTGACGAGCACCGCGGAGGCGCCGGCAGCGCACAGCGAGGCGCGCACCTCGGCGCGCACGGTCGCGCGCAGCCCGGCGTCGAGGGCGCTGAACGGCTCGTCGAGCAGGACGAGCGAGGGGTTCGGCGCAAGGGCCCGCGCTACCGCGACGCGCTGCTGCTGGCCACCGGACAGCTCGTGTGGCATGCGCGCCCCGAGGCCGGTGAGCCCGACCAGCTCGAGGACCTCCTCCGGGCGCGGACCGCGCCGGGACGCGCGCGGCAGGCCGAAGGCGACGTTGTCGTGCACCGACAGATGGGGGAACAGCGCCCCCTCCTGCGGCACGATGCCGACCCGGCGCCGTTCGGGCGCGACGTGGCGGTCCCTGCCGGTCTCGGAACAACCGGCGACGAGCTGCCCGCCGACCTCGACCGTCCCGGCTTCGAGTCGCTCGAAGCCGGCGACGACCCGGAGCAGGGTCGTCTTGCCGCAGCCGGACGGGCCGAGCAGGGCGACAAGAGAACCGACCGGCACGTCGAGATCCAGCCCGGTCAGCACCGGCGCGGCGTAGGACTTGTGCACCCCGCGCACCCGCAGGGCGAGGGCGCTCTGGGCGGTCACCCGCGCCCTCCCGGGGGCCGGTCGAGGGCGCCGGTGCGGACGCCGAGCAGGTAGGTCGGGACGGCGGACAGCAGGACGAGAAGCGCGGCGTACGGCGCTGCGGCGGAGTAGGCGGCGACCCCCGTCTCGGTCCACAGCCTGGTGGCGAGCGTCTGGGAGCCCAGCGGCTGCAGGAGCAGCGTCGCCGGCAGCTCCTTCATGCAGGTGAGGAAGACGAGCACCGCGCCGGCGGCGATCCCGGGGGCAGCAAGCGGCAGCGTGACCCGGCGCAGGACGGCGAGCGGCCGCGCGCCGGTGCTGCGCGCGACCTCCTCGAGCCCGGGCGGCGACTGCGCGGCGGAGGCGTGCACCGCCCCGACGGCGAGCGGCAGGAACAGCACGGCGTAGGCCAGCACCAGCACGGGCGTGCGCTGGTAGAGCGGGAAGGCGTAGCGCACGGACAAAAAGACGAGCGCGAAGGCCACGACGATCCCGGGCAGGGCGTGTCCGGCCCACGACGCCCGCTCCAGCAGCCGGGGCAGCCGGCCGCTCCGGCGGGCGGCCAGCACTCCGACGGGTACGGCGAGCACCGTCGTCGCGAGGGCGCCGAGGGCCGCGAAGGTGAGCGTCGTCAGTGCCGCGCCACCGACGTCCAGGGCCGGGAAGCCGCCGCGCACGCCCACCGACGTCCAGTAGAGCAGGGCTGCGGCGGGAACCCCCAGCGACAGCGTGGCGACGGCGACAGGCACGATCACCGCCGGCAGCCGCAAGCGACCCAGCCGGACAGTCGCGCCGACGCGGGCGCCACCACGACCGACCCGGGAGTACGACGCCCGACCGCGGCTGCGCGCCTCCAGCCAGACGAGGACCAGCGTCACGGCGACGAGCAGCAGCCCGAGCACGGCTGCCGGCGTCCGGTCGAAGGAGGAGCGGTAGGAGGTGTAGATGACCCGCGTGAAGGCGTCGAAACGCATGATCGACACCGCGCCGAAGTCGCTCAGCGCGTAGAGCGCCACCAGCAGTCCGCCGGCGGCCAAGGCCGGCCGCAGCTGCGGCAGCGTCGCCCGGCGGAAGGCCTGCCACGGCGAAAGACCCAGCGAGCGGGCGACCTCCTCCCCGGCCGGGTCCATCCGCCGCAGGGCGGCCGCGACGGGTAGTAGGACGTAGGGGTAGGAGCAGGCCGTCAGGACGACAAAGGCGCCGAGAAAGCCGGACAGCCTGGGCAGCAGCGAGATCCAGGCGAAGCCGGCGACGTAGGTGGGGACGGCCAGCGGCAGGGCCGCGACGACCGCCCAGCCGCGCCGCCAGGGCAGGTCGGACCGGACGGTCAGCCAGGCGAGGGCGACGCCGATCACCAGGCAGGCGGTCGTGACCGCGCCGGCCAGCAGCAGGCTGCGGATCAGCAGCCGCAGCGTGCGCTCGCGCAGGAGCACGTCCCCGACGACACCGGCCCCCTGCTCGAAGGCCCGGACGGCGAGGTAGAGCATCGGCAGCAGGGCGATCGCCGCCGTCAGGCAGGCAGGGACGACCAGCAGCAGCGGCGGGCGGCTGCGCCGACCGGCCCGCACAGCCCGGCGGCCCGGCTCGGCGCTCCCGGCGGGGGGCGCGGATGCCGGGGCCGGTGCGCCGGTCAGCAGCTCGGTCATCGGCGGCTCAGGTCAGCCCGACCTCGTCGAGCAGCGCGAGCGTCTGCGCGAGCGAGTCCAGCTGGGACAGGTCGACCTTCGGGCCCTGCAGTGAGGACAGCGGCGGCAGGTCGGGCACGTCCGGCTGCACCCCCTCGATCAGCGGGAACTCCTTGGTCACCTCGGCGAAGTAGGTCTGCGCCTGCTCGCCGAGCAGGTAGTCCACGAATGCCTGCGCGTCCTGGCTCTGCTTGCCGGCCAGCACCGCGACCCCGGTGACGTTGACCAGCGAACCGGGGTCGGCACCCGGGAACAGGTAGTTGCGGGCCGTCAACTTGTCGAGTCCGCCTGCCTCGGAAGCTTTCTCGTACAGGTAGTAATGGTTCACCAGCCCGAAGGGGATGGCGCCCTCGTTGACGGCGTCGACGATGAGGGCGTTGCCCTCGTAGGCCTTCGGGTCGTTGTCGCGGAACCCTTCGAGGAAGGCGCGGGTCCGCTCCTCACCGGCGGTGACCCGCATGCCCGTGACGAAGGACTGGAACGAGGCGTTCGTCGGGGCGTAGCCGACCTTGCCGTCGTACTGCGGCTCGGTGAGCTCGAACACGCTCTTCGGCAGGTCGGCGGCCGCGACGAGGTCGGGATTGTAGACCAGCACGCGGGAGCGGCCCGACACCCCGACCCACCGGCCGTCGGCAGAGGAGTACTGCGCCGGCACCGTGGCCAGCGTGTCGGCGGGCAGCTGCTCGAGCCGGCCCGCGTCCTGCAGCGCGCCGAGCGCGCCGGCGTCCTGGGACAGGAACACCGCCGCGGGGGTGCGGTCCCCCTCCTCGAGCAGCTGGGCGGCCAGCTCGGCACTGCCGCCGTAGCGGGTGGCGACCTCGATGCCGCTGACCTCGGTGAACATCTCCAGCAGCGGCCCGACCAGGTTCTCGTTGCGGCCGCTGTAGACGACCAGCTCGCCGGCCTCGGCTGCCGCTGCGAGCTGCTCGGCCGGATCGTCCCCGCCGGAGCCGCATGCGGCGGTGGCGAGCAGCCCGGTGACGAGCAGGGCGCGCAGGGTGCGGGCGAGCAGGCGTGGCAAGGGAGGTCTCCTGGGTCCGTCGGGGCGAAGGTTAGGGCAGCCTCACCAAAGGTACCCGCCTCGCCTCCTCCGCGCCGATGCACCACGGCCGGCCGGTTGGCAACGATCATGCTGGGCACAGCCAACCCCGACAGGACCGGCGAGGACAGGGGTACAACGTGACGGAGCTCAAGAAGGGCAGCCGGGTCACCGGCGAGCATCGCGACACTCTCGCGGCCGACCTCAAGAAGCGGTACGAAGGGGGCGAGAGCATCCGCCTGCTGGCCGAGTCGACAGGCCGGTCCTACGGCTTCGTGCACCGGATCCTCAACGAGTCCGGTGCGACGCTGCGCGGGCGTGGCGGGGCGACGCGCAAGAAGCCCTCCTGACGGGCGCAGCTCCCCCGCCGGTGCGAGGCTGACCGGCATGGACCTGGCCCTCAGCTCCGAGCAGGACGCCGTGCAGAAGGCGGTCCGGCAGTGGGTCGACGACATCGTGGTGCCTCGCGCTCTGGGCAACGATCGCGCCGAGCGCTTCCCGCAGGAGGCGCTGGACGGGCTTCGCGAGACCGGCTTTCTCGGCCTGAGCATCGCCGAGCAGTACGGCGGCGGTGGTGGCGACCCGATGTCGTACGTCCTGTTCATCGAGGAGCTCGGGCGGGGCGACGCCAACGTCCGTTCCATCGTGAGCGTGCACCTCGGCCTGGTCGCCGGCTCGATCGAGCGCTGGGGCACGCCGGAGCAGAAGTCGCGGTGGCTGCCGCCGATGGCGACCGGACAGGTGCTCGGCTGTTTCGGGTTGACCGAACCCGACTACGGCTCCAACCCGGCCGACCTGCAGGCCTCGGCCGTGCCGCAGCCGGGCGGCGGCTACCTGCTCAACGGCACCAAGATCTTCATCACCAACGGGACCATCGCCGGCCTGACGCTGTTCATGGCGCGCACCGGCGGGCCCGGAGCCCGCGGCGTCAGCGCCTTTCTCGTGCCGAACGACACTCCCGGCTTCGCGGCCCGGCCGATCCACGGCAAGCTCGGCCTGCGCTCGTGCGACACCGCCGAGCTGGTGCTGCGCGACGTGCGGGTCGGGCCTGAGGCGCTGCTGGGCGGCGAGGAGGGCAACGGCATCCGGGTGGCGCTGACCGCCCTGAACGACGGCCGCATGTCGCTCGCGGCCTCCTGCACCGGCCTGTCACAGGCGGCGCTCGACACGATGGTGAACTACACCAAACAGCGGCACCAGTTCGGCAAGCCCGTCGCCGGCCACCAGCTCGTGCAGGCGCTTCTCGCCGACACCGCGGTCGAGCTGGACTGCTCCCGGCTGCTGACCTATCGCGTCGCGGACCTCAAGGCCCGCGGCGAGGACTACTCCCTCGCGGCGTCCAAAGCCAAGTACTACGCGAGCGAGGCGTCGGTGCGGGCGGCCAACGCCTGCGTGCAGGCGCACGGCGGCTACGGCTACATCGACTCCTACGCCGCCGGGAAGTACCTTCGGGACGCGAGGGTTACCACGCTGTACGAGGGCACCTCGCAGATCCAGCAGCTCATCATCGGGCGCGCACTCACCGGGATCTCGGCCTTCTGAGCTGATCGAAGCAGGGGAGGGAGCGCCGCCGGATGGAGAGCTACGGCTCGCACTCCATGATGGGCCGGCACTCCATGATGCGGTCGTTCGGCCGCGACCCGTCGGTGACCGACGTGCAGCTCGCGCCCGGGACGGGTCGCCGCATCGTGCGGTTCGCCGCACCGTACAAGCGTGATCTGTCGGTCTTCCTCGCGCTGATCGTCCTCGCGGCGTTCGCGGCCGTGCTGAACCCGCTGATCTTCAAAGTCATCATCGACGACGGCATCGGGACGAACCCGCCGGCGACCGGTGACCCCGGGCTGGTCATCTCGCTGGCGCTGCTCGTCGCCGGGCTCGCACTGTTCGAGGCGGTGCTGAAGCTGTGGCAGAAGTGGTGCTCCGCGCGCATCGGCGAGGGCCTGATCTACGACATGCGCTCGCAGGTCTACGCCCACATCTCGCGGATGCCGATCGCCTTCTTCACCCGTACGCAGACCGGCGCGCTCATCAGCCGGATCAACAACGACGTGATGGGCGCGCAGTCGGCGTTCACCGGCACGCTGTCCGGCGTCGTCAGCAACGTCATCGGGGTGGTGTTGACGCTGATCGCCATGGCGATCCTGTCGTGGCAGATCACCCTGCTCTCACTCGTGCTGCTACCGGTGTTCATCGTCCCGGCCAAGCTGATCGGCACCAGGCTGCAGGCGCTGACCCGCGAGAGCTACTCCCTCGACGCCCAGATGACCAACGAGATGACCGAGCGCTTCAACATCTCGGGGGCGCTGCTGGTCAAGCTGTTCGGCCGGCCGTCGGTCGATGCGGCCTCCTTCCGGGACAAGGCGGGTCGGGTCCGTGACATCGGGATCACCCGGGCGATGTACGGCGCGGTGTTCTTCGTCTCGCTCACCACCGTCGCGGCGCTGGCGACCGCGATGGTCTACGGGGTGGGTGGTGTCCTCGCGGCGTCCGGCTCGCTCGGCGTCGGCACTGTGGTGGCGCTCGCGGCGTACCTCACCCGGCTCTACGGTCCACTGACCGCGCTGTCGAACGTCCGGGTCGACGTGATGACCGCGCTGGTCAGCTTCGAGCGGGTCTTCGAGGTGCTCGACCTCGAGCCGATGGTCGTCGAACAGACAGAGGCGGTCGAGCTGCCGCGCGGCGCGACCTCGGTGGAGCTCGACGCGGTCTCGTTCGGCTATCCGACGGCCGAGCAGGTGTCACTCGCCTCGCTCGAGACCGTCGAGGTCCTGGAGTCGACCCCGTCATCACAGGTGCTGCACCAGGTGAGCCTGCGGGTCGAGCCCGGTTCGCTGGTGGCGCTGGTGGGGCCGTCGGGCGCCGGCAAGACGACGATCGGTCAGCTCGTCACCCGGATGTACGACGTCGACTCCGGTGCCGTGCTGATCGGCGGGCACGACGTCCGCACCGTGACCATGCAGTCGCTCCGCGACGCCGTCGGCGTCGTCACCCAGGACGCCCACATGTTCCACGACACGATCCGCGCCAACCTGCACTACGCCGATGCGCGCGCCACCGACGAGCGGCTCTGGGAGGTGCTCGAGGCAGCGCAGGTCGCCGGCCTCGTCCGGTCGCTGCCGGACGGTCTGGACACCCTGGTCGGCGACCGCGGCTACCGGCTGTCCGGTGGCGAGAAGCAGCGCATCGCGATCGCCCGGCTGCTGCTCAAGGCCCCCGGGGTGGTGATCCTCGACGAGGCGACGGCCCACCTCGACTCGGAGTCCGAGGCCGCGGTGCAGCGGGCGTTGTCGACCGCGCTGGCGGGGCGTACGTCCCTCGTCATCGCGCACCGGCTCTCGACCGTGCGGGACGCCGACCTCATCGTCGTCCTGCAGGACGGGCGGGTGGTCGAGCGCGGGCGGCACGAGCAGCTGCTCGAGCGGGGTGGGCTCTACGCGGAGCTCTACCGCACCCAGTTCGAGAGCCAGGCGCAGGTCGCGGCTGTCGCGGCGGCCTCTGGCCCTCCCTGATCACCTGGCACGATTTTGCCCCTCCAGGCGGCCATTTCGCGCCAGCTGATCAGGCAGGGGTGTCGGGGTGTCGGCGGGGGGGGGTCAGCCGACGGACTTGATGACGTTGCCCTGCTGGTCGCGTACGGCGGTGCGCTCCACCTGGAACAGGACGTCGGGCAGCCCGGGCACTTCGTAGCGCCCGGCGACCGGGCGTAGTGATGCCCCGATGGACTCAGCCTGCTCGGCAGTGACGGTCAGCGTCCAGCCACTGTCCGATCGGGTGAGGCCGGCACTCGAGCCGGGGAGGAAGGTCAGCATCTTCTCCTTGGTCATGAGGGCGAACGGCCGGCCGAAGCCGATCCGCAGCGGCAGCACCAGACACAGGCTGTCGACCACGGTCGCCGGCAGGGTCACGAAGGCCGGTCGGCGCGGGAACCGCTTGGCGGCGCGTACGGTCAACGCGCTGATCTGCAATGCGCCCAGTGAGGAGCCGTCCCGGTTGCGGCCCTCGACGATGGCCGAATCGATGTCGGGATCGGTGAGCAGTGAGCGGCGGTCCAGGTCGGTGACGAGCAGCGGCAGGTGCCGGGACAGCACCGGTCGCATGGCCTGGGCGTCCCAGGTGCGGATCGCGGCCCGCTCGTCCTGGGTGACCCCGACGACCTGGAGGAACCGCACGTGCCCGAACGGTCCATAAACGGGGCGCAGCTCGGGCTCCTCGTAGAAGATCACCGCCCGGATCTGCGTGTCCGAGCCCTCGAGGATCGGGCCGAACAGGTCCATCGAGTGTCCCGGTGCGAGGACGTTGTCGGTCTCGAAGACGTAGCGGGCGAGGTTCTGGAGCACGTTGGCCATGAACACCGGGGGCTCGGCCTCGGCGCCTCGGCGTAGGCGAGCCGTCAACTCAAACCCGCGGCCGCTGGCGTGCAGGTTCTCGTTCTGCTTGGTGTAAAGCTCGGTGAGGCCGTAGGAGACGTAATGCCAGTGGTCCTGGCGGGCGTAGACCGAGATGCCGTCCAGCGGGTCCGGTCCGCCGTCACTCCAGCGCCGGACGGTCGCCCAGTGACACGCCGGCTCGGTGCCGCCGTAGACGGCGCTGAGCGCGGCGTCGATGGTGTGCCAACCCGGGGCGGTGTCGTCGTCGCTCGGCACGGAACAGATTCTCTCGCACTCGACCCGGCCCCGCGGGCCCTCCCTGATCATGTGGCGCTGGAGATGCCCGATACGCAGAGAATTCTCGCCAGATGATCAGGGAGGGAGCGCTAGCGCATCGAACTCCACCGGTGGGTCGAGTCACCGCCACCGCAGTGCTGATCCACCGCAGGATCGCCGACGTAGGAGCGATGCTTCCGCGCTGAGGACGGCGATGCTGCGGTTGATGTTCAGGAGGCCTCAGCCGGCGCCACCGGGCGAGCCGCCGCCGACCCCGCCGAGCTCCTGGTCGTCGGTGAAGGCTGCGGGGTCGCTGGTCGCCGGGAGTTCTGCGGCCTCCACATCCTCGGGAGTCACCTCTACGTCGGTGCCGTTCTGGACCCGCGGGACATCGCGCTGTGGCTCGGACATGACGTCCCCCTACCCGGCGACTGCGGACTGCAACGGCGAAGCTTCCGCCAGGCAGACCTCGCCCAGCCGGCGCCCCGTGCGAGCGGGGTTGCGCAGCCGGGGGACGATGAGCGCAACCCGAAGGAGGCCACGCGTGGCGAAGCTCGTGCTCGGTCCGCTGCTACGCCATGTCGACGAGACCTCTGCGACGGTCTGGGTCGAGACCGACGCCGCCTGCGAGGTGTCGGTGCTCGGCTGCACGACGCGTACCTTCGCGGTTGCCGGCCACCACTACGCGCTGGTCGTCTGCGGAGGTCTGGAGCCCGGGACCACCACGCCGTACGCCGTGGTGCTCGACGGCGAAACCGCCTATCCAGAGGCAGACTCATCGTTTCCGGCGCCGAAGGTACGCACCCGGACGGGCGCCGGTGACGAGCCGTTCCGGTTGCTGTTCGGCTCGTGCCGGGTGGCCCGTCCGCACGTGCCGCCGTACACCGACGCCAAGGGCGACAAGGCGGTCGGCGTCGACGCGCTGCACGCCTACGGGCGGCGGATGCTCACCGCCGAGGAGCCGGAGTGGCCGGACGCGGTGTTGCTGGTGGGCGACCAGGTCTACGCCGACGAGGTGTCGCCGGAGACGGTGGCCTACATCGAGCGCACCCGCGGGACCGAGAAGCCGCCGAAGGACGGGGTGGCGGACTTCGAGGAGTACACCGTGCTCTACCGCGAGGCGTGGAGTGACCCGACGATCCGCTGGGTGCTCGCGACGCTGCCCACCGCGATGGTGTTCGACGACCACGACATCCACGACGACTGGAACACCTCCGCCGTCTGGCGCCGCCACATGCAGACCCAGTCCTGGTGGGCGGCGCGCATCGAGGGCGGGCTCATGGCGTACTGGCTCTATCAACACCTGGGCAACCTGTCGCCGAAGGCGCTGGCGGCGGACGAGATGTGGGCGGCGGTGCAGCAGGCCGGCGCCGAGGGCGCCGACTGCGAGCAGTTGCTGCGCGAGTTCGCCCGCCGGGCCGACGCCGAGGCCGACGGGGGCAAGGGGGTGCGCTGGAGCTACCGGCGCGACTACGGCGATGTGCGGCTGCTGGTGATGGACTCGCGCGGCGGCCGGGTGCTGGAGAGCGGCGAGCGGTCGATGGTGGATCCGGCCGAGTGGGACTGGATCGTCGAGCAGACCAAGGACTGCGCCTCGCACCTGCTGCTTGCCTCGTCGCTGCCGGTGTTCCTGCCGCCCGCCATCCACTACCTCGAGGCGTGGAACGAAGCCGTCTGCGACGGTGCGTGGGGCAAGCGATGGACGGAGTGGGGCGAGAAGATCCGGCAGGGAGCAGATCTCGAGCACTGGGCGGCTTTCCGGCGCAGCTGGGAGCGGCTCGTGCAGCTCGTGTCGGACGTCGGCGCCGGCAAGCACGGACCGGCGCCCGCCACCATCACCTTCCTCGGCGGGGACGTGCACTTCTCCTACCTCACCGAGGCGCACTTCCCGGCGGCGGACGGCGTGACGAGCCGGGTCTTCCAGGCGGTCTGCTCACCGGTCCGCAACCCGATCAACGTGCCCATCCAGCTCGGCGACCGCTTCGCCCGTACGCCGGTCGGGCGGTCGATCGGTCGGCTGGTGGCGCGCAGCGCCGGCGTCCCGGCGCCGAAGGTCTCGTGGGGGATCGACCACGGGCCGCGGTTCGACAACGAGATCGCGGCGCTCGAGCTGACCGGTCGTCGCGCGCTGTTCCGGCTGGAGAAGGCGCTGCCCGGTGATGCGGCCGAGCCGCTCGAGACGGTCCTCGAACGGCAGCTGTCATGACCGGCTGGCCTCCCCGCCCTCTTTGATTCACGCCGGAGTTCGGCGCTTTCGCCGGGTCGAGAACCCTCTGAAGTCCCGCGTTGATCAGCTGGAGGGGGCCTCGCCGACCTGCTGCTGCAGGTAGAGCTGGTCGCCGAGGGTCTCGATCAGCGACAGCTGCGTCTCCAGATAGCCCACGTGCTCCTCCTCCGAGCTCAGGATCGACTCGAACAGCAGCCGGGTGACGGTGTCCCCGGCGTCTCGGCAGACATCGATGCCCCGGTGCAGGCTGGCCATCGCCCGGACCTCGACGTCCAGGTCGGCGCTGAGCTGCTCGCGCACCCGCTCGCCGATCGACAGCGGGTTCAGCCGCTGCAGGTTGGGGTGGCCCTCGAGGAACAGGATGCGGTGGATGAGCAGGTCGGCATGCTTCATCTCGTCGATCGACTCGGCGTAGGTGTAGTCGGCGAGCTTGGTGAAGCCCCAGTTCCGCTGCATCGCGGCGTGCAGGTAGTACTGGTTGACCGCCGTGAGCTCGTTGGTCAGGACCTCGTTGAGGACCTCGAGAACCGCCTCGTTGCCATGCATGTTCGTGCTCCTCTGCCGGATGGTGTCGGACGTTCAGCCTGCGAGCGACTCCTGGTCCGCTGCGGGAAAGTCCAGTTCACCACGTCGGCGCTGCTCCGCTGCCTGCTGGCAGACGCGACGGAGCGCGGGAAGGCATCCACCGCAGCCGGATCCGGCCTGCGTGGCCCGGACGACGCCGCGCAACCCATCCGCCCCCGCGTCGAGCACCCGGGAGATGCGACCGTCGTTCACGCCGTGGCAGTGGCAGATGACCATGCTCAGGACCGTCCGGCTGCCGGGGCGGCCGGGCGGACCGGCTGCCCGCCCACCTGCGCGGCGGCAGAGCCGAGCAGGACGGCCGCGAGCAGCGCGAGCGGCGCCGGCAGCACCGCGAGCGCCGGCACGGCCGCTGCGCCGGCAACGCCGGTGGCGACGAGCGCCCGGGTCCGGGTGCACCTGCCCACGTGTTCCTCCCAACCGTTAGGGCAACCTCACCTCACTTGGCCGTCCAGGTCAAGGCACGTGTCACAGGGCGCGCGTCGAGCCACCGTCGACGGGGACCATCACGCCGGTCATGAACGAGGCGGCCGGGCTCAGCACGAAGGCCGCCACCCGGCCGAACTCCGCCGGCTCCCCGCTGCGCCGCAGCGGGACGCTCTGCTCGATCCGGGCCCGCACCGCCGGGTCCGGGCCGTCGAGCTCGGCGAGCCGGTCGGTGGCGATGCGTCCGGGCAGCAGCCCGTTGACCCGCACACCCCGCGGGCCGAGCTCGTCGGCCATCGTCTTGGCGAGCATCGCGAGGCCCGGCCGCAGGCCGTTGCTGGCCGCGAGTCCGCCGACCGGGGCTTTGACGCTGGTCGACAGCACCAGCACGAGGGAGCCCCCCTCCTCCGGCAGCGCCTCCACCACGGCGCGGCACATCCGCACCGCGCCGAGGAAGACGCTGTCGAAGGCGCTCCGCCACTGCTCGTCGGTGAGCCCCAGCGCCGGGCCGGGCGGCGGTCCGCCGACGCTGATCAGCGCGCCGTCGAGCCGGCCGTAAGCCTCCCGCGCCGCGCCCACCAGCCGTCCCGGTGTCGCCGGGTCGGCCAGATCGGCCGCGACGCCGACGGCACCGAGTCGGTCCGCGGCCGCGCGTACGCCCTCGGGGTCCCGCGCGGCCAGGACGACTCGCGCCCCCTCCGACACGAGCACGGTCGCCGTGGCGAGCCCGAGCCCGCGCGAGCCGCCGGTGACGACGAAGACCTTGCCGGCCAGTCCCAGATCCATGCTTCAGGGAATCACGACGGTACGCGCGCCCGCGCCCTGCTCCATGTCGGCGAACGCCGCGTCGATCCCGTCCAGGCCGACCGTCCGGGTGATGAGAGCGCCGAGGTCGAGGCGACCCTGCTCGGCGTGGGCCAGGATCTTCGGGATGTCGGTGCGCGGGTCGGTCGAGCCGTAGACGCAACCGCGGATCGTGCGGGCGAAGTGGAACAGCTCGAGTGCGGTGAAGCTGACCTGCTGGTCCTTGCCGCCGATGCCGACGATGGTCGTACTGCCGCCGCGGCGGGTCGCCGACCAGCAGGTGCGGATCGTCTCCGCAAGGCCCACGCAGTCGAAGGCATGGTCGGCGCCCCGGCCGCCGGTGAGGGCGCGGACCTGCCGCGCCAGCTCACCGCCGGCCTCGACGGTCTCGGTGGCGCCCATCGTCCGGGCGAGTTCGAGCTTGGCCGGGGAGCGGTCGACGACGATCACCTGTCCTGCCTCGGCGAGGCGGGCGCCCTGCACCACGGACAGACCCACACCGCCGAGACCGACGACCAGAACCGACTGACCTGCGGACACTTTCGCCGTGTTGAGCACCGCTCCGACTCCGGTCATCACCGCGCAACCGACCAGCGCCGCCTGCTCGAGGGGCACCCCGTCCGGGACCGGCAGCACCGCGCGCGCCGACACGACCGTCTCCTGCGCGAAACCGCCGGTCGACAGTCCTGGATAGACGTCCTGGCCGTCGACCGTCGCGTACGCAGCGGCTGCCGCATCGCTCGAGTGCTCGCACAGCCACGGCTCGCCCTGCCCGCAGAACCAGCACGCCCCGCAGGGCGGCGCCCAGCACAGGACCACCCGGTCACCGGCCTGGGTCGTGGTCACGCCGTCACCGACCGAGACGACGGTGCCGGCCGACTCGTGACCGAGCACGACCGGCATCGCCTGGCGCAGGGTGCCCCGCGCCAGGGACAGGTCGCTGTGGCAGACCCCCGTTGCCGCGATGCGGACCCGCACCTGGCCGGGTTTCGGCTCGGGCAGGTCGAGCTCGGCCAGGCGCAGCTTCTCGCCCGGGGCGGACAGGACAGCGGCGCGCACCCTGCCTGGCGGAGCCGGCGGCCGGTCCATGCCCCAGCCCACCACAGCGGGTCCGGCAGGGGAAGCAGGGCCACACTGAACCGGTGACGGTCGTGTGGGCGGGAGACTTCCCCGACCCGTACGTCCTTCGTGTCGGCTCGTCCTACCTGGCCTTCGCGACGCAGACACGCGACCTGGACGTGCAGGTCATGACCTCCCCGGACCTGCGGACCTGGACCCACCTCGGCAACGCGCTGGCCGCCCTACCGGCATGGGCGCAGCCAGGTCACACCTGGTCGCCGGCGGTGCTGGCGCGCCCGCACGGCTACGTCCTCTACTACGCCACCCGTTTCGCGCGCGAGGGCCGCCAGGCGATCTCGGTCGCCGTGTCGGACCGGCCCGAGGGGCCGTACGTCGACCGCTCGGTCGCGCCGCTGGTCTACCAGCGCTCGCGTGGCGGCTCGATCGACCCGGATTCCTTCGTCGACTCCGACGGCCGTGCGTACCTGATCTGGAAGAGCGATGAGAACGCGATCGAGGGTCGCTCGTCGGTGTGGGTCCGCGAGCTCCGCGCCGACGGACTCGGGTTCGACGGTCGCCCGGTGCGGGTCCTGCGGCACGCGCTGGTCTGGGAGCGGCCGCTGGTGGAGGCGCCCTGCCTGGTCCGGGTCGGGGATGCGGTCCATCTGCTCTACAGCGCGGGATGGTGGGAGAGCCCGGGGTACGGGATGGGGCACGCCGTCGCAGCGGGCCCCACCGGGCCGTTCCGCGTCACCACGTCGACCGGCCCGTGGTTGTCGGGCGCGCACGGCCCGGGTGGGCAGTCGGTGGTCGAGGACGCCTCGGGGCGGCTGCACCTGGCCTACCACGGGTGGCTCGACGGGATCATCGGCTACGCCCGTGGCGGGGTCCGTGCGCTGCACGTCGATGCGTTGGAGCTCACGACGGGTCTTCCGCGGCTCCGCTGAGCGTCGAGAGCTCGGCCCGGCTTGCAATCGCCGACTTCGGGTACCCACCGGCTCATGATGTCTCCTCGCTCGCGACGGAATCTGCTGGTTGCGGCAGCTCGGATCAAGGACGTGGTCGACGAGGGTGTGCTGCGCGCCAAGCGGGCGACCGGAGTGCTGCGGCCGCTGCGGGCCCGGCCCTACCAGGGCCACGGCACGGCCTCTCTGGTGCACGTGAAGGGGCGCGTCCGCGAGCAGACCGGAGTCGCCTCGCCGTTGCCGTCGCACAGACCGGTGCAGAACCTGGTGGCGATGGTGCGCCGGTTCACCGCCACCCCCGTCCCCGGAGCCCGCGTGCTGGTGGAGGTGGGTGGCACCCAGGTGCAGGTCAGCTCCGATGCCGACGGCTACTTCCGGGCTGCCGTCCACCCGGAGCTGACGTTGGAGCCGGGCTGGCACGACCTGTCCGCCACCCTGCTGGCAGATGCGACGTCGGGCTGGCCAGCGGGCGAGACACTGTCCAGCCAGGTGCTCGTGCCCGCCCCGGATGCGTCGTTCGGCATCATCAGCGATCTCGACGACACCGTCATCCGCAGCGAGATCACCAGCCCGGCCAGGGCCCTCGCCACGATGCTGTTCCACAATGCCAGTACGCGCGCGCCGTTCCAAGGGGTGGCGACGTTCTACAAGGCGCTGCAGGCCGGCCCGTCGGGTGAGCAGAGCAACCCGCTGTTCTACGTGTCCTCCAGCCCGTGGAACCTCTACGACCTGATCACGGCCTTCCTCGAGGTCCAGGGCATCCCGGTCGGTCCGCTGTTCCTGCGGGCGTGGGGGCTGGATGCGGACGCGCTGCCGGGCGGCGGACACAGCGGCCACAAGTCCGGGCTCATCCTCGGCCTGCTCGACACCTACCCGACGCTGCCGTTCGTACTGATCGGTGACAGCGGCCAGCTGGACCCGGAGATCTACCGCGACGTCGTGCTGGCCCGGCCCGGCCGGATCCTTTCCGTCTACATCCGGGACGTCACGACGCCCGAACGCGACGCGGTCGTGGGGGCGGTCGCGCAGGAGGTCCGCGACCTGGGTGTCGAGTTCGTCCTGGCTCCCGACACAGACGCCGCCGCCCGGCACGCCACTGACCTCGGGCTGGTGGGCGTGGACGCACTCCCCGACGTGGTGGAGGCCGTCGAAGAGGCCGAGCTGACAGAGGAGATCGTAGGGTCCTGAGATGAGAGTCCCCCTCGGCACGAGTGACTTCCTGGACCGGGCCGCGCAGTGCTACCCGCTGCGGCTCGGCGTGGTCGACGAGCCGGGCCCGGCTCAGGACGGCGGCCTGGGCAGCCTGACGTACGGCTCGTTCGCGGAGCGCGCCCGGGGGCTGGCCGCCGGGCTCGATGTGCTGGAGATCACCCACGGCGAGCGGGTGGCGATCGTCAGCCACAACAGCGCCCGGCTGCTCGAGTCCTTCTTCGGAGTGACCAGCTGGGGCCGGGTCCTGGTGCCGATCAACTTCCGGCTCAGCCGCGACGAGGTGGCCTACATCGTCGAGCACAGCGGCGCGCGCGTCCTTCTCGTCGATCCCGAGCTGGACGAGGCGCTCGCGGACGTCATCGCGGAGCACCGCTTCGTGCTCGGCAGGAGCACCGACGAGGCACTGCTGCGGCCGGACGTCGCGCCGGCCGCGTGGGAAGAACCGGACGAGGACGCGACGGCCACGATCAACTACACCTCCGGCACCACGGCGCGCCCGAAAGGAGTGCAGGGCACGCATCGCAACGTCTGGGTCAATGCCGTCACCTTCGCCCTGCACGCCGGGGTCACCGATCGCGACGTCTACCTGCACACGCTGCCGATGTTCCACGCCAACGGCTGGGGGATGCCGTTCGCGATGACCGGGCTCGGCGTGCCGCAGGTGGTGATCCGCAGGATCGACGGTGCGGAGATCCTGCGTCGCATCCAGGCGTACGGCGTCACCATCCTGTGTGCCGCACCGGCCGTCGTCGCCGCGGTGCTCGAGGCGGCGCAGACCTGGGACGGGGAGATCCCCGGTCGCGGTACCACCCGGGTGGTCTGCGCCGGCGCGCCGCCGCCCAGCCGGACGATCGCGCGCATCGAGGCCGAGCTCGGGTGGGAGTTCCTCCAGATCTACGGTCTCACCGAGACGTCCCCGCTGCTGACGGTGAACCGGCGGCGGGCCGAGGAGGACGACCTTGCGCCGGAGGACGCCGCCCGGCGACTGGCCCGGGCCGGCATGCCGGCGCTCGGCACCCGCCTCGCCGTCAGCGACGAGGGCGAGGTCCTCGCCCGCGGCAACGTCGTCATGGACGGCTACTGGCGGCAGCCGGAGGCCTCGGCTGAGGCCCTGCAGGACGGCTGGTTCCACACCGGTGACGGCGGGGAGCTCGACGACGAGGGCTACCTGTCGATCAGCGACCGGAAGAAGGACGTCATCATCACCGGCGGGGAGAACGTCTCTTCCATCGAGGTCGAGGACTGTCTGTTCAGCCACCCGGTTGTCGCCGAGGTCGCGGTCATCGGCGTGCCGAGTGAGAAGTGGGGGGAGACCATCAAGGCCCTGGTGGTGCTCTCCGGCGAGGCCACCGAGGCCGAGTTGATCGCCCACTGCAAGAGCCGGCTCGCGGGCTACAAGGCGCCGACCTCGGTCGAGGTGCGCGAGTCGATCCCGCGCACGGCGACCGGCAAGGTGCAGAAGTTCAAGCTCCGCGAGCAGTACTGGCAGGGCACGTCGCCCCAGGTGAACTGAGGGCGGCACAGCCGGGACGATCCTGGGGAGAGCCTGGTCATGACAGAACCAGAGGGCGTACGCGGCGGTGACGCCGACCGGATGGATCCCGGCCCGCCCGGCGGCGTGCCGTCGGCCGGAGCCGACGGCGAGACCGGCGCGCGCGAGGAGTTGCGCAAGGATCTCGGCGAGCGGTCCCCGGACTCGGGCACCGAGGACGGCGACGAACTGGAGCAGGCCGCGGTGATCGGCGAGACCGACGACCCGCAGGACGGGTCGGTCTCCTAGCTCGTGCTGCGTCCGTCGGTGCCGGTGGCCGGCCGCGGTGGCGACAGGTATCTACCGGTGCGCCGGGAGACCTGAGCGGGGTGAGCATGCCCGCTGCTGGAGCACCGCGGGTCTACGGTGGTGCTCGAGCAGGCCCGCTAGGTTTCCCGGGTGGACCGGTTGGTGGTGCTGCTGCGTGGCGTCAACGTCGGCAAGCACAACCGCATCTCGATGCCGGCGTTTCGGGGCGTCCTCGAGGCGGTGGGCTGCACCGAGGTCCGGACCTACCTGCAGAGCGGCAACGCCGTCGTGACGTGGAGCGGGTCTGCCGACCGATTGGCTGCTGCCGTGCGGGCCGAGCTGACAGCGGCTGCTGGACTCGACGTCCTGGTGATGGTGCGCACCGGCGCGGAGCTGGCGGCCGTGGTCCAGGCAAACCCCTTCGCCGGCGAGGCCTTCGATCCGAAGCTGCTGCATGTCGCCTTTCTCACCGGCCCGCCCGACCCCGAGCGGTTCGCCGCGGTGGGCCACGGCGCGCTGTTGCCCGACCGGATGGCGGTGGGGGACCGGGCGCTCTACCTGCGATACGCCACCGGCTCGCAGAACTCGCCGCTGGCGAAGGTGCGCCTCGGCGTGGAGGCCACGGCCCGCAACTGGACGACGGTGACCGCGCTCCGCGACCTCGCCCGGTGAGGCCGTCGTGATCCGGCTCACCCAGGTGCCAGGAGGGCGAGCCGTCGTGCCTTTCGCCTCGTACGCTGTGGTGTGACTTCCGCCCTCACGCTGCTCTCGGCGCGCACCGTGCGCATCGACGATCCAGGGCCACTGCTCGACCTCCTGCCGGAGGAGGGGGCGCTCGCGTGGGTCACCGGAACCGAGGGCCTCGTGGGCTGGGGCGCGGCTGCACGCGTGACGTTCACCGGCCCGGACCGCTTCGCCGACGCCGGGAGCTGGTGGCGAAACCTGCTGCACGGCAGTTCGATCACTGACGAGGTCGGGCTCCCGGGGACCGGGCCGCTGGCCTTCGGCTCGTTCGCCTTCGACGGCGCGGCGAGCTCTTCGGTGCTCGTCGTCCCTGAGGTCGTCGTCGGCCACCGGGACGGGCTGTGGTGGCTGACGACCATCGGGCCGGCGCTGGGTAGGGGCGGTCTGCCGCGCCGCACTGCTGCCCGCGCACCCGGCACCGTGCGCTTCGCGGACGGCTCGCTCAGCAGCGCCACCTGGAGCCGGGTGGTGGACGACGCCGTCAACCGCATCACCGCGGGTGAGGTTGCCAAGGTGGTGCTGGCGCTCGACATCGAGGCCCGCACCGACCTGCCGCTCGACGTCCGCTGGCCACTTCGGCGCCTCGCGGCCGGCTATCCCGGCTGCCGCACCTTCGTCGTCGAGGGGCTGATCGGTGCGACGCCGGAGATCTACGTGCGGCTCGAGAAGGGCGTCGCCACGAGCCGGGTCCTGGCTGGGACGATCCGGCGCAGCGGTGACGCCGGCCGCGACGTGGCCGAGGCCGCCTCGCTGGCCCGCTCCAGCAAGGACCTCGAGGAGCACGAGTACGCCGTCTGCTCGGTTGCCGAGGCGCTCACCCCGCACTGCGGCTCGGTGGAGGTTCCGCCGGAGCCGTTCGTGCTCCACCTGCACAACGTCATGCACCTGGCGACCGACGTGACCGGTGTCGTCACCGACGGTTCCACGTCCCTTGGCCTGGTCGCCTCCCTGCATCCGTCCGCGGCCGTGTGCGGCACGCCGACGGAGGCGGCGCTGGAGCTGATCCGCGAGATCGAGGGCATGGACCGCGGCCGTTACGCCGGACCCGTCGGCTGGATGGACGCGGCCGGCGACGGTGAATGGGGGATCGCCCTGCGCTGCGCCGAACGGGACCGCGAGGATCCCCGTCGGCTCCGCCTGTTCGCCGGCTGCGGCATCGTGGCCGGGTCGCAGTCCGAGGAGGAGCTGGTCGAGAGCGCCGCGAAACTCATTCCGATGCGGGACGCCCTGCAGTCCTGACGCGTCCACTCACTCCGCGAGCGCGGTCGTGCCCCCAGTTCATCAGACCCGACTCGTGCCCGACCGACTCCCCGCCGCCATTCTTCTGGCCGACCGACTGTGACTGCTCGGTGTCGAGTCAGGCCTGCAGCTTCTTGGGCGTCATGTGACCGCCTCGGAGAAGTCGCGGTACGCCTCGTCCCGGCCGGTGGGCGGGCAGGTCACTTCTCGTGCAGTGCGTCGGGCTTGTGCACCGCCTCGCCGCCGGACTTCTCGCTCTTCACGAGGTACTGCGGCTCCTGCTTGCTGGCTTTCACCTTCCGGCCGCCGGCCTCGGTCTCCGTCGTGATCTTCTTCTTCACCGTGCCTTCGGCCTGCCCGCCGTGGCTGTTCCAGGTGACGTCGTCACCCTTGCGAAACTCGTCCATGAGTGCTCCTCTCGCCGGTCTGTGCCTCGAGCATCGCCTGCGGGTGCGGGGTGCGCATCCTGGCGCTATCGCCCGAGCGCCTCGTCGACCGCGTGCCGCAGCGCACGGTCCAGGATGACTCCAGACTGCCGGTCGGTGCGGACCTCGATGACGCGGATCCCCCCGGCGGGGAGCAGCGCGGCGTGCAGATCTTCCCAGGTCGTCGCGAGGATGTGCAGTGTGCCGGTGGCCGCGCACAGCGCTGCCAGATCGACGCCGTGCGGGGTGCCGAACAGCCGCTCGAAGGCATCGGTGTAGGCCTCACCGGCCTGTTCGAGCAGCCCGAAGATGGCGCCGCCGTCGTTGTTGACGACGATGATCGTCAGATCCGGCCGCGCCTCGTGCGGCCCGAGGACGAGGCCGTTGGCGTCGTGCAGGAAGGTCAGATCCCCGAGCAGGGCGTACGCGACGCCGCCGCCCTCCGCCTGGTGGGCCAGCGCGGCGCCGAGCGCTGTCGACACCGAGCCGTCGATGCCGGCGACGCCCCGGTTGGCGAGCACCCGCGCGGACGGTCCAGGACTGGCGACGAACAGGTCGCGCACCGGCTTGGACGACCCGACGAACAGCAGCGACGGCGACGCACCGACGACAGCGGCCGCGACGACCGGCTCGCTGACGTCCTCCGAGAAGTACAGGACGTCCTGCACCGCGCCGCGAGCGAACATCCCCGCGTTCAGCCAGGAGGTCAGCCAGCCCGCCTCGACACCGCCCGTCGCGACCGGCACCGCGGGTAGCACGCGGGCGGCCGAGCGGGACGTGTCCGGCCAGCCGCCGAACGCGCAGACGACGTCGCAGGGGGACTCGCTGATCAGCCGTCCGACCGCGCGGCTCAACGTCGGTCGACCGATGACGAGCACCCGGTCGGGCCGGTGCGCCTCGAGGAACCCCGGGGCGCCGAGGACGAGCTCGGCGGCATCGACCAGGCAGCTGCCCGTGCGGGCGCCGGCGCTGGGCTCGGCGACGACCGGGAAGCCCCGGACCTGCGCCAGCTCCAGCGCTGCTGTCGCGACGTCGCGGGCGCAGTCCCCGAGCACGACGACGGTACGCGGTGGCAGGTCGTCGGACAGCGCGCCGCCCGACGGCGCGGCGGCCCGGGACGTCCACGGGGCGCCGTCGTCCCGCCCTTCGAGCGACTCGGTCCACGCCGGGTCCTCGTCGGGGACCAGCGGTTCACGCAGACCGACGTTGAGGTGGACCGGACCCGGTCTCGTGCCGGCGTCCCCGGTCGCGGCGGCCAGCACCCGGCAGGTCAGCGACCGCCAGTAGGCGTTGTCTCCGGCGCGCTCGGTCGGCGTACCGACCTCGGCGAACAGCCGAACCGCGTCGCCGTACAGCTTCACCTGGTCGACGCTCTGGTTGGCGCCGGTCCCGCGCAGCTCGGGCGGCCGGTCGGCGGTGAGCACCACCAGTGGGACGGCCGCGTAGGACGCCTCGAGGACGGCGGGGTGCAGGTTGGCGGTCGCGGTGCCGGACGTGGTGACGAGGGCCACCGGCCGGCCGGAGGCCTTGGCGAGGCCGAGGGCGAGAAAGGCCGCGGACCGCTCGTCGATGCGCACGTGCAGGCGCAGCAGCCCCTCGGCGTCGGCGCGGTGCAGGGCAAAGGCGAGCGGTGCGGATCGCGACCCCGGGGACAGCACCGCCTCACGCAGGCCCCCGCGGACCAGTTCGTCGACGAGCACGCGGGCGAGGGCGGTCGAGGGGTTCACGGGGGGAAGTCTGTCGTAGCGGCCGCGGTGAGCACTGCGTGGCAGCGTCGCAGCCGCTCGAGCCACCAGCGGCGCCGCCCCGCGTTCGCGGTCGCGGCGGCGAGCAGTTCTGGGTCGGGGATGACCGACCCGACCTCGATGGCGCCGGCCACGGGGAGCAGTGGGGCGCGCACGACGTCGGCGCCGAGCAGGCTCGCTGTTCCCAGCCCACAGGCATAGGGCAGATCGGGAAGTGCTGCGGCCATGGCGATCCCGGCGCGGATGCCGATCGAGGTGTCGAGCGCACTCGACACGACCACCGGCAGGCCACAGGTCGCGGCGATCGACAGCGCCGGAGCGACGCCGCCCAGCGGAGCCACCTTGACGACCAGGATGTCGGCGGCGCCGGCGAGCGCCACCCGCGCCGGGTCGTCGGCCTTGCGCACGCTCTCGTCCGCGGCGATCAGTATCGGGACGCCTGCGCGGGCGAGCCCGGCCCGGACAGCCGCGAGCTCCGCGACGGTCGCGCACGGCTGCTCGGCGTACTCCAGGTCGTACGGCGCGAGGGACTGCAAGGCGTTCAGCGCCTGCTCCACCGACCAGGCCCCGTTGGCATCCACCCGCACCCGGCCCCGGCGCCCGAGAACCGAGCGCACCTCGGCGACCCGGGCGAGATCGTCGAACAGCGTCTGCCCGGCCTGCGCGACCTTGACCTTCGCCGTCGTGCAGCCGGGGAAGCGGGCCAGCACGTCGGCCACCTCGCGCGCCGACACCGCCGGTACCGTCGCGTTCACGGGGACAGCCGCGCGCCGCGCCGCCGGCCACCCGGTGAAGGCGGCCTCGATCGCCGCGGACAGCCACCGGGTGGCCTCGGTGTCGTCGTACTCCAGGAAGGGTGCGAACTCCCCCCAGCCGACCGGCCCCCGCAGCAGCAGGGCCTCGCGGGTGCGTACCCCGCGAAAGGGCACCCGCATCGGCAGTGACACCACGTGGACGTCGTCGACCAGCGCGTCCCAGTCCGGCACCACGGGCTGCCCTCCTCGGTCCGGTCGGCCTCGATAGGGTCGGAGGATGGCACGCCGCGAGGTCTCCGAGCTGTTCGACGCCTCGCAGTGGCAGCGGGTGGACGGCTTCGACTTCCACGACATCACCTACCACCGCAACACGGCCGCCGGCCGCGACGGCGGTGTCGTCCGTGTCGCGTTCGACCGGCCGGAGGTCCGCAACGCCTTCCGTCCGCAGACCGTCGACGAGCTGTACCGGGCGCTCGACCATGCCCGGATGACGTCCGACGTCGGCTGTGTGCTGCTCACCGGCAACGGACCTTCGGAGAAGGACGGCGGCTGGGCGTTCTGCTCCGGCGGCGACCAGCGGATCCGCGGCCGGGACGGATATCGCTACGCCGCAGGGGAAGGCGCCGAGACGATCGATCCGGCCCGCGCCGGGCGGCTGCACATCCTCGAGGTGCAGCGCCTCATCCGGATGATGCCGAAGGTGGTTCTCTGTGCGGTTCCGGGCTGGGCGGCAGGCGGCGGGCACAGCCTGCACGTCGTGTGCGACCTCACTCTTGCGAGCGCCGAGCACGCCCGGTTCAAGCAGACCGACGCCGACGTCGGCAGCTTCGACGGCGGATACGGATCGGCCTACCTCGCCCGCCAGGTCGGCCAGAAGCTCGCCCGCGAGATCTTCTTCCTCGGTCGGGAGTACTCCGCCGTCGACGCCCACCGGATGGGCATGGTCAACGAGGTGGTGCCGCACGCGCAGCTCGAGGCGACGGCGCTTGACTGGGCTCGGATGATCGTCGGCAAGAGCCCCACCGCGCAGCGGATGCTCAAGTTCGCCTTCAACGCCGTGGACGACGGGATGGTCGGCCAGCAGGTCTTCGCCGGTGAGGCGACCCGGCTCGCCTACCTGACCGACGAGGCGGTCGAGGGGCGCGATGCGTTCCTCGAGAAGCGGAACCCGGATTGGTCCGGCTATCCCTATGCCTTTTGACCCCTGTGCCTTCTGACCAGCGGGCCTTCTGACGTGCTGCTGGCCGTGCCCGCCACCGCCGGGGCTCTGTTGCCTGCTCTGGCCGCCGCCTTGGCCGGGCTCGGTCCGGCGGTGCTGCCGTTGCCACCCGATCCAGGCCGCGTGCTTGCGGCGTGCCGGCCGGACGAGCCGGTGGAGCACGGCGATGTCGCCGTGGTCGTTCCGACGTCGGGCTCGACCGGTGAGCCCAAGGGCGTACTGCTGACTGCTGGAAATCTGCGGGCTTCGGCGGAGGCGACCGAACGCAGGCTCGGTGGTCCGGGGCAGTGGCTCCTGGCGATCCCGCCGACCCACATCGGCGGGATCCAGGTGCTGGTGCGGTCGCTGCTCGCCGACACCGAGCCGGTGCTGCTGCCGGAAGGCCCTTTTCGCGCCAGCACGTTCACCGCGCGGACCGCGCGGCTGACCGGGACGCGGCGCTACGTCTCGCTGGTGCCGACCCAGCTGTTACGCCTGCTGTCAGCCGGCGCCTCCGATGCACTCGCGGAGTACGACGCGGTGCTGCTGGGTGGTGCGACCGCTCCGGCGCCGTTGCTCGAGGCGGCGAGAAGGGCTCGCGTGTCGGTGGTGACGACCTACGGCAGCTCGGAGACCAGCGGTGGCTGCGTCTACGACGGGATGCCGCTGGACGGGGTCGAGGTCTCGGTCGTGGCCGGTCGCGTCCAGGTGGCCGGGCCGGTCGTCTCGCCGGGCTACCGCCTGCGTCCCGACCTCACGGCGCAGGGCTTCCACCACGGAGCCTTCCTCACCAACGACCTTGGGCGGCTGGCCGACGACGGGCGGCTGCAGGTGCTCGGCCGTGCCGACGACGTCATCATCACCGGTGGCGAGAAGGTGGCGCCGACGGCGGTGGAGGCACGGCTTGCCGAACATCCGGCTGTCGCCGAGGTCGCCGTCGTGGGTGTGCCGGACGCCGAGTGGGGGCAGCGGGTGGTGGCGTTCGCTGTCCTTTCTGCTCCGCTGAGCCTCGAGCAGGCTCGCGAACACGTCGTTCGCCACCTGCCCCGCGCCTTCGCGCCGCGCGAGCTGAGGGTGGTCACCTGCCTGCCCTTGCTCGCGTCGGGCAAGATCGACCGTGCCGCCCTGCACCCGAGGGCCGGCTCGAGCGCGAAGGAGGGGACATGACGACCGCCGCGCAGTGGCTCGAAGGCGCGCGCCCGCGTACCCTGCCGGCCGCCTTCGCCCCCGTCCTCGTCGGCACCGGCGCCGCCGCGCAGGTGGACAGCGTCCGCCCTGGCCGGGCAGTGCTCGCCCTGATCGTCGCTCTCGCCCTGCAGGTCGGCGTCAACTACGCGAACGACTACAGCGACGGCATCCGTGGCACCGACGACGAGCGGGTCGGACCGCTCCGACTGGTCGGTGGCGGGCACGCCTCGGCGTCCGCGGTGCTGCGTGCGGCGTTGCTGGCCCTCGGCATCGCCGCGCTCGTGGGACTTGTGCTCGCAGCCCTGACGTCCTGGTGGGTGCTGCTGGTCGGCGTCGCTGCCCTGGCCGCAGCCTGGGGTTACACCGGTGGTGACAAGCCCTATGGCTACCGTGGTCTCGGCGAGATCTCGGTGTTCGTCTTCTTCGGCCTGGTCGCCGTGCTCGGCACCACCTTCGTCCAGGCCGAGCGGCTGACCTGGCCCGCCTTCGGTGGCGGAATCGCTTGCGGGGCACTGGCCTGCGCCATCCTCGTGACCAACAACCTGCGGGACATCCCGACCGACACCCTCGCGGGGAAGCGGACGTTGGCGGTCGTGTTGGGAGAGCGTCGCAGCCGCCTGCTGTACCCGTCCCTGATCGGGGCCGCCCTGCTCGTCCCGCTCGCCCTCGCCCCGGCCGTCCCGACGGCGCTTCTTGCGCTGCTCGCCGCGCCGCTCGCCATCGAGCCGGTCGCAAAGGTGCGTAACGGCGTCGCCGGACGCGACCTCGTCGCCGTACTCGCTGCGACCGGCATGCTGCAGCTCGCCTACGGCGGGCTGCTCGCGCTCGGCCTGGCGCTGGGCTGAGGGGAAGAGTCGGAATGATCGAGCGCAATGTCCTTGGCGGTGAGCTGCAGCTGTGCGGCGAGGATCCGATGACCGGCTTCTACCGTGACGGCTGCTGCTCGACCGGACGTGAGGACATCGGCAGTCACACCATCTGCGCTGTGGTGACGGCGCGGTTCCTCGCCCACCAGAAGTCGGTCGGCAACGACCTGTCGACACCGCGGCCGGAGCATGGCTTCTCTGGGCTACGGCCGGGTGACCGCTGGTGTGTCGTCGCGGTGCGGTGGCGGCAGGCGTACGAGGACGGCGCCGCCTCCCCCGTCGTGCTCGCCTGCACGCACGAGCGTGCTCTGGACGTGGTCCCGCTCGACTGGCTGGAGGAGCACGCGGTGGATGTGCCGGACGACCCGGGACGGCTCGCCTAGGGGAAGCGAAGCGGCTTCGCCCTCCTGTGAAGATCATCCGCAGGACCGGCTTCACCCTCCTGTGAAGATCATCCGCAGGATCGCCGTCCTAGGTGGGACCGCGCGTCGCTGAGGGCGGCGATGCTGCGGATGATCAACGGGGGCTCGGAGTCGGGGTGGCGGTGGCCCGCGGGGTGGCGGTGGCCCGCGGGGTGGCGGTGGCCCGCGGGGAGGGAGTGCTGGCCGCAGCTGGAGCCGACGTCAGCTTCGGCAGCGACACGGGCACGCAGGACATGGCCATCGGGTCGCCACCCGCAAGGGCCGTCACCCGGGCCGAGGCTTCGTTCAACCGGTCCTCGGGCAGCCGTCCGGACCGGACTGCCTCGACGAGGGCGTTGGTCATGCGCTTCGCCTGATTCCCGTCGGTCGTCAGGACCGCGTCGGAGCCCGCCCCCACGGCCTGCACTGCCGACTCAGGGAAGTCCCAGCGTGGATAGATGGCGCCCATGCCGACACTGTCGGTGATCGCCACCCCGGAGAACCCCATCTTCCGCAGCAGCGCGTAGGCCTGAGGATTCATCGACGCGGGCAGGCCCACACCCAGGGCGCTGTAGGAGAGGTGGTTGAGCATGATGACGGGCGCGCCCGCATCGATGGCCCGTTGGAAGGGCATCAGGTCGGTGCTCTCGAGCTCTTCGACCGTCGCGTCCACCACGTCGGTCACCGCGTGGGTGTCCCTGGTCGATCTGCCCTGGCCCGGGAAGTGCTTGACCGTCGGTGTGACGCCGCCGTCGAGCAGTCCGGCCGAGAAGGCCAGGCCGTACTCCGCGGCACGCTCGGGATCGACGCTGAACGAGCGGTCGCCGATGATCCCTCCGGAGGGGCCGTCGTCCAGATCGAGCACCGGGGCCAGATTGAGCGTGATGCCTGTGTCGGCCAGCTGCGACCCGATGTCGGCGGCGAAGGCGCGGACCTGCGCGGAGGTCCGCTGCCGCGCGAGGCGCCGAGGGGAGGGTCCGGCGCCGACGATCTCCCGGGTCACGGCAACCCGTCCGGACTCCTCGTCGGTCGAGACCAGCAGCGGCCGATCTGCCCGCGCCCGCAGGCCGCTGACCAAGGCGGTGAGCTGCGCCTCGGACCTGACGTTGGGCTCGGAGATGAACAGGCCGCCGACCCCGAGATCGACGACGAACTGGCCGAGGACGTCGCTGGCTCTGGTCACATGTGGCAGGCCGACGATCAGGACCGACGCCGCTCGGCGCTCCAGCGGGGCGGGCTGGCAGGACGGCGTCGGTGCGGCGGCGGTGGCCGGGGAGGCCGGCGGGGTGGTCGAGCTGCAGGCCGCGAGCAGGGCCGCGCCTGCGGCGAGTCCGGCGCCCGTACGGCGGAATCGGTCGGCGGGCACCGCGTCACCCTAGGGCGCCGAAGCCGCTCTGGCAGCGCGGGCGCGAGTGGTGCTGTCGGCGAGCAGTTGGGCAGCCTCCGCGTCCCCCCGATGGGGGGCCACGGTCCCCGGCAGCCGACGACCGGCCGTGTCCACGTGCAGGCTGGTGAGGCCGAGACGTCGCTGCAGAGGTCCCTGGGTGAGGCGCAGGCTCTGCACCTTGGCGAGCGGAACGACCTCGGTGGTCGTGGTGAGCACGCCGTGTGTCGACACCAGATGGGCCGCGTCGAGGCCGATCGCGAGCCGGCGGTGCGACAGTGGCGCGCGCCAGCGGGCCGCTCGGGGTGGTCGATCGCCGACGGGCGGTGGTACGCCGCCGAGGACGCGGGCGACCAGGCGATGGGCGAACTCCCGGGGCGCCACCGGCAGCAGTGCCCCGGTCGAGGCCTGCTCCTCACCGCCACCTGTGCTGTAACCCGCGACGTCGACCTCGACGCGCGCCCAGCCGAAGGGGCGCCACAGCAGGGGCTCGGTGATGCGTACGGTCTGCACCCGCCCGGCCGGGATGGTCGAGCTGCGCGTCTCGAGCAGGCCGTGCCGCAGGCGTAGGCCGTCGCCGGACTCGGCGACCGTGAAGCCGTACTCCGTGAGCATCCGGCGGACGGCGAACGACCCGACACCGATCAGCAGGGGCACGGCGCCGAGCAGTACCCCACCGACGAGGGTCAGGTCGACCACCGCCGCGATGACCAGGACCACGACCAGCCCGACGCCCACGACCAGCGGCGCCCCCAGCAGGGTCGACCAGATCAACGGACCCAACGGCACGACGACGAGCACCTGCTCCTGCTCCAGCTCGGCCGGCGCGGAGCTGTCCCCTGCTGACCGGCCTGCGGCGAGGTCGAGCAGTCGGACCCGCAGCTGGTGTGCCTCCTGCTCGCCCAGGTAGGACAGCGGAGCCTCGGCGCCGCCGCTGCCGCCGACCACTTCGAGGCGCAGCTCGGCCAGCCCGAGGAAGCGCGCGAACAGCGGGCGTACGACGTCGACCGACTGTAGGCGCGCGAGCGGCACCCGCCGGCTGCGTTTGGTCAGCACGCCGCTCTCGACCTGCAGCTCGGTGTCGGTCAGCCGGTAGCGCATCGCCCGCCACAGCAGCCAGCCGACAGAGAGCGCCAGCGGGACACCGACGCCGAGCGCGGCGAGGAAGACCTCGAGCGAGGCGTCGCGCAGCCCCCGCTGACCCACGATCGCCAGGGCCACGAGCAGGAAGCGCCCGCCGCGCAGCAGCGGCGTGAGCGGATGCAGGCGCACCCAGGCGTCGGTCTCCGGGATTGACGCCGCCTCCGGGACGGACGCCTCCGGGACGGTCACACCCCCGCCTGGCGGGCCTCACCCAGAGCGGCCAGGCGATCTCGCAGGCGAGCCGCCTCGGTCGCGAGAAGCCCGGGCACCGAGGCGTCGGTGGCCGCCGCGGCGGTGTGCAGTGTCACCGTGGCGAGCCCGAGCCGGCGCTGCAGCGGTCCGGCGGTGACATCGACGAACTGCATCCGGCCGTACGGCACCACCGAGGTGCGCCGCAGAAGTACCCCCCGCCGGACGAGCAGGTCGTCCTCGCGCTCGAGGTAGCCCCACGCGGCCCAGCGCCGAGTCACCGCGCCCAGCATCAGCCAGGTGAGGACGGCGACGGCCGCTACGGCAGCCAGCCCGGCGACCGGGCCGGACAGCACACCGAGCACGACGGCCCCGAGAATCCCGGGCAGGGTGAGCAGGGCAACGGTGAGCTGGCGGCGAAGGCGCAGCAGGGCGCGGTCCGGACGGCGCCAGGCGACCTCGGCCTCGGGCTGTTCGGTCACGGTCCCAGCGTAGGTGTGGCAGGCGGAACGGCGGTGCCGGGCGATACTGGGTGCGTGCAGACGGAGGCAGAGCAGCAGCCGTGGTGGCGGGACGCCCGCCGGCGCAACCGTGCCGCGCTGGTCACCTTCGCTGTGCTCGCGCTCGGCGGGATCCTGTTCCCGGCGTTCAGCAACTACCTGTTCGCCGGCGACCGACGGGTCCTGGTCGTGACCCTGGAGCAGGACGCTGGTCAGACCAAGCGCGAGGGTCTCAAGGCGACGTGCGGCACGTTGCCCGGCATCTCCGTGGTCGCGGACAAGGGCAATTCTGATCCACGCATCCAGGGCAGGTTCCCGGTCCGTTTCGACATCGCCGGCACCACGACCCAGCAGGAAGCGGCGCTGCTGCTGTGCTTGAACCAGAACCGGGAGCGGTTCGGGGTGCTGGGCTACCTGCCCGAGAACGACGGAAACTGACCCGAAGCCTTCGCACCAGCCTCCCGAGGCGTCGCTCGGTTCAGGTTGGGTACTGCGCGGGATCACACATGGTCACGGGTAGTGCCGACGGTGGGAGCAGGCGCGTGGGACTGAGGAAGGCCTTCCTCGGCTGGCCGGTAATCCAGCAGGTCACCGGCGACGACCCGCTGGGGCGCGGCTCGGCCGCGCAGTCCGCCCGCAGCGCGAGTCTGCGGCCGCGCACCGCCACGGCCGATCGCGTGGTGCAGAGCATCTGCCCGTACTGCGCCGTCGGCTGTGGCCAGAAGGTGTTCGTGAAGGACGACAAGGTGGTGCAGATCGAGGGAGACCCCGACTCCCCGGTCTCCCGGGGACGCCTGTGCCCGAAGGGCAGCGCGAGCGAGCAGTTCGTCAACGGCCCGCGGCGGGTCACGACCGTCCGCTACCGGCGTCCGCACGGCACCGCGTGGGAGGACCTCCCACTCGAACGCGCCATGGACATGATCGTCGACCGGATGCTCGACACCCGCGAGCGCACCTGGCAGGAGCGCGACGACAAGGGCCGCCGGGTGAACCGCACCCTGGGTTTCGCCTCCCTCGGCGGGGCGACGCTCGACAACGAGGAGAACTACCTCATCAAGAAGCTGTTCACGGCGCTGGGCGCGATCCAGGTCGAGAACCAGGCGCGGATATGACACAGCGCCACCGTCCCCAGTCTGGGGGCCTCGTTCGGACGCGGCGGAGCCACGTCCTTCCTGCAGGACCTGGCCAACTCCGACTGCATCGTCATCCAGGGCTCGAACATGGCCGAGTGCCACCCGGTGGGCTTCCAGTGGGTGATGGAGGCCAAGCAGCGCGGCGCCAAGGTCATCCACATCGACCCGCGCTTCACCCGCACCTCGGCGGTCGCTGACCAGCACGTCCCTATCCGGGTCGGTTCCGACATCGCCTTCCTCGGCGGCGTCGTCAACTACATCCTGACCAACGAGAAGGACTTCCGGGAGTACGTCGTCGCCTACACCAACGCGGCCACCCTCCTGCGCGAGGACTTCGTCGACACCGAGGACGCGGGCGGGCTGTTCTCCGGCTACGACGAGGCCAGCGCGTCCTACGACGGCGAGTCGTGGGGCTACGCAGGACACCAGCAGGAAGCCGGCGCCAGCGGAGACGACGAGGAGCTCGCGGCCGAACGCAACAGCGGACACGAGCTCGGCGGTCGTGGTGCGACCCTCGGGCACTCGAGGGTCGAACGCGACGAGACGCTGCAGCACCCGCGCTGCGTCTACCAGGTGCTCAAACGCCATTACGCCCGCTACACCCCCGAGATGGTCGAGCAGGTCTGCGGGATCCCGCCCGAGCAGTTCCTCGCCGTCTGCGAGGCGGTCACCGCCAACAGCGGCCGCGAGCGCACCACCTGCTGGGTCTACTCGGTCGGCTGGACGCACCACTCGACCGGCGTGCAGTACATCCGCGGCTCGGCGATCATCCAGCTGCTGCTGGGGAACATGGGCCGGCCGGGCGGCGGCATCCTGGCGCTGCGCGGGCACGCGAGCATCCAGGGCTCGACCGACATCCCGACGCTGTTCAACCTGCTGCCCGGCTACCTGCCGATGCCGGTGGCGGGGGAGCACGACACCCTCGCGGACTACGTCGCGACCATCGGCAGCGCTGGCATGAAGGGCTTCTGGACAAAGGCTGACGCCTACACCGTCAGCTTGCTCAAGGCGTGGTACGGCGAGGCCGCCTCGCCCGAGAACGACTTCTGCTTCGATCGGCTCCCGAAGCTGACCGGCGACCACGGGACGTACCAGACCGTGCTGGACCAGATCGACGGCAAGGGTGAGGGCTATTTCCTCGTCGGCCAGAACCCGGCCGTGGGTTCTGCGCAGGCCAAGCTGCAGCGGCAGGGGCTGGCCAGTCTGAAATGGCTTGTCGTCCGGGACGTCAACCTCATCGAGTCGGCGACCTTCTGGAAGGACGGCCCGGAGATCGCCACCGCTGAGATGGTGACCGAGGACATCGGCACCGAGGTGTTCTTCCTGCCGGCGGCCACCCATGTCGAGAAGGCCGGCTCCTTCACCCAGACCCAGCGGATGGTCCAGTGGCGCCACAAGGCGGTGGAACCGCCGGGGGACGCCCACAGCGAGCTCGACTTCTTCTTCCATCTTGGTCGCCTGCTGCGCGAGCGGCTCGCCGGGTCGACCGATCCCAAGGACCGGGCGCTGCTCGACCTCACCTGGGACTACCCCGTGGATTCCCGCGGCGAGCCCGACCCGGTGTCGGTGCTGGCCGAGATCAATGGCTCCTTCCTGACCGGCGACCGGGCCGGAGAGCCGCTGCCCGGCTTCACGTCGATGCAGGCCGACGGCTCGACCTCGGGCGGCTGCTGGATCTACACCGGCATCTACGCCGGCGGCGTCAACCAGGCGGCCCGTCGCAGGCCTGGACGGGAGCAGAACTGGGTGGCGAGCGAGTGGGGGTGGGCGTGGCCGATGGACCGGCGCACGCTCTACAACCGCGCGTCCGCAGACCCCGAAGGCCGGCCGTGGAGCGAGCGGAAGGCCTACGTCTGGTGGGACGAGGGCGAGCAGAGGTGGACCGGCCACGACGTGCCCGACTTCGAGGTGACCAAGCCGCCGTCCTACCGACCGCCGGAGGGCGCCAGCGGTCCGCAGGGGCTGGCCGGTGACGACCCGTTCATCATGCAGGCAGATGGAAAGGGCTGGCTGTACGCGCCTTCCGGCCTGCTCGACGGGCCGATGCCGGCGCATTACGAGCCGCATGAGTCGCCCGTACGCAACCCGCTCTACCACCAGCAGGGCAACCCGACCCGCCAGGTCTACCGGCGCAAGGACAACCTGTCGAACCCCTCGGCGGGCGAGCCGGGAGTCGAGGTGTTCCCCTACGTCTTCACGACCTACCGACTCACCGAGCACCACACCGCCGGCGGCATGAGCCGGTGGGTGCCCTACCTCGCCGAGCTGCAGCCGGAGATGTTCTGCGAGGTCTCACCGGAGCTGGCCGGCGAGCGCGGGCTCGAGCATCTGTCGTACGCCACGATCGTCACCGCACGCACGGCGATCGAGGCGCGGGTGCTCGTCACCGAGCGGATGACGCCGCTTCACGTCGACGGGCACGTCATCCACCAGGTCGGCCTGCCCTATCACTGGGGTGTCGGCAACGAGGCGCTCGTGAGCGGTGACTCGGCCAACGACCTGCTCGGTCTCGCACTCGATCCGAACGTGCACATCCAGGAGAGCAAGGTCGGCAGCTGCGACATCCAGCCAGGTCGGCGCCCGACCGGCCCGGCGTTGCTGCGCTACGTCGAGGAATACCGCAGCCGGGCCGGGATCACCGTCGACACCGGCAACACCCAGCGCACGGAGGGCCGATGACCAACAGCCTGTACGGGCCGCTCGACCCGGCGCCCGACGCTGGCTGGACCGATGGTCAGCCGCGCAAGGGGTTCTTCACCGACACCTCCATCTGCATCGGCTGCAAGGCCTGCGAGGTGGCGTGCAAGGAGTGGAACGCCGTGCCGGAGGAGGGCCTGCTCATGCTCGGCAGCTCCTACGACAACAGCGGGTCGCTGGGTGCGAGCACCTGGCGGCAGGTGAAGTTCATCGAGCAGCCGGTCACCGCCGACGCACCGGTCGATCTCGGGATGCCCACGGCGACACTGCCGGGACTTTCCGACGGCGGCCAGCGCACCGAGTTCCGCTGGTTGATGGAGTCCGACGTCTGCAAGCACTGCACCCACGCCGCGTGCC
>JAHWJP010000167.1 GCA_019348355.1 Actinomycetota bacterium
CGCGGGATGTACGGCTCGGCGACCTGCCCCATCGTGATCGCCGTCTGCACGCGGGTGTCGATACCCTGCTTCTCCAAGAAGTCTTGTAGCGCAAGGCAGTTGATGACCGTCCCGAGCATGCCCATGTAGTCGGCACGTGGCCGGTCCATGCCGTGCTCGGTGAGCTCCGCGCCGCGGAAGTAGTTGCCGCCGCCGACCACCACCGCCACCTGCACGCCGGTCCGGACGACCTCGGCGATCTGCCGCGCGATCGCCCGCACCGTCTTGGGGTCGACGCCCATCTCGCCGCCGCCGGCGAACGCCTCGCCGGACAGCTTGAGCAGCACCCGGTCGTACTGCCTGTCGCTTGTCACGGGGCGGCGGCCTCCTGCGGTGGTGGGTTGGGTCCGGGCTGTCGGGAACCTACCCGCTCAGGCCTGACCGACCTTGAAGCGGGCGAATCCGGTGAGCTGCACACCCGCCTCCTCGAGGACCTTGGCCACGGTCTTTTTGGTGTCCTTGGCGAATGCCTGTTCCAGCAGGACCTGGTCTTTGAAGTACCCGGTGACGCGGCCCTCGACGATCTTGGCGAGGGCCTGCTCGGGCTTGCCCTCCTCCTTGGCGGTCGCCTCGGCGATCTCGCGCTCCTTGGCGACCACGTCCGCCGGCACGTCGGCCCTGGCGATGTAGGTCGGGGCGAAGGCGGCGATGTGCTGCGCGACGTCCTTGGCGACGCCGCCGCCCTCGCCGGTGAGCTCGACCAGCACGCCGAGCTGAGGCGGCAGGTCGGGGTTGGTCTTGTGCAGGTAGACGCCGACGTAGGCGCCCTCGAAGCTCGCCACTCGGCGCACCTCGATCTTCTCGCCGAGGCTCGCGCCCGCGTCGGTGAGGACCTCCGACAGCGGCTTGCCACCGACGTCGACGGACTGCAGCCCGGAGGCGTCCGGCTGGCCGAAGACGGCTTCGGCGACCTGCGCGGCGAGCTCCTGGAACTTCGCGCTCTTGGCAACGAAGTCGGTCTCGCAGTTGAGCTCCAGCACGGTGCCCTTGGTGGTGCCGTCGAGCTTGGCGATGACCAGACCGTTGCTGGCGGCCCGGCCCTCGCGCTTGGCGACGCCCTTGAGGCCCTTGATGCGCAGCTGCTCGACGGCCTTGTCGTAGTCGCCGTCGGCCTCGACGAGGGCGTTCTTGCAGTCGGTCATGCCCGCGCCGGTGGCCTCGCGGAGCTTCTTGATGTCGGCTGTGGTGACGGAAGCCATGTGCTGTCTCGTTCCTGTTCGGTCGGGCGCCAGGCCGTACGGGGGCTAGGGCTGGGGTGCGGGCTCGGCGGCGGGCGGGGTCTCGGCGGCGGGGGCTTCGGCAGCGACGGGGGCTTCGGCGGCGGGTGCCGCGGCCGGGGCGGCGTCAGCGGCCTGGCCGGTCAGCAGCTCCTTCTCCCAGTCCGGCAGCGGCTCGTCGCCGGCCACCTCGCCGGTCGGCTTGTCGTCACCGGTGCTGGCGCCGGCGCGGGCCATCAGGCCCTCCGCGACGGCGTCGGCGATGACTCGCGTGAGCGTGCCGATCGAGCGGATCGCGTCGTCGTTGCCGGGAATCTTGTAGTCGACGACGTCGGGGTCGCAGTTCGTGTCGAGGATCGCGACGACCGGGATGCCGAGCTTGCGGGCCTCGTTGACCGCGAGGTGCTCCTTGTTGGTGTCGACGATCCAGATCGCGCTCGGGGTGCGCGTCATCTCGCGGATGCCGCCCAGGGTGCGCTGCAGCTTGATGCGCTCGCGGGACAGCACGAGCGCCTCCTTCTTGGTCAGCACCGTCTGGCCACCGGTCGACTCGATGAGCTCGAGCTCCTTGAGGCGCTGCAGCCGGCCGAAGACGGTCTGGAAGTTGGTGAGCATCCCGCCGAGCCACCGCTCGGTGACGAACGGCATGCCGACGCGGGTCGCCTGCTCGGCGATCGGCTCCTGCGCCTGGCGCTTGGTGCCGACGAACATGACCGTCCCGCCGTGGGCGACCGTCTCCTTGACGAAGTCGTAGGCGCGGTCGATGTAGCCCAGGGTCTGGGTCAGGTCGATGATGTAGATGCCGTTGCGCTCGGTGAAGATGAAGCGCTTCATCTTGGGGTTCCAGCGCTTGGTCTGGTGCCCGAAGTGGGTGCCGCTCTCGATGAGCTGCCGCATGGTGACGACGGCCATGGGTGATGCCTTCCTGTCTGCCCGCGTCGACGCCTCCCACTGGTCAGGCGGGACGGCCGCGCGGCGGTCGGTTGTGCCGCCCACCGGTCGGTGGTCGGCCCTGGTGCCCACGGCCGGGTCCGCTCCCCGAGCTCGAGCGGGAGACCGTGGACCTGACCGGCCATCGTGCGGACTGGCGGCGAGCACGCGAAGTCGGCCCGGCGGACCGGGTCGCTGCGGGCAAGTGTACGGCGCCGCCCCCCCGGCTGATCCACGGAGACTTTGACCTTGACGTGGATCAGAGCCGGGAAATCACCTCGAGCTCCCCGTGGATCACCGGAGGGGCTGGCGCATCCCTTCCGAGCGCCCTCGGAGCTTGCTGTCCCCACCACAGCATCGCTTTCCACAGGGCAGCGGCAGGCCCTGTTCCTCCGGCCCGAGGCGGCCCAGTCTCGGGTGGTCGGCCGGCACACGGCCGGCGTCCCGTACCCCGGTCGAGGAGGTGGCGGCGGTGCTTCGTCGCGCAGCTGGTGTCGCGTTGCTGGTCGCGCTGGTCGGAGCTCCGGGCGTCGCGGGCGCCCAGGAGACGTCGTGGACCTGGCCCCTGGCCGGGCCGTACGACGTCAGCCGGCCGTTCGCCCCGCCGGCCACCCGCTACGGCGCGGGTCACCGCGGCGCGGACCTGCCGGGCGCAGCCGGTCTGCCCGTCCGGGCGGCGGGCGCGGGGCGCGTCTCCTACGCCGGGCTTCTCGCCGGGCGCGGCGTGATCGTGGTCTCCCACGGGAACCTGCGCACGACCTACGAGCCGGTCACCGCCTCGGTCGCGGTCGGAACGGTCGTGACGGCCGGGCAGGAGATCGGCCGGCTGGACGCCGTCCACAGCGGCTGCCCGGTCGCGGCCTGCCTGCACTGGGGACTGCGCCGGGGCGAGGCCTACCTCGACCCGGTCCAGCTGGTGGACCGGAGGCCGGCCCAGCTGCTGCCGCTGGGCGACGCAGCGCAGGTGCCGATGCCGGTGCCGGACGGTCAGTCGGCCGGCATCGCCCCCGCCGCAGCGCCCGTGCCCGAGCCGGAGCCGGCAGCAGTGGGATCGAGTGCAGCCGGCGACCCGGCGCGTCAGGCGAGCGAAGAACCGGCCTGGTCCCTGCGCGCGGCACAGGCACCGCTCGGCCTGGCTGCGGTGGTCGCGCTGCTCGCCGGAATCGGGTTACGCGCACGTCGCCGGCCCGGCCCGAAGGACCCGGCCACCGGAGGGGCGACGGTCGTCCCGGCACAGGAGTCGGGGCCGGATGCCCAGGTCTGGCACCTCGAGGCCGAGCGCCTGCGCCGGCGCGCCGGGTAGGTGCGCACCGACGTCCGACCCCGACCCTTGCCCTGCCTGATCATCTGGCGCGAGAAGCCAGGCTGTCGGGAGTTCACGTCGCCAGCTGATCAGGGAGGCGCAATGCGGGATTCCGTAACGGGCGACCCTGCGGCGTGAGCGCTGCGGCGCAGGTACAGCAGGGACTGCTCGCATCGAATCTGGCTGGCGGCCACCAGGCGGTCGACGTCCTGGCGGATCTGCCGAGCGCGCACGGTCATCAGCCTGGACTGCTGGGCGAACGACGGGACGGGCTGCGAAACGGTCATGGTCATCCGCGGGGCTGACTCGCCGGTCACCCTGGTCTCACAAGGTCGGCCCCGCCAGCCCAGCGGCCGACCTCCACATGGAGACCCCCCGCCCACTAGATTCTTTGCGCAATCCCTACGCGCTGCCAGTCTGTGTGCGCCGACGGAGGAGTGAGAGGAACGAGCGGTGGACAAGACCGAACCTGGTGCGCAAGGTGAGCCGTCGGCGCAGGACACCGGCTCGACCAACGGCCAGGACGAGCTCGCCATGCGCCTCAGCGACGTCGCCCGGGACCTGCAACGGCAGGAGGACCCGCACGACACGCTTGCCGGGGTGGTGCAGGCGGCGATCGAGCTGATCCCCGGGGTCGAGGAGGGCTCGATCAGCGTTGTCCTGGGCCGCCGCGAAGTCCGCTCCCAAGTGCCGTCCGGCGAGCTGCCTCGCGCGGTCGACGCCGTGCAGAACGAAGTCGGCCAGGGCCCCTGCCTGGATGCGGCGTTCGAGCAGCAGACGGTGCGCGTGACGGACATGAGCCGCGAGCAGCGCTGGCCGAAGTTCGCAGCCCGGGCACTGGAAGCCGGGGCGGCCAGCATGTTGTCCTTCCAGCTCTACGTCGAGGGTGACAACCTCGGTGCGCTGAACCTCTACTCCAGTCAGCCCGATGCCTTCGACGACGAGTCCGAGCATGTCGGACTGCTGTTCGCCTCCCACGCCGCGATCGCCTACGCGGCCGCGCAGAAGCAGTCCGGGCTCCAGCAGGCCGTGACCACCCGCCAGCTCATCGGCCAGGCGCAGGGCATCCTCATGGAGCGCCACAAGATCACCGGCGACCAGGCGTTCGCGCTGCTGGTCCGGCACAGCCAGCAAGACAACATCAAGCTGCGCGAGCTCGCCGAGCGCCTCGTCCTGAGCGGGGAGCTCGGCGTGGCCTGACCGGCTTCAATGTCAGTCGTCCTGGTCGGCGAGCTTCCCCCGCAGTTGCAGGACGGCCTTGGTGTGCATCTGGCAGATCCGGCTCTCGGTGACGCCCAGCACCTGGCCGATCTCGGCGAGGGTCAGGCCTTCGTAGTAGTAGAGCGTCACGACGATCTTCTCCCGCTCGGGCAGCGTGTTGATCGCCTTCGCCAGCAGGTACTTGGTCTCCTCGGACTCGAAGGCCTGCACCGGGTCCTCGGCCTTGGTGTCCTCGAGGGTGTCGACCAAGGACAGCTTGTCGCCCTTCTCGCCACCGGCCGAGAGCAGCTCGTCGAGGGCGACGACGTTGACGAAGCTGACCTGGCTGAAGATCGCGTGCAGGTCCTCGAGCGCGATCCCCAGCTCGGCGGCGACCTCGCTCTCGCTGGGCGTGCGGTGCAGCTTTGCCTCCAGCGAGGCGTAGGCCTTCTCGACCTCGCGTGCCTTGGAGCGCACCGACCGGGGGATCCAGTCGATCGAGCGCAGCTCGTCGATGATGGCGCCCTTGATGCGGCTGA
>JAHWJP010000048.1 GCA_019348355.1 Actinomycetota bacterium
AGCGGCGCGCGCAGGTTGCGCTCGACGTCGACGGCCAGCGCCTTGAGCGGGCTGACGTACAGCACCCGGCACCGGCGGCGCGGCTCCTGCGGTGGCGGGGACGAGGCCAGCCGGTCGAGTGACCACAGGAACGCGCTCAAGGTCTTGCCCGATCCCGTCGGTGCGACGACGAGGGTGTGGCGGCCGCCCGAGATCGCCTCCCACGCACCGATCTGGGCGCTCGTCGGCTCGGAGAAGGCGCCGGAGAACCACGCCCGCGTCGCGGGGGAGAAGCGGTCGAGCGCCGTCATGCGCCCCATCTTCCCGGGTCAGGCGTCGGGGTGCTCGGCGAGCCAGCCGCGTACGTAGGAGCACTGCGCGTCGATCTCGAGCGAGTGGTCCCGGGCCCAGGCCACCGCCGTACGCGTCAGCTCGCCGGCCACGCCGCGCCCTTCGATCTCGCTCGGCACCACGGTGTGCGGCATCACGACCGTGTCACCGGCCCGCCGGTAGTCCAGGTAGGCGAGCTGTCCGTCGACCTCCGCCTCGAAGCGGGAGCGGTCCGGGCGGTGCGTGACGTCAACGTCCACTCAGCGTCTCCCGCCGGGCAGCCGGGTGACCAGGGTGCCAGCGAGCAGGTAGAGCACGGCGGCGACGCTGTAGTTGATGGCCAGTGCGCGCTCCGGGTCGCCGCCCACGGTGAACAGGTCCGCAAACGGTCCGGCGGCGGTCTCGGCCAGCGAGAGGGCATTGCGTACCAGTGCGTTGTCGGGGTTGCTCGGCGTCAGGGTGAAGACAATGCCGAGCACAACGATGAGAGCGAGCAGGAGGAAGACCACCCGGGCAACCTTGTAGACGATGCTGAGCGCCTGACGGCGTCCTGCCCCCTGCTCACCGTGCGGCCGGTGGTCGACCCCCCGGGTGTCGGTGTCGTCCCGACTGCGCGGCCCGCGCAGCCGATCCCCGAGCACCCGGTCGTCGAGCTTGCGGGGCGAGGGCAGGCGCATGGGAGTGTTGTGCCCGGCCTGAGGCTTGCCACGCCGTCGGACCTATCGTTGTTCGGTGCGGCTGACCGAGTTCTGGCGGCGGATGGAGGCCCGCTTCGGTGCTTCCTACGCCAGGTCGTACGCCGCGGACCAGGTGCTCGCCACGCTGGGCGGCCGGACGGTTCTGCAGGCGCTGGCCGACGGCGACGACGTGAAGCTGGTCTGGCGAGCGGTGTGCGAAGCGCTGGAGCTGCCCGCCTCGGAACGATGAGTGGACGCATCGGCGTGTCGCACTGATTTCGAACACGCGTTCGGTCTAACGTCGTCACTGTCCGGGTGTCCACGGAGCGCCATCCACAGGGTGGCAGCAGGCTCTTCCTTTTGTCGGAGGCCGCTCCTAGCGTCATCGCCGATCGGACCGCAGCACGAGCGTCGAGCTCGTCGACCACTGGAGCGAGCACATGGCAGGACCGGACCGCGAGAAGGCCCTCGAGATGGCTCTCGCCCAGATCGACAAGAACTTCGGCAAGGGCTCGGTGATGCGGCTCGGCGACGAGGTGCGGCCGGCGATGCAAGTGATCCCGACCGGCGCCATCGCCCTCGACGTCGCCCTCGGCATCGGCGGGCTGCCGCGTGGGCGGATCATCGAGATCTACGGACCGGAGAGCAGCGGGAAGACGTCCCTGGCGCTGCATGCGGTCGCCAATGCTCAGGCCGCCGGAGGAATTGCGGCTTTCATCGACGCCGAGCACGCCCTGGATCCTGACTACGCGAAGAAGCTCGGTGTCAACACCGACGCCTTGCTCGTCTCCCAGCCGGACACCGGAGAGCAGGCGCTCGAGATCACCGACATGCTCGTTCGGTCGGGTGCGCTCGATGTCATCGTGATCGACTCCGTCGCGGCGCTCACTCCGCGGGCCGAGATCGAGGGTGAAATGGGCGACAGCCACGTCGGCCTGCAGGCTCGGTTGATGAGTCAGGCGCTTCGCAAGATCACCGGTGCCTTGAGCAACACCAATACCAGCGCAATCTTCATCAATCAGCTTCGCGAAAAAATAGGAGTTTTTTTCGGTTCTCCCGAAACAACGACGGGCGGTAAGGCGCTGAAGTTCTACGCTTCCGTGCGTCTGGACATCCGGCGGATCGAGACACTCAAGGACGGGACCGACCCGGTGGGCAACCGGACCCGCGTCAAGGTCGTGAAGAACAAATGCCTGGCCGCTGGGACAACGGTGTTCGACCCGGTGACTGGTGTCCTGCACCGCATCGAGGAGGTCGTCGACGGTCGGCTGCCCATCTCCGTCGTGGCTGCCGCGAAGGACGGCACCCTGCACACTCGACCGGTCCGCTCCTGGTTCGACCAGGGCGAGCAGGACGTGCTCGGTCTACGGCTCGCCGGCGCGGCGGAGATCTGGGTCACGCCCGACCACCAGGTGCTCACTGATCGCGGTTGGCAGCTTGCCGGCGACCTACGTCCTGGTGCCCGGGTGGCCCGACCGCGGTCATATCTGGGCTTCGGTGCGGACGAACCTGTCAGTCCCGCCCAGGCCCGGCTGCTGGGTTACCTCGTCGGGGACGGTTATGTCGGCGGAAAGACCCCGGTGCAGTTCATCTGCGCCGAGCAGGAAATGCAGGCAGATGTGGCCGAGATCGTGAGCGGTCTGGGCTGCACGGTCAAGCCGACGGCGCAAGCCATCTGCATGTCGATCTCCCATCGCCCGGGTGAAAAGAACGGTGTGCTGACGTTGTGCCGGTCCGCCGGCATCTACGGCAAGCTGGCATGGGAGAAGACCCTGCCCGCCTATTTCTTCGCCCCTGGAACCTCGCGCGAGGTCGTCGGCAACGTGCTGTTCGGGCTGCTCGAGACCGATGGCCACGTGTCGGTCGAGCAGACCGGCGCGGCTCGGATCGGCTTCAGCACCACCTCCGAGCAGCTTGCCCATCAGATTCACTGGCTGCTGCTGCGCGCCGGGATCACCAGCTCCGTCCGCCGCTACGACCCGAGCCAGCAACGTCCCAGTTTGATCGCCGGCCGCCGGGTGCAGTCGAAGCGTGACATATGGGAGACACGAGTGAGCGGCTCGGACAACACCACCGCGTTCGCCTCGCTGGTCCCGATGTGGGGCCCGCGCGGCAAGGCGCTGGTTCAGTTCCTGGGCCGTGACGAGCCGGGACGGCGACGCGGTTCGCAGGCGATCTACCTCAGTGCCGAGCAGACCGCACCGGTGCTCGCGCATCTGGCTTCGAGAATCACCGCACGTGAGGCTGCCTCGATGATCGGCGCTCTGGCGGGTGACCCCCGGGGCGGGATGCGCCAGGTGCTGGGTGCCAGCAGACTACGTCGGGACAGGGTCGCGGTGCTGGCAGAGGCGCTGGAGGACGCCTTCTTGTTCGAGGTGCTGGCTGAGGAAATCTCCTACACCGTTGTCAGGGACGTCCTGCCGCTTCGACGCGCACGGACGTTCGATGTCGAGGTCGAGGGGCTCCACACGCTCGTTGCTGACGACGTCGTCGTGCACAACTGCGCTCCCCCTTTCAAGCAAGCCGAGTTCGACATTCTGTACGGCATCGGGATCAGCCGCGAGGGATCGCTGATCGACTTGGGCGTCGAACAGGGCATCGTCCGCAAGTCCGGCGCCTGGTACACCTATGAGGGCGATCAGCTCGGCCAGGGCAAGGAGAACGCCCGGGCATTCCTTCGCGACAATCCCGACCTCGCCGACGAGATCGAGAAGCGCATCAAGGAAAAGTTGAACATCGGTCCGCGGTTGGACGACGACGGCGACCGACTTGCCCCCGTTCCGGTGGACCTCTAGCCGGTGAGCTTCGCCTCGCGGTCGCCCGCTGCCTCGGGGTCGCCCGCTTCGGGGGGCAGTCGCGGCAAACCCGACCGCGCGGTGCCGGTCGAGCCCGAGTCAGCGCCCGCCGACCCAGTCGACGTCGCCCGGCAGATCTGCCTGCACCAGTTGGAGCACGCACCCCGGACCCGCGCCGAGCTGGCTACGGCCCTGCGCAAGAAGGGCATCAGCGACGAGGTCGCCGAGCAGGTGCTCGGCCGCTTCGCCGACGTCGGCATGATCGACGACGCGGAGTTCGCGCAGCTATGGGTCAGCTCACGGCAGCGCAGCAAGGGGCTCGCCGGGCGGGCCCTGTCGCAGGAGCTACGCCGCAAAGGCGTCGACGACGCATCGATCGCCGATGCCCTCGCCACCATCGAACCGGAGGCTGAGTCCGCGACGGCGCGGGCGCTGGTCGACCGCAAGCTGCGCACCACCGCCGGCCTGCCGACCGACGTCCTGGTGCGACGCCTTGCCGGCATGCTGGCACGCAAGGGTTACCCGTCAGGCGTCGCCTTCCGGGTCGTGCGGGAGGCGCTGTCCCAGGAGGGCGAGGAGGCTGAGCTGGCTCTCGACGACCTCTGAACCGAGAATCCGAGAAAGTCCTCGTGCATCCCGTGAGCCACCCCGGACGGCAGAGGCCTAGCGCGCCGCAGTTCGGGCAGGATCTGCTGGTGACCGCACTGCTGGACCCGGCTGCCGCGCGGCTGCCCGAGGCCCTGCAGACCCTGCGCGACCGGGTCGCCGCGACGCCGCTCGGGCTCGCGACCCCGGACCGGGACGGGGCCGCACAGACCGCGAAAGCGGTCGTCGACCAGGTCGACGACTACCTGCTGCCACGGCTGCGCGACCTGGACGCCCCCCTGCTCACGGTGGTCGGCGGCTCGACCGGCGCCGGCAAGTCCACCCTCGTCAACAGCATCGTGGGAGCCCAGGTCAGCTCCGCCGGTGTGCTGCGCCCGACCACCCGCGCGCCGGTGCTGGTGTGCGCAACGGCCGACCGGGCGTTCTTCGCCGGCGACCGGGTGCTGCCCGGCCTGGCCCGCACGACCGGCGCCGGCGGCGACGCCGGACCGGGGGCGCTGCGCCTGATCGCGCGCGACGACGTCCCGGCCGGCTTGGCGCTGATCGACGCCCCCGACGTGGACTCCGTCGTCGCCGCCAACCGCGACCTGGCCGGGCAGCTGTTGGCCGCGGCTGACCTGTGGGTGTTCGTGACGACAGCGGCCCGCTACGCCGATGCTGTCCCGTGGGACCTGCTGCGGACCGCCCAGGAGCGGGGGACGGCGCTGGCCGTGGTGCTGGACCGCGTACCGCCCGAAGCCGTCGGCGAGGTCGCCGACGACCTCGCCGGGATGCTGAAGCGGGCCGAGCTGCACAGCGCGCGCCTGTTCGTCATCGAGGAGCGGCCGTTGCAGGACGGCCGGTTGGACGAGGAGCAGATCGCCCCGCTGCGCACTTGGCTGCACTGGCTGGCCGCCGACCAGGAGGAGCGCGCCGCCGTCGTCCGCCAGACCCTGCACGGAGCGCTCGACAGCCTCGGGACCCGGGTCGCCGGCATCATCGAGGCGGTCGAGCAGCAGCAGACCGCGGCGGGTGCCTTGCAGGTCGCCTCCGATGCTTCCTACGACGCGGCGCGCAGAAACATCGACGAGGGCGTACGCAGCGGCACGCTGCTGCGCGGTGAGGTCCTGGCTCGCTGGCAGGAGTTCGTCGGCACCGGTGAGTGGATGCGCAGCCTGCAGGCGCAGGTCGGCCGGCTGCGCGACAGGCTGACCGCCGCGGTGAGCGGCCGGGCGACGCCGGCGGACGACCTGAAGGTGGCGCTCGAAAGCAGCGTCGAGCAGCTGCTGCAGGCCGAGGCGGACCGTGCCGCCGAGCGGACGGTGACCGCCTGGCGGGCGCTGCCGGGCGGCTCGGCGCTGCTGGCCGGCCGGGCTCGGGAGCTGGAGTCCGTGTCACCCGGCTTCGGCGCCGCGGCGGGACAGGAGGTACGCGGCTGGCAGGGCCACGTGCTCGAGCTCGTCCGGACCGAGGGCGCCGGCAAGCGGTCCACCGCGCGCTTCCTGTCGTTCGGCGTCAACGGCGTCGGCCTGGTGGTGATGGTCGCGGTCTTCGCCAACACCGGCGGCCTGACCGGCGGCGAGGTGGCTGTCGCCGGCGGCACCTCCGCTCTCGGTCAGCGTCTGCTCGAGGCGGTGTTCGGCGACGCGGCCGTGCGCTCGCTCGCCGCCGCTGCCCGGCAGGACCTGCGCACGCGCGCCGACCGGCTGCTGGACGCCGAGCAAACCCGGTTCGACGAGCTGCTGACGCAGGTGTCGCCGGACGATGGCGCGGTGAAAGGCCTGCGTGACGCCGTGAAGGCGCTGTCCGCGGCGCGCCGGTGAGCGCGCTGGCGCTGACCGACCGGCTGACCGCGCTACGCGAGGCAGTCGAGATTGCCGAGGGCCGGCTCGTCGTACCGGAGGTCGGCCGAGCCCGAGCGCTGCTGGCCAAGGCGGGCGCCCGTGAGGCCCTCGGCGACGCGACCGTCGTCGCCCTGGCCGGCGCGACCGGCAGCGGCAAGTCGACGCTGTTCAACGCGCTTTCCGGCGCCGAGATCAGCACCCCCGGGGTCCGCCGCCCGACGACGGGTGTCGCGCACGCGACGGTCTGGGGTGAGGGCGCAGACCGGCTGCTCGACTGGCTCGAGGTCCCGCGCCGTCACTCGCACGAGCGACCCGAGCCGGCGCTGTGCGGCCTGGTGCTGCTCGACCTGCCGGACCACGACAGCACGACGCTCGAGCACCGGCTGGAGGTGGACCGGCTGGTCGAGCTGGTCGATGTGCTGGTCTGGGTGCTCGATCCGCAGAAGTACGCCGACGCCGCCGTGCACGACCGCTACCTCGCCCCGCAGGCCGGTCACGCCGAGGTGCTGCTGGTCGTGCTCAACCAGGTGGACCGGCTCGACGAGCGGGCCGCGGAGCAGTGCCGCGCCGACCTGCGCTCACTGCTCGACCGTGAGGGGCTGACCCAGACCCGGCTGCTCATGCTGTCCGCCCGCACCGGTGCGGGCGTGCCGGAGCTGCGGGCCGAGCTGGCCCGGCGGGTGAAGGCCCGCAGAGCCGCCACCGACCGGCTCACCGCCGACGTCTGGGCGGCCGCCTCCGCGCTCGAGCCGCACTGCGCCGGCGGCGCGGCGAACAAGACCGGCAAGGCCGATCGTGAGCAGCTCGTCGACGCCCTGGCCGCCGCCGCCGGCGTCCCGGTCGTGGTGGGTGCGCTCGAGCGCTCGATCCGCAAGCGCGGCGCCGCGCACACCGGCTGGCCGCTGCTGCGCTGGACGGGCAAGCTCCGGCCCGACCCCCTGAAGCGCCTGCACGTCGGCGACTCCACCGCACGGACCTCGCTCCAGCCGCCCAGCGCGGTGCAGCAGGCGGCGGTCACGACGGCGCTGCGCCGACTCCGCGACGGCGCCGGCGCGGATCTGCCGCAGGTCTGGCGCGACGACCTGCGGCGCACCGTCGAGCTGCGCGAGCAGCAGCTCGCCGACCGCCTCGACTCGGCTGTCGCCGGCACCGACCTGGGGACGGACCGTCCAGCCACGTGGCAGCGCGCGGTCGGGGGCCTGCAGTGGCTGCTCGTCCTCGCAGCACTCACCGGGGCGCTGTGGCTGCTGGGTCTGGTCGCCCTGGCCTACCTCCAGCTCGACACGGTGGTGCCGCTGCCGAAGGTGCAGGGCATCCCGGTTCCGACGCTGCTGCTGCTCGGCGGTCTGCTGGCCGGCGTGCTCATCGCACTGCTCAGCCGACCGCTCGTCCGCGGCGGCGCGCGACGGCGCGGCCGCAAGGCGCAGCGACGCCTGCACAAGGCGGTGGCAGAGGTCGCGCGCGAGGAGCTGCTCGACCCCGTACACGCCGCCCGCGCCGACCACGATCGCTTCTGCGCGGCAGTGACGCTGGCGAAATCCTGATAAGCGGACCTCCCAGTGGCAGGCTGGAGCCTTCCGACCCGGCAGGAGCAAGAAGTTGACCGACCCGACGATCCCGCCGCGCCTGCAGCTCGGGGGCCGGCCGCTGACCGTCGTCGGCAGGGCCCGGATCTACGTCTGCGGGGTCACGCCGTACGACGTGACGCACCTCGGTCACGCCGCGACCTTCGTGTGGGTGGATGCCGCGGAGCGCGTGCTGCGACGGCTCGGAGTCTCGGTCGAGGTCTGTCGCAACGTCACCGACGTCGACGACGTGCTGTTCGACGCGGCGAACCGGGCCGGAGCGCACTACGACAGGTTCGCCGCCGTCCAGCAGTTCCACTTCGAACGCGACATGGACGCGCTGGGCGTCCGCCGCCCCACCCACGAGCCGAGGGCACACACCCACGTCGCACAGGTGATCGCACTGGCCGCCGCCCTGCTCGACAGCGGTGCGGCCTATGCGTCGCAGGGCAGCGTCTACTTTCGCGGTGCCGCGGTTCCAGGCGCCGGCGAACTGGAGCGGGACGAGGCGCTCCGGCTGCTCGAGAGCAACGGCGGGCGTACGGATGACCCGGCCAAGCACGACCCGCTCGACCAGGCGGTGTGGCAGGTCAGCGCGTCCGGCGAGCCGGTCTGGCCGTCACCCTGGGGCCCCGGGCGGCCCGGCTGGCACGCCGAGTGCACGGCGATGGCGCTGTCGACCTACGGCTCGTCGGTCGACCTGCACGCCGGCGGCGCCGACCTGCGCTTCCCGCACCACGCCTACGAGAACGCCCAGGCCGAGGCGGCCACCGGCGTCGTCCCCTTCGCCCGCTCGTGGTTGCACGTCGGCACCGTGCGGCTGGACGGCGAGAAGATGGCCAAGTCGACGGGCAACCTGGTGTTCGTGGCCGACCTGATCGCGCGCACCAGCGGGCCGACGGTCCGCACGTTGCTGTTGGACCGTCACTACGCCGCCCCGTGGGACTTCACCGACGCATCGCTGGACCAGGCTGCCACCCGCCTCGATGCGCTGCAGGTCGCCGCGGGCCGCCCGGACAGCGGGTCGAGCGGTCCGCAGGCGGTGCTCGACGCGCTCGTCACCGACCTCGACGTGCCGGGGGCGATGGACGTCGCGACCGAGACCGGCGGTCAGGCGGCACGGGACCTGATCGCGGTTCTCGGGTTGTGACCCCCGAACGCCGCGTGCGGGGCCGCCGGGCGGGGGATCCGGGGGCGCCAACGCACGACGACGCGGCCGACGAGGTCGCCCGGGTCCAGGTCGAGCTCGCGGCGGCCGCGGCGGGGGCGATGCCGCTGGCCGAGATCGACCCGACGATCCGCGACCTCAGCCGGGTCACGCCCCTGCTCGCGCAGCTCGCCGCGGCAGTCGCCCGGCTGCTCGGGACCGACATCGCCGCCGTGTGGGTGACCGACCCGGACGCGCCGGACGTCCTGGTCGCGAACGCCTGGGTGGGCTTTCCCGACAACTACATCAGCGCCCTGCGGGTGCCTTTCGGGACCGGCTCGGCAGGCCGCGCGGTCTCTGAGCGCCGGATCATCCATGTCGAGGACATCAGCGCCTCCGCGCACTACGACGCCTTCCGAGCCGGGGCGGCCGAACACGGCGTGCGCGCCGCCCTGTCCGTGCCGATGCTCACCCTGGCCGGCGAGCCGATGGGTGCGCTCTCGGCGTACTACCGGTCCGTCGTCGAGCCGGACGCCCGCGACCTCGAGCTCGTCGAACTCTACGCCAGGCAGGCGGCCGAGATCGTCGAACGCGCCAGGCTGCACGGTCAGGCCCGCAAGCTCGCCGCCCTCGAGCGCCGGCGGGCCGTACAGCTGCGGGCTCTCGCCGACAGTGCGCTGGCCCTGTCGGCCGCGGACAGCCTGGACGAGTTGCTGCGCCTGGTCACCGAGGCCGCCCTGGACGTCATCGGCTGTCATCAGGCCGTGACGACCAGGCTGCGGGCGGGCTGGGGCGATGCCGACACCTACGTCTCGCTGTCGGAGAAGTACGCCGGCTGGCGCACCTATGACGTGGTGCCGAAGGGCACGGGAGTGCTCGAGTCCGTCGTACGGGACAACCGGCCGCTGCGACTGACGGGCGACGAGCTGCGCGCCCATCCGGACTGGCGCGGCCTGGCCGACGCGCCCGGCCACCCACCGCTGCCGGACTACCTCGCGGCGCCGCTCATCGGCCGGGACGGCACCAACCTCGGCCTGGTCCAGCTCAGCGACAAGGTCGACGAGACGCCGTTCTCCGCCGAGGACGAGGCGATCCTCGTGCAGCTGGCGCAGATGGCGAGCTCCACGATCGAGCGGCTGGAGGCCTTCGAGGGCGAGCGCGCCGCGCGCCGCGAGGCGCAGGATGCCGCCCGGCTGCAGAGCGTGCTGTCGCAGGCCTCGGCGCTGTTCGCTGAGAGCTTCGACCCGCAGGGGATCGCCTCGGCGCTGGCCGATCTGGTGGTTCCCTGGCTGGCGGACGTCTCGCTGCTGCACCTGCTGGACTCGGCGGGGGAGCTGGTGCTGCGCGCCTGCGCCACCGCTGAGAGCGCGGGTCTGGAAAGGGTGGCAGCCTTCTTCGGCGCGGCGCCGGTGCTGCTCGATGTGTCGTACGGCCCGGCTGCCGTTCTTGCCAGCGGACAGCCGCAGCTGGTGCAGACGACGACGCCGGAGATGTTGCGGGCGGTCACCCTCACCGAGGAGCAGGCCGTCGAGCTCGGGCAGGTGCTCGGCCGCAGCAGCATCTGCGTCCCGCTGACCGCCCGCGGTCGCACCGTCGGGGTGCTGACCCTGTCCCGGCACGAGAAGTACGACCCGGCCGACCTCGAGCACGCGCTCGACCTCGCGCGCCGGGCCGGCCTCGCACTCGACAACGCCAGCCGCTACGCCTTCGAGCGTGACCTGGCGGTCACGCTCCAGCGCAGCCTGTTGCCGCGTCAGCTGCCGACCGGGCCGGAGTTCCGCGCGGCGGCCCGATATCTGCCGGGTGCCCGCGGCACGCAGGTCGGCGGCGACTGGTACGACGTCATCGAGGTCGGTGACGCGCTCGTGCTGGTCATCGGCGACGTGGTCGGCCGTGGTGTGCAGGCCGCCGCCGTGATGGGCCAGCTGCAGGCGACGGTGCGCGCGTACGCACTGGAGGGCCACGGCCCGGCGCAGATCCTCGACCGGCTCGACCGGGTCGCGCTCGCCATCGACGAGCTGAACTTCACGACCTGCGTCGTGGCCCGCCTCGACCCGTCGACGCGACAACTGTCGGTCGCGTCCGCAGGGCATCCACCACCCGTGCTCGTGTCTCCCGCAGCGGAGCCGCGACTGCTCGAGCTGGACCCGGGGTTGCCGCTCGGTGTCGGTGGCGCGCGGTTCGTCGAACATTCCAGCCACCTGCCGGCCGGCTCGCTGCTGCTGCTCTACACCGACGGGCTGGTCGAGAGCCGGGACGCACCGATCAGCGACGGGCTGGACCGTCTCGTGGCCTCGCTCGGCCCGCCGGTCTGCAGCGCCGACGAGGCCTGCGATCGCGTGCTGAGTGCCCTCGGACGCGACGGCGGGCACGACGACGACACGGCCGTGCTCGCCCTGCTGCTGGGCACGACGGCCGACCTCGAGCTGCGGCTGCCGAGCGTCGCCGCCTCTGCGGGTGTCGCCCGGCGCGCCGTCGGGAAGCTGCTGACGGGTCGTGGTCTCGACGCCGAGGTGGCTCAGCTGCTGGTGACCGAGCTGGTCGCCAACTCGGCCCGGCACGCCGGGCAGGGGCAGGTCGAGATTCGGGCGATGCTGCACGACGACCTGGTGCGGATCGAGGTCGACGACGACTCCCGCCGACTGCCCGCAGCGCTGTTGGAGCCGCCCTGGGAGCAGGAGTCGGGGCGCGGCCTGCTCATGGTCGAGGTGCTCGCCGACCAGTGGGGGGCCGAGCCGCTGCCGACCGGCAAGCGGGTGTGGTTCGAGGTGACGCCGGACCGCAGCCCCTCCCCTGAGCTGCCAGCGGTCACCGGCGGGCGGCCGCCTGGGCACGGGTCCGGGTGAGGATCCACAGCGCCTCGATGCCGTCCCGCCAGGTCAGCTTCTTACCCTCGGCGCGGGAGCGGGCGGCGTAGCTGACCGGCACCTCGAACGGACGGATACCGCGACCGAGCAGCTTGCCGGTGACCTCGGCCTCCATGCCGAACCCCGCCGAGCGGATGTCGAGCTCGCGGTAGAGCGCGAGCGGCATCAGCTTGAAGCAGGTCTCGAGGTCGGAGATGTAGGCGTTGAACAGCAGGTTCGCGGCGAGCGTCACCCCCTTGTTGCCCATCACGTACCAGAAGCTGAACGCCGTGTGGCTGCCGAAGGCGCGGGTGCCGTAGACGACCTGCGCGTCCCCGCGCAGCATCGGGGCGAGCAGCAGCGGGATCTCCTCGGGGGCGTACTCCAGGTCCGCGTCGCAGATGATCATGAAGTCGCCGCTCGCCTGCTCGCTGGCGGTGCGGATGGCAGCGCCCTTGCCGCGGTTGCGCGGATGCGTCACCACCCGGATGCGCGGAGCGGCCAACCCGGCCAGCACCTCGGCCGTCCCGTCGGTGCTGCCGTCGTCGACGACGACCAGCTCCATCTCGCAGGGGAAGTCGACGGCGAGCACCCGGCCCACGGCCACGGCCAGCGTCGGTGCCTCGTTGAAGACGGGCATGAGGATCGAGAGCTTCACACCGCCGAGGCTATTCGAGCCTGCCTGACCGGACCGTAGGCTGGCGACCGTGAGGACGTACGAGGTGCGCACCTACGGGTGCCAGATGAACGTGCACGACTCCGAGCGGATCAGCGGCCTGCTCGACGCCGCCGGCTACCTGCCTGCCGAGCCGGACGCCACCCCCGACGTCGTGGTCTTCAACACCTGCGCGGTGCGGGAGAACGCCGACAACCGGCTCTACGGCAACCTCGGCCACCTCAAGGCGGTCAAGGACCGCACCCCGGGCATGCAGATCGCGGTCGGCGGCTGTCTTGCGCAGAAGGACCGCAGGACGGTCACGACCAGGGCGCCCTGGGTCGACGTGGTGTTCGGCACCAACAACGTCGGCTCGCTGCCGGTGCTGCTCGAGCGGGCGCGGGTCGAGCAGCAGAGCCAGGTCGAGCTGCTCGAGGCGCTCGAGGTCTTCCCCAGCACGCTGCCGGCCCGGCGTGAGAGCAGCTACTCCGCCTGGGTGTCGATCAGCGTCGGCTGCGACAACACCTGCACCTTCTGCATCGTCCCGGCGTTGCGCGGGAAGGAGAAGGACCGCCGCCCCGACGAGATCCTGCGCGAGGTCGAGATGCTCGCCGCGCAGGGTGTCCTCGAGGTGACCCTGCTCGGGCAGAACGTCAACTCCTACGGGCGCGAGTTCGGCGACCGCGAGGCCTTCGGTCGGCTGCTGCGGGCTGTGGGGGAGCGGGTCGAGCGGGTCCGCTTCACCAGCCCGCACCCGCGCGACTTCTCGGGCGATGTCATCACGGCGATGGCCGAGACCCCCTCGGTGTGCCCGAGCCTGCACATGCCGCTGCAGTCAGGCAGCGACGCGGTCCTTCAGGCGATGCGCCGGTCCTACCGCAGCGACCGCTTCCTGGGCATCCTGACCCGGGTGCGCGAGCAGATCCCCGACGCTGCGATCACCACCGACATCATCGTCGGCTTTCCCGGCGAGACCGAGGCCGACTTCGCCGAGACCCTGCGCGTCGTCGCGGCCAGCCGGTTCGCCGGCGCCTTCACCTTCCAGTACTCCCCGCGCCCCGGCACCCCGGCGGCACACCTGCCGCCACTGCCCCGCGAGGTGGTGCAGGAGCGGTACGAGCGGCTCGTCGCCCTCCAGGAGCAGATCTCCTACGAGGGCATGCAGTCCCAGGTCGGGCGCACCGTCGAGGTGCTGGTCAGCACCGGCGAGGGCCGCAAGGACACTCCCGGCCGGTTGACCGGCCGGGCCCGCGACAACCGCCTGGTGCATCTCGCGCCCGCGGCGGGCGTGCGGCCGGGCGATCTCGTCGAGACGGTCGTGACCAGGGCCGCCCCGCACTACCTGCTCGCCGACGCGGAGCTGCGCTCGCATCGGCGAACCGCCGCGGGCGATGCCTTCGAAGCCGGCCGACGGCCCTCGACGCCGGGTGTCAGCCTGGGCCTGCCGACGGTCGGCCGGCCCGTCCAGAGGACCGGAGAACCCGCCTGATGGCGCAGGACGACGACGTCGCGGCAGCCCGCGAGGCTGCCCGGGCGCTCGAGCAGGCGGTGTCAGACGTAATCGGTCACTACCCTGACTCGGTGGACGCCCGGCGGTTACGCGTGGACACCGCCCGGGTCACCGAGGACCTCGACCTGCTGTGCGGCGAACCGGCCGAGCCCACCGAGCTCTCCCCGGCGCCCGGCCCGCCGGCCCGCATGATCATCGCCGACACGCCGTACGCACATGACTTCTGGATGGACGCCGAGGACGAGGGACTCGGCGGAGCCGGCTACCGATGACGGCGCTCGCCCCGGAAGGCACCGGCGCCCCCGGCCGGGCCCGGCTGGCCGCGCGCACCCTGCGCTCGGACCGCTGGTGGCTGCAGCCGCTGATCACCGTTTCGGTGCTGGTCGCCTTTATCGTCTACTCGACGGTGCGGGCGTTCGAGAACGCCAACTACTTCGCCGAGCCCTACATCTCGCCGTTCTACTCGCCCTGCATCACCACCGCGTGCGAGGGCAACACCTTCCCCGAACTCTTCGACGGCCCGGCTTTCCTCACCCCCGCGCTCTACATCCTCATCGTGCCGCTGGGCTTCCGGCTCACCTGCTACTACTACCGCAAGGCCTACTACCGCGCGTTCTGGCTGTCGCCGCCCGCGTGCGCGGTGGCCGAGCCGCATGCGAAATACACCGGTGAGACCCGCTTTCCGCTGCTCTTCCAGAACCTGCACCGCTACTTCTTCTATGCGGGGCTGGTCTTCAACGTCATCCTCACCTACGACGCGCTGCTCGCCTTCCGCAACGCCGAGGGGGAGTGGTTCCACATGGGCCTCGGCACCCTGGTGCTGCTGACCAACGCCGTGCTGCTGTGGCTCTACTCGCTGTCCTGCCACTCCTGCCGGCACATCGTCGGCGGCCGGCTGGTGCACTTCTCCAGGCACCCGGTCCGCTACAAGGCGTGGACCTTCGTGTCCAAGCTCAACCCCAAGCACATGCAGTACGCCTGGATCAGCCTGGTGTTCGTCGCGTTCACCGACCTCTACGTACGCCTGCTCGCAACCGGTGCCATCGACGACCCTCGGTTCTTCTGATGTGGTGGGCCTGATGGCGGACCTCGAACGGCACGACTACGACGTCGTGGTCATCGGCGCCGGCGGGGCGGGGCTGCGCGCCGCGATAGAGGCGCACGAGCGCGGAGCGCGTACGGCCGTCGTCTGCAAGTCCCTGCTCGGCAAGGCGCACACCGTCATGGCCGAGGGCGGCATCGCCGCCGCCATGGGCAACGTCTATCCCGAGGACAACTGGAGGGTGCACTTCCGGGACACGATGCGCGGCGGCAAGATGCTCAACCACTGGCGGATGGCGCAGCTGCACGCGCAGGAGGCCCCCGCCCGGGTGCGCGAGCTGGAGGACTGGGGCGCGCTGTTCGACCGTACGCCGGACGGGCTCATCTCCCAGCGCGACTTCGGCGGCCACCGCTACGCCCGGCTCGCCCACGTCGGCGACCGCACCGGGCTGGAGCTCATCCGCACGCTGCAGCAGCGGACCGTCGCCCTCGGCATCGACGTGTTCATGGAGTGCACCGTCACCCGGCTGCTCACCGCTGACGACGGCGCCATCAGCGGCGCTTTCGCCTACCGGCGCGACTCGGGGCAGTTCCTCGCTTTCCGGGCGCCCGCGGTGGTGCTGGCCACCGGCGGCATCGGCAAGTCCTACACCGTCACCTCCAACTCCTGGGAGTACACCGGGGACGGTCACTCGCTGGCGCTGGCGGCCGGTGCGTCCCTGATCAACATGGAGTTCCTGCAGTTCCACCCCACCGGGATGGTCTGGCCGCCGTCGGTGCGCGGCATCCTGGTGACCGAGTCGGTGCGCGGCGACGGCGGGGTGTTGAAGAACGCAGCTGGCAACCGCTTCATGTTCGACTACATCCCGGACTATTTCCGCAAGGAGACGGCCGAGACCGAGGAGGAGGCCGACCGCTGGTACACCGACAAGAAGAACAACCGCCGCCCCCCCGAGCTGCTGCCGCGCGACGAGGTCGCCCGGGCCATCAACAGCGAGGTGAAGGCCGACCGCGGCTCCCCGCACGGCGGGGTCTTCCTCGACATCGCCTCGCGCCGCGACGCCGACTACGTCCAGAAGCGGCTGCCCTCGATGTACCACCAGTTCAAAGAGCTCGCCGAGGTCGACATCACCGCCGAGGCGATGGAGGTCGGCCCCACCTGCCACTACGTGATGGGCGGGGTGGAGGTCCACCCCGAGACGGCGGCCGCCTCCGTAACCGGTCTTTTCGCCGCAGGTGAGGTCGCCGGCGGAATGCACGGGTCCAACCGGCTGGGTGGCAACTCCCTGTCCGACCTGCTGGTCTTCGGGCGACGAGCGGGTACGGCGGCCGCCGGGCACGCCGCGAGCGCCCCGGCCGCGGCGCTGTCCGAGACGGCGCTCGCCGAGGCTGAGACGGCGGCGCTGGCACCGTTCGGGCGGCAGGGCGGGGAGAACCCCTACACCGTGCAGCACGACCTGCAGGAGGCGATGAATTCACTCGTCGGCATCATCCGCACCGCCGCCGAGGTCGAGCAGGCGCTCGAGCGGATCGCCGAGCTGAAGGTGCGGGTGCAGGCGCTGACGGTGGCGGGCGGCCGGCACTACAACCCCGGCTGGCACCTCGCGCTGGACCTGCCGCACATGCTGCGGGTGTCGGAGTGCGTCGCGAGAGCCGCGCTGGAGCGGCAGGAGAGCCGCGGCGGCCACACCCGGGAGGACTTCCCCGGCCCGCGCGAGGAGTGGGGGCAGCTCAACGTCCTGTGCACCCTGTTCGGGGACGGCATCGGACTGCACCGCAAGCCGCTGCCGGGCATGCCGCCGGAGCTGGCCGAGATCTTCGAGGAGAGCGGATGAGTTACGAGGCCAACCTGCGGGTCTGGCGCGGCGATGCCGACGGGGGTGAGCTGCAGGACTTCACCGTCACGGTCAACGAAGGCGAGGTCGTGCTCGACATTCTCCACCGCCTGCAGGCCACCCAGACGCCGGACCTCGCTGTCCGGTGGAACTGCAAGGCCGGCAAGTGTGGCTCGTGCAGCGCCGAGGTCAACGGCCGGCCGCGGCTGATGTGCCTGACCCGGATGGGGACCTTCGAGCCGGACGAGTCCATCACCATCACCCCGCTGCGCGCCTTCCCGGTCGTGCGCGACCTTGTCACCGACGTCTCCTACAACTACGACAAGGCGCGGGAGATGCCCCCGTTCGTGCCGCCCGAGCGGGACGCCGACGGCAACCACCGGATGCAGCAGATCGACGTGGAGCGCTCGCAGGAGTTCCGCAAGTGCATCGAGTGCTTCCTGTGCCAGGACGTCTGCCACGTCGTTCGCGACCACGAGGACAACAAGCCGGCCTTCGCCGGGCCCCGCTATCTCATGCGCCTCGCCGAGCTCGACATGCACCCGCTCGACGGTGTCGACCGGCGGCGGCTGGCGCAGGACCACTTCGGCCTCGGCATGTGCAACATCACCAAGTGCTGCAGCGAGGTGTGCCCCGAGGGGATCAAGATCACCGACAATGCGCTCATTCCGATGAAGGAGCGCGTCGTGGACCGCAAGTACGTCCCGCCGACCTGGCTCGGCAACGCGATCCGCCGCCGCAGGCAGTGACCAACGCCGGACTTCGTACGGTTCCGGTGCCGTGAAACCGCCCCAAGTAGGCGTTGATCAAGCAGGGGAGCCGTGGGCTTACTCGAGCTGGAATCCGACCTTGAGCGAGACCTGGTACGACGCCACCGCCCCGTCCTGCACGCGCCCCC
>JAHWJP010000168.1 GCA_019348355.1 Actinomycetota bacterium
CAGCCTTGCCGGCGCCCCTGCCAGCACCGGCCGCCGCTGCGGGGCGACCGCTCCCCGAGCTGCGCCGCTGGGCTGGCATCGCCACGGTCGGGGCCGGCTCGACGTGCGCGGCCGGCGGCCCGGTGAGGGCGAGGATCTCCGCGGCTCCGGGGCGTACGGGCACCGTCGTCGGGAAGATGCCGGCCTGCCTGGTGAGCGTACGGACTTCTGCTGCCTGCTCGGTCGTGGCGATGGTGACCACGGTGCCGCCGGCGCCGGCCCGGGCGGTGCGGCCGGACCGGTGCAGGTAGGCCTTGTGCTCGGTCGGCGGGTCGACGTGCACGACCAGCGCGACGTCGTCGACGTGGATGCCGCGGGCCGCGATGTCGGTGGCGACCAGCACCCGGGTGCTGCCGTCGGTGAAGGCCAGCAGGTTGCGCTCGCGCGCACCCTGGCTGAGGTTGCCGTGCAGCTCCACAGCGGGGATGCCGGCGGCGGTGAGCTGCTTGGCGAGCTTCTTGGCCGTGTGCTTGGTGCGCAGGAACAGCAGGCTGCGCTCCTGCCCGGACGCGAGCTGGTGGACGACGGCCGCCTTGTCGGTCGCGGTCACCGAGAAGACGTGGTGGGTCATGGTGGACACCGGTGCGACCGCGGGATCGACCGAGTGCGTCGTGGGCGAGTTGAGGTAGCGGCGGACCAGGACGTCGACGCCGTTGTCGAGGGTGGCCGAGAACAGCATCCGCTGGCCGAGCTTCGGGGTGCGGTCGAGCAGCCGCTTCACCGCCGGCAGGAACCCCAGGTCGGCCATGTGATCGGCCTCGTCGAGCACGGTGATCGTGACGCCGGACAGGTCGCACAGGCCCTGGCCGAGCAGGTCCTCGAGCCGGCCGGGGCAGGCGATGAGGATGTCCACCCCCGGCGCGAGCGCCGAAACCTGCGGGTTCTGGCCGACCCCGCCGAACACGACGGTGCTGGTCAGCCCGACGGTCCTGGCGAGCGGCTCGACCACGGCGTGCACCTGGTTGGCGAGTTCCCGCGTCGGCACCAGCACCAGCGCGCGGGCCTGCCGTGGCCGGCGTGCCCCCCCGTGGAGCCGCGCGACGAGCGGCAGACCGAAGGCGAGCGTCTTGCCGCTCCCCGTACGCCCGCGGCCGAGCACGTCACGACCGGCGAGGGTGTCCGGCAGCGTGGCGACCTGGATCGGGAACGGCGCGCCGATGCCTTGACGGGCCAGCTCCGCGACCAGCGCGGCCGGGACGCCGAGCTCGACGAAGGACCGGCTCGCCGGTGCTGTCGCGTCGACGGGCGGCAACGGTGCGGTGAGCAGCGGTGCTCGGGCCGGGGCGGCCGGGGCGGTGGGCGCGGCCGGGGCGGCGGCGACCGGCCGGCTCGAGCGCCGGCGTGGGCGTGGCGTGCTCATCGAGGTCCTTCTGCAGACGTCCAGGTGGCGCGGCGGCGCTGCGCGGGGAGCCAGGCACCCAGCCTACGTGGGTGCACGGGCTCGGCTGGCCGACGTCCCACCCGTTCGGCCCTGCGTCGGCTGAGCGGACACGGCCGATACACCGTTCAGACAGGGAGTCCGAAGGAGGATCATGGACAGGACGGACATGGCAGGTGGGCCGAATGCCCGGCGGGACCAGCTGGTCAGCCGGACCAAGACGATGCTGAGCGACGGCGTCCCGCTGACACTTCTGCTGGACCTGGCCGACCCGGCCGGTCCCGACTCGGCCGGTCACTTTGCGAACGAGACGGCTGACCTGGCCTGGTTGCGCCCCAGGAGGGACCAGGCCTGACCGTCGCCGTGCTGCTCAAGCGCCGGACAGCGAGGGCATGCCTGGCACCGCACATCCCAGCGTGGCGGTGACCCGCTCTGCCGTGGCCGTCCCGGCGAGGTCCAGGCCAATCGGGGACGGGACGAGCACCAGCGCCGCCCCCTCGTGCAGCACGGCGAGCAGGCCGACCAGGCCGCCGGGGTCGGCCGGGTCGACCGAGGCGAGGATCCGGTCGGCCGGCGACAGGCCGAAGGCGGTCAACGAGCCGAGGCGTTCGCCTCCGGCCTCGACCGTCCACCCCGGGGGAGCCTCACCGCCCCAGTGGTCGGCGTACGACGGCACCTCGCGGGCATAGTCCGAGACCATCGCCGGCACCGAAGGCAGCGGCGCGCCGAGCGGGTGTCCCGACAACGCCAGCACCTCATCGACGCCTGCGGACAGGGCTGCCTCGGCGTGCTCCCCTGCGACGAAGACCGCCTCGCAGCCGGCCAGTCCGGCCGGCTGCTCCGCAACGACGACGGTGGCCCCGGTCGCGACCCCTGCGAGCAGCAGGGCGAGCGTCTGCCAGTGCAGCGGCAGTAGCAGGCCGACCCGCTGCGGGCCGCCGAGCCCGTCGACCAGCAGGTTCGCTGACTTCGCCACCCAGTTGGCCGTCGTCGCGCCGGAGAGTTCGACCCGGCCGCCGCCGGCGTACATCGTCAGCAGTGGTTGAGCGGGATCGCGCTGCCCGACGAGCCCGCCGGTCCAGTCGGTCAGGTCGCGCACGGGTCCTGCGCGGCGGTCTTGACCTCGGGTGCGGGTGCGGCCGGCGGCGGCGCGCCGCTGACGGTCACCGGCTCGGCGCCGGCGTAACGGGAGCCGACGACGACCTCGAGGGTGCGGGTCAACGAGGGATCGAGCTTGGCGGTCGCGCCCGGAAGCGCGGCGACGAGCGTGCGCGCGGAATCGGCCTTGTCGGGGCCGTGGAAGACGACGGTCTGGTCCGCCGAGCCGGCCCGGTTGCCGGGTTCACCGACGAGCTGGAAGCCCACGGCCGCCAGGTCGTCATAGGCGCGGCGGCCGAGTCCCTGCACGCCGGCGCCGTTGGAGACCTTGACGCGTACGGAGCCGGGCGCCACGACGAGACGCTGCCCCGGCTCCGCACCCGGCGGCGCCAGGGGGACACCCGGCGGGATGTCGCGGTCCAGCTGGTCGAACAACTCCGCGGCCTTCCGGTCGTCGAGCGGGATGACGGCCTTGCCCTGGATGCGGGTGTCCTTCCCGACCGGGACGGTCACGAAGATCACACCGCCGGCGTCGAAGCTCCGAAAGCGCAGCGCGAGGTCCCGCAGCTCGCCGAAGGACAGATCCCTGTCGATCTGGACCGAGTCGGTGGCGGCACTGATCACGCCGTTGAGCTTCAAGGGATTGAGCAAAGTGCCGGCGGACAGGGTCTTGCGCACGATGGCCCCGATGAACTGCTGCTGACGGGCGATCCGGTCGAGGTCACCGCGCGGTAGGCCGTTGCGCTGGCGCACGAAGGCGAGCGCCTGCTCGCCCTGGACGACCGACCGACCCGCCGGCAGGTCGATACCCGATTCGGCGTCCTTGGCCGGCTTCGACAGGCACACCTCCACGCCGCCGAGCGTGTTGACCATCGACTGGAAGCCGGCGAAGTCGATCTGCAGGTAGTTGTCGATGCGCAGGTCGGTCAGCTTCTCGATCGTCTCGATGAGCAGCGGCGGGCCACCCAAGGAGAAGGCAGCGTTGATCCGGTCCTCGCGGGCAGGGACGCGCTTGCCGCTGTCAGGCGCGACGTGCTCAGGGATCGACACGAACAGGTCGCGGGGGAAGCTGACCAGCTGCGCCTTGTCGTTACCGCCGTACAGATGGGCCAGGATGATGACATCCGAGCGCTGTCCGGCAACGAAGTCCTTACCCGTCCCTTGGAACTCCGCGTCCGGGTCGTCGCCCCTGCTGTCCGAACCGACGATGAGAATGTTCTTCGCATCGCGAGGAGCCGGCTCCGGACGCTCACCGGCGCCGAAGACTTCGATGCGGTTGAGGTTGCGGTCGTAATGATTGATGAGCGCGTAGCCCGCACCCACGGTGGCGAGCACGGCAACGGAGGTGATGACGGCGATCCACGACAGGATTCTGCGCCGGCGCCGGCGCCGGCGCCGGGGCGGGTCCGCGGGAACGGTCGTGGGACGGATGGACGGTGTCGGGGCGGCAGCCGGGGCGGTGGACTGCCTGCCGCGGGACCCGCGGGGATCGAGATGGGCAGGCAGCGGCTTCGGGGCTCGGTTGCTGCGGTCCGGAGGCGGCTCGTCAGCGGCGTCCTTGCGGTTGGTCGGGCCGTCCACCGCTCCCTCTCCCGTCCTAGGGTCCATCCCCGGTGGTGACGCGCTGGACCTCGGCAGGGTTGCCTGCCGAATCGTCAGACTACCGACGTGATCGGTTGGTGCCCGGGAGGACGGTTAGCCTGCCGTCCATGAAGGCCCTGGTCCTGTCCGGTGGTGCGGGCACCCGGTTGCGTCCCATCACGCACACCAGCGCCAAGCAACTGGTGCCGGTGGCCAACAAGCCGGTCCTGTTCTACGGCCTGGAGGCGATCCGCGACGCGGGCGTGACCGAGGTCGGCATCATCGTGGGCGACACGCAGGCCGAGATCGAAGCGGCCGTGGGCGACGGCTCCTCGCTGGGCATCTCGGTCACCTACATCCGCCAGGAGTCCCCCCTCGGCCTCGCCCACTGCGTGCTCATCGCGCGGGACTTCCTCGGCGAGGACGACTTCGTCATGTATCTCGGCGACAACTTCATCATCGGCGGCATCACGGCACTGGTGGCGGAGTTCCGGGCCGGCTCCTATGACGCCCAGATCCTGCTCACCCGGGTGGACAACCCGTCCCAGTTCGGCGTGGCGGAGCTCGGGCCGGACGGCGGGGTCACCACGCTGGTCGAGAAGCCGGTCCACCCCACAAGTGACCTGGCGCTGGTGGGGGTCTACATGTTCCGGGCCGGGATCCACGATGCCGTGCGCGCCATCAAACCCTCCGGCCGCGGCGAGCTGGAGATCACCGATGCGCTGCAGTGGCTCATCGACTCGGGTCACGACGTGCGCCCCCATCTGGTCACCGGCTACTGGAAGGACACCGGTCGGCTGGAGGACATGCTGGAGTGCAACCGCAAGGTGCTGGAGTCGGTCGAACCGCAGGTGCTGGGCTCGGTGGACACCGCATCCCAGCTGATCGGCCGGGTCGTCGTCGAGGCGGGCGCGGTGATCGAGCGCTCGACCGTGCGCGGGCCGGCGATCATCGGCATGGACAGCGTCGTTCGCGACTCCTATGTCGGGCCGTTCACCTCCATCTACTTCGGCTGCCTGCTCGAGGACACCGAGATCG
>JAHWJP010000169.1 GCA_019348355.1 Actinomycetota bacterium
CGGCGAGGTCACCGCGGTCCGGCCGGACGGTTTCACCTTCACCCGCTGGGCGCCGGGTTGCTGCTCCGCCGAGGTCTGTCTCGATGTCGAGGTGCGGCTGCCGGAGCACGACACCCGGGTCGGCACCTGGTGGGAGGTGACCGGGGCGTTGGGTCCAGGGGACCGGGGACGACATGGACCGCACGCCCGTCATCGTGGCAGCTGCGGCGCGCCCTGTGTCCGACCCTTGCCGCGAGGACAGCTAGTCCTTTCCGATGGCGCGGGGCTCCCCCAACGGCCCAAGGGGCTACATTCCCGCCACCGCGCCAACAGGCGCGTGGGTGGCAGGGCCCTATCCGGGCCTTCCGCCCACAGAAGCCCGTACCAAGGGATGTGGTTCATGCGTACATCGAAGAACAAGGGGCTGCTCATCCCCGCCTTCGCGGCGGCGGTCGTCATGCTGTCGCCCACGGCGGCCTACGCAGGCCCGGACGACCAGGGCCAGGTGACCGAAGAAGGCGTCGTCACCGAGCAGCAGCACGGCGAGACAGAGGGCCACCTACCGGCCAAGCAGGAGAACGTGGAGCTGGTCGGGCGGGCCGACATCGTCGGCGCCGAGGAGGGACGGGTCGCCGACGTCGCCGCCTTCGGCAACTTCGCCTACCTGACCGTGCGCGACCCGGAGGGCTGCTCCGACGCCGGCGTCGCGATCATGGACATCAGCAACCCGGCAGCTCCGAGGCAGGTCGGCTTCATCGAGGCGACCGAGGGCTCGTTCCCCGGGGAGGGCGCCCAGGTCCTCGACGTCAAGACCAAGAGCTTTCGTGGCCAGATCCTGCTCTTCAACAACGAGCTCTGCAGAACCGCTGACGGCACCGTCGGCCAGGGTGGCATGACCATGTGGGACGTCACCAACCCCGCCGCTCCGGTCCTGTTGGCCGCAAACGTCGGTGACGCCACCGCCGACGGCGAGGCCAACCTGGCGCTCAACAGCACGCACAGCGTCCTCGGCTGGACCGACGGGCCGAAGGCCTACGCCGTCCTGGTCGACAACGACGAGACCGCCGACGTCGACATCATGGACATCAGCGACCCCCGCAACCCGGTGCTGATCTCCGAGACCGACCTCAACGACTTCGACGTGCTGCAAGAGGAGAACACGCCGCTGGGCGGCAACTCGTTCCTGCACGACGTCGAGGTGCAGAAGATCAAGGGCGTCATGACGATGGTCGCGTCCTACTGGGACGGTGGGTGGACGCTGCTCAACGTGAACGACCCGGCCAACCCGGTCTACCTGCGCGACTTCGACTACTCGGCGAAGGACACGCTGACCGGGCTGTCCCGGAGCGAGGGCAACGCCCACCAGGCGGAGTTCTCCCCGGACGGCAGGTCCATCGTCGGCACGGATGAGGACTTCAGCCCGTTCCGGCTGACGTTCACGTCCGCGGCCGGCGACGCCGAGGCCGCACAGGGCAGCAACACCCCTCAACTCGACGCCGGCACAAGCCTGTCCGGCACGCCCGTGTTCCTCGGCCCGGCCTGTCAGGGACCGCTGCCGGCAGCCACCGGTGGTGCAACGATCGCCGTCGTCGAACGCGGCGGCTGCACCTTCACCACGAAGGCCGGCAATGTCGACGCCGCCGGCGGCTACACCGGCGTGGTGCTCGTCAACAACGCCTGCACCGGCATCGTCACCCCCTTCGTCAAGGGAGCGCTGCCGTTCGTCAGCGTGGACCGGACGACCGGATTCGCGATCTTCGGTGACGCCTTCGACGTCGCCACTTGCGAGGCCGGGACACCCGGGACGTTCACCCTCGGTGACACAGGTGCGCCGGTCAGCGCCGCAGCCGTCTTCGACGGCTGGGGCTACACGCGCCTGGTCGACACCGCCACCATGACCGAGATCGGCGCCTACGCGATCGACGAGGCGCTCGACCCGGACTTCGCCAGCGGCTTCGGCGACCTGTCGGTGCACGAGGTGGCGGTCGACCCCAAGAAGAAGGGCCTGGCCTACCTGTCGTACTACAGCGGCGGGTTGCGGGTCATCGAGTACGGCCCGAACGGCATCCAGGAAGTCGGCGCCTTCATCGCCGAGGGCGGTAACAACTTCTGGGGCGTCGAGTACCACCTGCTCCCGCAGGGCAACGGCCAGGGCAAGGCCAAGGCCGGACCAGCCAAGAACGAGTTGATCCTCGCCAGCGACCGCGACAGCGGCCTGTGGATCTTCCGGTACACCGGCGGGAAGTAGCTCCCACCTCCCCACCTTCCGACGGGCGGTTCCGGCAATCCGGAGCCGCCCGTCGGGCTGACCCGCGGTCCCGAGGCGGAACAGCAGCGATCGTCATGCGAACGTGATGGCGGAACATGCGACATTTCGCGCGGATCTCGCGTTTGATGGATGACCAGGGGAGCCCGGGAGGCAGCGCGCGTGCGAGGCAAGTTGATCGGTGCTGCGCTCGTGGCGACCCTCGCGACTGGCGCGGCAGGCGTCACCTCGGTGGTGGTGGTCCGCGCCGGTGAGGCACTGCCGGGCACCAGCGTCGCCGGCGTCGACGTCGCGCAGCAGGACCGGGCGGCGCTGCTCGCGACGGTCCAGGGTCTCGCCGATGCGCGTACCACCGGGGACCTGCCGGTGGTGGTCGGCGACCTGCAGGAGGGCATCGCCCGTGGGTTGACCGAGGTCGACGTCGAGAGCACCGTGGACCGGGCGCTGTCCGCCGGCCGGGTCGGGTCGCCGCTGGCCGGCGTGCTCGGACCGCTGCTCGCCCAAGGTGACCGGGACATCGAGCTCGCGGTCACTGTCGACAGGTCGGGCGTGCGTACCCGCCTCAACGAGATCGCCGAGGCGTTCGACCAGCCTCCGGCAATGGGCGGCTTCACGGTCTCCGGTGTGACCGTCACCCCGCAGCTCCCGCAACAGGGTCGCACCCTTGACCGGGACGCCGCTCAGGAGGCCGTCATCGAGGCGCTGAGCGTCGGCCGGAAGGAGGCAGTCGCCCTGCCGGTCGTGACGACCGACCCGCCCTTCACCGCCGCCCAGGTCGAGGAGGTCTCGGCAAAGGCCCGTCGCGCCCTCGGGACGACCTACGGCCTGGGAAGCAACGACACCCTGCTGCGGCTGACCCCGCAGGAGGTGGGCACCGTGCTGCGGTCAACGCCGGTCGACGGCGCCCTCGCGCTCACCGTCGACCAGCCGGCCCTCACAGCGCTCGTGACCAAGCGGGCCGCCTCGATCGCGCTACCGCCGCGCGAGGCCGGCCTCAACGTCCTGTCGACCGGGCCGGTCCTCGACGGCAAGCTGGACCTGTCGTTCACGCCGATCCCCGCCCAGGTGCAGTTCACCCCGAGCGTCACCGGCCGGACCGTCGACATCCCGGCTGCGGTCGCCCGCCTGAACGGGCTCATCCTGGCCGTCCGGCCAGGCGGCGATCCGCTGCCGCTGGTCATCACCCAGCCCAAGGTGACCACCGAGGCGGTGCAGTCGGTCAACTCCCTGATCGGCACCTTCACCACCTACTACCAGGCCGGCCAGCCGCGGGCGAAGAACATCGCGCTCATCGCCCGGATCGTCGACGGGACCACCATCGCGCCCGGTGGCACGATGAGCCTCAACGAGACCGCCGGCCGGCGGACCAGGGATCGAGGCTTCCTGGAGGACGGTGCGATCCTCGACGGTGAGCTGGTTCAGGCGGTCGGCGGCGGCGTCTCGCAGTTCGCCACCACGCTGTTCAACGCCGCGTTCTTCGCCGGGCTGCCGATTCCGGCACACCAGCCGCACAGCTTCTACATCTCGCGATATCCGGTCGGCCGGGAGTCGACGGTCAACTTCCCGTCCATCGACGTGAAGATCGTCAACGACACGAAGTCTGCCGTGATCATCAAGACCCGCTCCACGCCCAGCTCGGTGACGGTGGAGCTCTACGGCAACAACGGCGGCCGGCTGGTCACCGCCCAGCACGGGCCGCGCCAGCCGCGGGACGACGGTGGCTTCCGGATCGCGGTCACGCGCACGGTCAGCGGCGGTGACGGCGTCTCCAGCAGGCGGGTCTTCACGACGTCCTACAATCCGGCGCCCCCTGGCTGAGCTCACAAGACCAGGCCGAGCCGGAAGCCTGCGTACGCCAGCGCGATCCCGATCCCGACACTGAGCAGCACGATCAGCGCCGCGCCGCGCCGGTGACCGGACTCGGCCAGCGCGATCACCTCGAAGGCGAAGGTCGAGGCAGTGGTGAACGCGGCCAGAAAACCGGCGCCGAGCAGCGCGACCAGGGTGTCGTCGAGCGGCCGGCGGACCACCACCCCGGCGAGCACTCCAGCCGCCGCACTGCCGAGCAGGTTCACCGACAGCGTCCCCCACGGCAGGCGTCTGCCGAACCGCGAGCTGACGGCAGCGTCGAGCAGATAGCGGCAAGGCGCGCCGCACGCGGCGCCGAGCGCCACCGCCCACCAGGTCATCGTGGGCCTCTCACGCCGAGCACCACCCGGGCGAGCAACAGCCCCACCACGGTGGCGAGGAGCATGCTGGCAACTGACCCCCCGATGTACGCCCCGGCCATCGCCCCGCGACCGGCGCGCAGCAGTTCGACGACGTCGACGGAGAAGGTGGAGAACGTGGTGTAACCGCCGAGCACGCCTGTCCCGAGCAGCAGGCGGGGGAGGTGCGAGTCAGGGAACCGGGCCGCGAGCACCACGACCAACGCGGCCAGCGCGGCGCAGCCGCTCGCGTTGGCGACGAACGTCGACCAGGCCCACGTGCCCGGCGCGTGCGGCAGCACCTCGGCGACCCCGAGCCGGGCCAGACCGCCGACAGCTCCACCGAGCCCGACCACGAGGGCGGCGAGCGGGTGTCCCGGTCGAACCGCGACGTGCTGCTCGGGGCGGTCAGGCACCGGCGTCCCCCCTCGGCAAGCGAGCCGAGTGTAGGGCGGTCGGCCTCCGCGAGAGGTGACACAGATTCTTCATCGCCGGGCACTTGCAGTTGTTACCCATGGGTAGCATCATGAGGTTACTCGCCAGTAGCCAAATGCCGCAGATGCGGACGACACGGGAGTCCCTTCCACCATGGGTCACTACAAGAGCAACCTGCGCGACATCGAGTTCAACCTGTTCGAGGTCT
>JAHWJP010000008.1:0-41814 GCA_019348355.1 Actinomycetota bacterium
GACCAGATATCGCTCGTCGGCCTCGAAGACGAAGTGATCGCACCCGCCCCGGTGCACTCACCAGGGAACCTCCACGGCCGGGCTTAGCCGGCAGCCCGACAGCGCGTCGCTGCGGGAGAAGCCCGCGCATCTCTGCCCGTTCTGGCCGCAAGCGAGCGCGCGCCGGTGTTGTGCGCTCATCAAGCAAGAGCGCCATCGCGGCAGATGAGGACGTTGCAGACTGCGACCGGTTCCGATGAGGAGGTTCCCGCATTCGCTCGCGCGCTCAACCTCGCTAGCCTCCTGGCGCGGCGGATGTGAACGGCGCAGAAGCACCCGCTCGATGCGGGCCAGCCAAGCCGTCGATGCGTTGTTTCTGAACCATGCTCAGGCGGGGGGCGAGCTACGCGGAGACGTCGGGTTAGCCCGCGCACCTGCGGCGGAACCTGCTACTGCCCGGAGCGGGCCACGCATGGTCCTGACTCGTTATAGCGTCCCGTTACCAACGGTGGCCGCCAGGGCTTGCGACGGGGGGGTGGTTCTGTGCCCACTGGATCCGCTCATTCTGCTGCGGGCCAGGCTCTTGGATACTTTCAGCAATGTATGCGCGCTCTTGCTGAGCTCGGCCGTCGGGGGTCAGTTAATCCGTCTGTCGAGATGCGCCTCGAAACACTTGACGACATAGATTTCAGCCAGGGTGGCTCCCCGACCGAGTTACTACAGACGAAACACCACATTGGTCCGAGCACGCTCACGGTCAACAGTGTCGATCTTTGGCGAACACTCAACGCCTGGATGGATCTCTCTCCGGAGGCACGGCCCGTCCTCAGGCTGGTGACCACGCAGATTGCAGACGGCGACGTGGCCCTTCTCCGTGAAGGGGATGGGCGGGACCCCCTGGCGGCCCTCGAGTCGCTGCTTAGCGCGGCAACCGATTCTGAGAACTCCACCTCAAAGGTTTGGCGTGACCGGTTCCTTGAACTTGAGGACGACGTCCAGATCTCATGCGACCCCTGCCGCTGGTGGTCTCGATTCCGAACTCGTGCGGGTGTTCCGATACGCGATGACGCCGGGCAAGGAGGCCGCATTCCCTGGTTCAACAAATCGTCGTGGACGATCCTTGCCCTCCTCAAGGGCTGGTGGGCAGGCATAGCGGTTCGACTGCTCGATAGATCCTTATCTGCCGTTACAGGAAACGACCTGGCGGTGCAAGTCGCTGACATAATCGATCAAATGCGCGCAGATAGTCTTCCTGTCGACCCGGAAGTTCTGCGACGATTCGACGAGTCGATCACGGACGGTTACCAAGACCGTCCATTCGTCCATCAGCTCGCATGGATTGCGCTGGAGAATGAACGCCTATGGAAGGCGATTCGCGACTACCACCGCGCGTACACCCAGCGGTCATTCTGGCTCCGGTATCAACTCGTGGGGGAGCAAGAGTTAGACCGGTTCGCCTTTAAGCTGCACGACGAGTGGGAGCAGGTCTTCGACGAGGAACTCGCCCGCATGGCTGGCGACGGCCGCCCAGGTGAAGCCGTCGGTCAGGAGATCCTGAGGCGAGTTGCTCGAGAATGTCGCTCGCGTCTGCGCGAACGATTCGACGAGCCATGGTTCAACCGCGGCATGCTGCACGCCCTGGCTGACGGGGAGTTGGGACAGCTGGTTGGCTGGCACCCGGAGTTTCAGACCCGCCTAGAAGGGCTATTAGGCGATGTCGCAATCTGATGGGCCACCCCGGAAACGCCGCCGAGCGCCCGAAGCCATCGCGTTGTTCAACGAGGCATTCACGTCCGAGCTCTTGGTCAACGCTGCCTGGGCGAAGGAACAGGACAGTGGGACGGGGCTTAGCTGGCCCGCATCCTTTTTGATTCTGCCACTCGTCCTGCACCCGCCTACACGCGAGTCGCTCCCGCGGTCGCCGAACGTGACACTTGCTGCGTGGGCGCTGCGGCACCCGAGCTATTCGCAGGCCATCGACAGTCGAGTCGCGGCTCTCGCCGACGTGACCAAGCGCGCCATCCGATTTGGCATGCGGTTCGAGCGTCTCGAGTTGCGCGGGACCGAAGTGGTCGCTACGGCGCGACCTAGGAGTCCGAACGTGCAGACTTGGCCCGAAGATCTCACGGGCGCCACTCGGGCCGCGCGCGTCGCAGGCCGGTGGTTTCGTTCGACCGACGTCTACACCGCGTTCAATCTGCTGGGCATCGGAGGCTAAATGCAGATCCTGTCAGTGGGCGTTTATGGGCACCACGGTCGGACGCGGCAAGTCGATTTCGTCGCTGGGAAGCTTAACATTCTGACTGGCAAATCGAAGACTGGCAAGTCCGCACTTCTGGACATTGTCGAGTTCTGCCTAGGTCGAGACACAGTCACGATTCCAACCGGTGTCATCAGCGACAAAACGGCCTGGTACTCGACTCTCGTTGCCTTCGGTGAAGAACGCGTGCTCATCTGTCGACCGAACCCGGAGACGGCCAGTACTAATCGCGGCATGGTCACCATAGGCGGTCGCGACCTCTTCGCGCCGCCAGATAGTTCGGGTCTAGAAGTGAACGCGGACACTGACGTCGTCAAAGACATCTTGACCGAACGTCTCGGAATTGATCGTTTCACGGTCGATGCCGATCAGGGCTCGCTCAGGGACTCCTTCGCCGTGTCCAGCAAGCAGGCGATCTTCTTCAGTTTCCAGAACCAGAATGAGATCGCGAACCGTTCGGTGCTGTTCCACCGCCAGGTTGAGACCGACATCAAGCCCACGATCAGGGGGGTATTGCCCTACTTCCTCGGTGCAGCAACGCCGGAGCAGTCCGCCATCCAACGCCAACTCCTCCAGGCCCGCCGGAGCCTCCGCAGGATTGAGATGGATATCCGTTCGGCGGAAGCTCACTTCAGTCAGCAGAACGACCGGGTGTTCCAACTGGTGCGTTCCGCGGTCTCGCTGGGCGTCCTGGACGAGACGGACCAGGTCGTCGGGGACCCGAGCCGGCAGCGCGAAGTCTTGGAACGTGTTGCGGCTTATCGGTTGGACTCGGCCGGAGGCGCCACTGGAGATGTCGGGGCGAGGCAGGCGGAACTCCTCGGTGAGGCGACGTCTCTGCGGAGACGGTTGCAGGAACTCGATGATCAAATCGGCGTCGTTGCCCTTATCGATTCCGAGCAGTCAGATGCCACCTCAGAGCTCGCCATTCAACGGGACCGGCTAACTGCGCTGAACTTGATGTTGCCGCGGTCGAAGCAGAATAGCACCGACGTGAGCACGTGCCCTCTTTGCGACCAAGACTTACCGAATCCTGACGAGTCGGTCCAGGCGCTCCAGGTGCTTCTTGTGGAACTCGATGGAAGGCTCACCAGCTCGCGGAGTTCCTTAGCTCGACGTGAGGCGCTGCTCTCTGAGCTTCGCCGGTCTAGGGATCGCATGCGAGACGCACTTCGCGAGAACGTTGCCGATCTCGACGCAGCCGCGAATCAAAATCGTGCGCTGGCAGACGGACGCGCGCGCCGGGAGCAGATCGCCTTTCTTCAAGGCCGTGTCAGCCAGGAACTCGGGGGCGAGGTGCACCTTGTAGGCGGAGTAGGCGATCTTCGCGCTGCAGAACGGCGGATCCGGGGTCAAGTGGCCAAGTTGGAGGAGTTGTTCGAAGCCGACGATCCGACGGACTCGCTGCGCCGCGCCGTCGACGGTCTGAGCGAGCTAATCACGGACTACGCGCGCGCCCTTCAACTTGAAGGCTCCGGGTATTCGGCTCGACTCGACCCGATCGAGTTGACCGTGTCGTACCTGCGCCCTGGCGGCCGAGTCACATTGGCGCGCATGGGCAACGCTGAGAACTGGGTCGGGTACCACTTAGCTGCACACCTGGCACTTCATCATTGGTTCGTGACGCACGATCGCCCGACGCCCCGGTTCCTCATGCTCGACCAGCCGACGCAAGCATTCTTTCCCGAGGAGATAGTTGACGCCGCCGAGGACGAAGACGCGGATTGGTCAGCGGTTCGACGACAATTTGAACTTTTTCGAGATGTCGTCGCCAGCTTGAACGGCGAACTCCAGGTCATCGTGTGCGATCACGCGAACCTTGCCGACGACTGGTTCCAGGCAGCGATCGTTGACAACTGGCGGAACGGAGTGGCACTGATTCCGGACGGTTGGCCTACCAAAGACGAGGTCGTGGCTTGACACACCGAAGGACCTTTCGAGGCGCTGCCGGGTCGGCCGTAGGACCTGCTGAAACCGCCGTGGCTTCGAAGGATAGGAACGTCCTCGAATACGTCGACGAGCTGTGGCGTGGCGTGGCAGACCCGGAACGTCCACACATCGGCAGTAGCACGCGACACGCGGCATGAGCGCGCGTTCGCGGTCCGGTCCTAGCTGGACGCCGAATGAGGCCCGGGACGGTAACGACGGTTACCGGGGACGAGGGCATGCGTGACAGTCAAGGAGGCTTCGTCACGAGGTGCAGCCAGGAATGGCTATCCCGTGGATTGAGCATGACTGGGCCCACGAGACCAGCGTCGCCAGGGTAATCTCCCTGCATGTCAGTCCTTGGCCCATTTGACGTGTCCGCGGAACACGTTGCTCGATTGGGCGACAATTTCACGATTTTCATGAATGCGTTACTAGAAGCTGAGAAAGCCGCAGCGGAGGCAACGTTTGATTTACAGGTCGACATCCGCCAGACCGTTCCCGACGGCGGAGTGGACGCACTCTCGTTGAGCAGCACAGGTTCCCTGACCATTCCCACGGGGGACACGGTTTGGCAGTACAAGCGAAGTGATCTCACCCAAAGCAAGGTTAAGGCCGAGTTAAAGAAGGCAAAGTTTGCCAAGAAGCGCCTCAAGGCAGGCGCCAGCTACCGTCTGGTCCTAGGTGTCCCGATCGGGGGTAAGCAGTTAGTCGCCCGCCGCCTCGGGCTAGAAGAAGGCCTAGCAACACTGGGCGTGACCTACGATGTGGATTTGCATAAGATTATTGAGGGGAATGAACTGGCGAGATGGGCCAGCACCTTTCCCGCTATTTCGGTTCTTCTTCAGAGGCTCATACATGGCGCAGGGCCATCCGCCGTCGATTACGACCAGTGGTCATCAAGCAGCACCCATCAAGCACCGTGGGTGACCGTAAGTTCAAGGGAAAGTACCCGACTTGCCCTTATTGATGCGCTGCAGGATCGAGCGGTAAAGAGCGTTCGTTTAGCGGCTGTCACTGGGGTGGGTGCAACCAGAGTCGCGTTAGAAGCCGTGCGCGGAAGCGGACTCGAACGCCTTGTGGCCTATGTCCTTAACTCGGACGAGCTGAATACCGACTACCTTGCGAGCCTGTCGTACGGGAAACGCAAAGCAATCATTGTTGCTGACAATGCAAGTCAGAGCAGACACATGCGACTACTCGAAGCGCTCCCAGTGGACTCGGACATCCGCCTCCTGACTATCGGGCGCGCCGACGCCTTTGCGGACTTGTCGGGTGGCCCGGTGTTGCCAGTGGAGGCCCTTCCGGAGGACGAGCTTCTTCAAATCCTCGAGTCAGAAGATCTTTTATGGCCGGAGGCCAGGAGATTCGTGGCTGCCTTCTCTTTTGGAAATTTGTCTTTCGCCAGGCTGATCGCGCAAAGAGTTGCTCATGACGACAGCCTGTCCGCAGCAACTGTATTTAGTGAGTCTCTACTGCAGCAGCTGTTCGAAAGTTCACTTCCAGTGGGTGCCGATTTTTTAGGAGCGGCGGCGCTGGCGCTCTTCACCAGAGTTGGCTTGCGTCAAGAAAAAGCCTTTGAAGCAAGGATCATCGCCGAGGGACTTGGGATTGATCTTGCCTTAATCCAGAGTGCCGCGAGGACGCTCCGATCGGCGGGTTTTCTGACCGACCGTGGGCGGTTCAGTTTAGTCAGTCCGGAACCAGTCGCTGTTTACCTAGCGGCAAGAGCCTGGGAAGAGCTTGGCGAGCAGGTCACGCATAGCTTGCTTCCGCTGCTCAAGCCTGACATGGCATACGCGCTATTCGGCAGGCTCGCGAGCCTGGGAACTGTAGGCAGTTCAAGTATTTACGTACGTGACCTGTTTGCTGATAGTGGCCCATTTGCGTCTCTGTCTTCGCTGTCAGCAGGTACGAACGCAGAAAGTCTTTCCCAGCTGGCTGTTGCCATGCCGGGAGAGGTGTCGCGGCGCCTGTCCGCACTGATCACCGAGAGTTCGATCGAAGTTTTGAGAGATAACCGACCTGTGCGTCGGGGGCTCGTTAATAGTTTGCTGAAACTTGCCTGGCGACAGGAGTTCTTTGCCGATTCGGCGGATTCCTTAATGCGACTCGCGGTTGCCGAGAATGAAACCTACGGAAACAATGCTACAGGCGTTTTCGTGAGCCTGTTCGGCGCAGTTCTGCCAGCCACGAGCGCGTCTCCCGCTCAGAGGCTTGCCTACCTCGGGTCACGCGTTGCTTCTGCTGACGTCGCATCACTGACAATTCTCACAGACGCTCTCGGTAATAGTCTGCAAGCGAACGAGTTTGTGATGGTCTCTGGAGAACTGCAAGGGGGTTCAGTCGCTGCTCGCAGAGGATCCACGTCTACCCTTGAAGAGTTGCACGCATATCGGGCTGGGATTCTTGACATCTTGCTCGCTCTTTCAAGCTCTTCCCACAATCAGGTCGCCGAAAGGGCACGAACCCTTATTCTGGCTGCTACCCACGGACTGCTCTACGACCCAGACCTCTTGGACGCAGTTGTCGCGCAAGCGCTAGCAGTGGGCACTGAAGACTTGTTGAACGGGTTACGCCGCGAAGCTGATGAGCTCGGCCGACTTTTCGAAAGGGTCGAGGATCAGGATGATCCGCGCATATATGGCCTCGACCGGTTGAACATGGTGTTGCCGTCGCCAAACGACGAGCAGGCACTCGATCTTCTCCTGCAGACTGCAAGTTGGGATGCGGAGGAGACGAATCTGGAACAGAAGCTGCTAGATCTCATTACGCCATCACCGTCGCTGCGAGACGACTTGCTTAATTTGCTGCGAGTCGCAGAGGTCCCTGCTGCATATTTTGCTGGTCGCGTACTCTGCCGGCTGGACAGTGGTTGGTTTCAGGCAGAGGACGGGCTCGTCGCTCAAGACGTCGCCGTGAGGAATATTCCAGCCATCGTGGGCGCGCTTTGGTTCATTCATGACACCGCTAGTGCGGACGCCTTCGACCACTTCCTGGCCCAGGATGTCGGGGCTTCTCTTCCGTTGGACACTCAGATCCAGATTATGGTGCGCGGGCCCATGTCTGACGCGGGACTAGCAAGGTTGCTTGACGCTTCATTAGAACTGAGGCCCGGGATCCTCACACGCCTCATATTCGGCTGGCATGGCAGGTTGCCAATTGACAGCCAGGTGTGGCTCCTGAATCGGTGGCTTGTAGGCATCACTGACCAATTTGACTACAGCATGGTGGTCGACATGGTCAGCATGTGGCTTCATAAGGAAGCCGAAGCGCCGCCGCAACTTATCTTGCCCCTTGACGAGCTCGTTCTAATGCGACGCAGATTCCCAAGTGTGGGGCAGGAGGCTTGGGATTGGTCACGGCTCGTCTCGAAGCGGCTGCCAGAACTTGCTCCGAGTGTTATGGATCTCCTCTTCGACTTGATGGTCTCGGGTGAAATCTATGCGTTTGACGGCAGTCAGGACGGCAAAACACTTCGGGAGTGCGTTGCGGCTGCACCGTCCGCGGCATGGTCGCGATTGGCATTACAGCTCGAGAGTCCGAAAAGGAGAGCTTTTGTTGGGCTCTCTTTGCGCGGCTGGGCTTTAGATGCCATTCCGGTGAGCGAGATCCTCGATTGGGTAGGCAATTCCATCGAGCGTGCTCAGTCTGTCGCGAATCTCGCGCCGGTTGGCGATAAGGAACTTCACCCGCTCGCTAATCATCTGCTCGACAGATTCGGCGACGATCACGGTGTCCAAGGAAGTCTCTATGGGACGCTGACTACCGGGATTTTCTCGGGCAACGAGTCTGACCGGCTGCTGCGGTTTCAGGAGCAGGTCACGAGTTGGCTCAGCAGCCCGGATATCACAGCTGGTGCCACGGCTTGGTGTCGCAAGATGATCGAAGTCTTCAAGCGTCAGCGGGAACTAGCCCTTCAGCGGGAAGCCGAGCGCGACCTGTGAGCTTCGAAACGACAGTCGGCGCCGGCACCGCTGCAATCCGCAACCCCACCTCTTCCACCATTGAGATAGGGCCCCGACGCTGGACTTGCTTCCGCCGCGGAGCGGCCTAGAGGGTCGTCGTCCTTGGCCCGCCGAGCAGCGAGTTGGCAATCTGGCCGTGGACGAATCCCCGGTCACCGCCAGTCTTGTAGCAGCTCCGCTGCTCATGGAACTTGGCGCTGCTCGGCACTCGGGCATTCTTCACTGCGATGGCGCGCAGGCAGCGCCCGGCGGACGCGACTAGCAGCATCAGGATGCACACGACGTTCACCCGCACGGCCGTCGTGAAGTCGATCGCCGGCCGAGCGCAAAGTCCGCCGGCAGCAGCGCCGTGCCCGCATCCGCTTCTCGGCATGAGCGGTCGCTTGGCTAGCTGCGGATGTGCCGGCCGTAAGACCGGCTACGGACGCCCCGAGCCAGCCAACGCCGCCCCCATGCGCCAGATCTGACGCGGCAGCCCGGTGCATCGGCGGTTCGGATTCTCGAGCCTGCTGCCCGAGGCTGCCGCAGGGCGAGGTTCTCGTACACGAAGGGCGTGTCGCCTCCGAGACCCGGCTGGGGCCCGCCGAAGGCGGACGCGGTCTCAGTCGTTGCCGAAGCTGAACGCCGCCCACGGCCGGGCGATGATGACCTCCTCCTTCACCCCGGGCGGGACCGAGCCGTCGAGCTGCTTGGGCGTCCACGACTCGGTGCGGACCCACTGGGAGCCGCAGCTGCCGCAGGCGAACAGCGGCTTGTCCTCGTACACCTCGTCCGTCGGACCCCAGTTGCACTTGTCTTGACAGGGGGAGCTCTTCAGGGTCACCGGGGTCATCCTCTCGTCGGAAAGCCATGCTTACTACCCTGCGAGCCGTGAGCGCCACTCCGGACCTACAGCCGGACCGGCCGGCCCGTCTGACCGCCCACGTGAGCGGGCGTGTCCAGGGCGTCGGGTTCCGCTGGTGGACCCGGTCGCGGGCTCTCGAGCTCGGCCTTCGGGGGACTGTCGCCAACCTCGCCGACGGCCGGGTCGAGGTCGTCGCCGAGGGGGAGCGGCCCACCCTGCAGGCGCTGCTTGACCTGCTGCGCGGACCGAGGGCGCCTGGCCAGGTGGCGAACGTCGCCGAGCGCTGGTCGCAGCCGGACGGCCGATTCGAGGGCTTCGCCGAGCGCTGACAAGGGGCCCGCGACCTTGACCCGAGAGGGTACGCCTGGCATCCTGGGAACACCGCCCCGCCGGCCATCGCCGAGGGAGCCGCTCACCTCAACGTGGAGGAATCGCATTCATGGCCAAGGCCCTGTTCGGTCATGTCGGTGCCGGCACCGACCTCCGACTCGCCGAGGAGGTGCGCCGACTGCGACGCCGGGTCAGTGAGCTGGAGACCGAGCTGACCCGTGTGCGCGAGGCGCACCACGAGCTGGTCGCCTCGGTGACCGTCGCCGACGACATCCGTACGCTGCTGCTGGACGACCAGCCGGCCCTCACCTAGCCGGCTCGCTTCACCTCGAGGGCGCCCCCGTACGCAACGGTGGCGCCCTTCGTGCTGCCGGAGATCGGCACGTCCGGTACCCCGCTAGCCTCGCGGAGTGCACCTCAAGACCCTGACGCTGAAGGGCTTCAAGTCCTTCGCATCCCCGACGACGCTGCGCTTCGAGCAGGGCATCACCTGCGTGGTCGGCCCCAACGGCTCGGGCAAGAGCAACGTCGTCGACGCGATCGCCTGGGTGCTCGGCGAGCAGGGCGCGAAGGCGCTGCGCGGCGGCAAGATGGAGGACGTCATCTTCGCCGGCGCGCCCGGCCGCCCGCCGCTCGGCCGGGCCGAGGTCACGCTCACCATTGACAACAGCGACGGCGCGCTGCCGATCGACTACACCGAGGTCAGCATCCGCCGGCTGATGTTCGCGGGCGGCGCCAGCGAGTACTCCCTGAACGGCGCCACCTGCCGCCTGGTCGACGTGCAGGAGCTGATGAGCGACTCGGGCATCGGCCGCGAGCTGCACGTCGTGGTCGGCCAGGGCCAGCTCGACGCGGTCCTCGCGGCTCGGCCGGAGGACCGGCGGGGCTTCATCGAGGAGGCGGCCGGCGTCCTGAAGCACCGCAAGCGCAAGGAGCGGGCGCTGCGCAAGCTGGAGTCGACGGGCGCCAACCTGCACCGGCTGACCGACCTGACCGCGGAGCTCCGGCGCCAGCTCAAGCCGCTCGGCCGCCAGGCGGAGGTCGCCCGTCGCGCCGCGCAGGTGCAGGCCGACCTGCGCGACGCCCGGCTGCGCCTGCTGGCAGACGAGCTGCTGCAGCAGCGCTGTGCCCTCGACGCCGAGATCGCGGACGAGACGGCCGTACGCGCGCGGCGCGCCGACGTGGAGCGCGAGCTCGCCGCGGCGCAGGCTCGCGAGGGGGAGCTCGAGGCGGCCGCGTCGGCTCAGGCGCCGGCGCTGGCTCGGGCGCAGGAGACGTGGTACCGCCTGTCAGCGCTCGAGGAGCGGCTGCGCGGCACCGCCACCCTGGCTGCCGAGCGGCACCGCCACCTCACCGGTGAGCTGCCCGAACAGCTCGCGACCGGGCGGGACCCCGAGCAGCTCGAGCTCGAGGCGGCCGGGGTGCGCGAGCAGGAGGCGCAACTCGCCGGCCAGCTCGCCGCCGACGGCGAATCCCTTCGCGACGCCGTCACCCGGCGCACCGACGCCGAGGCGGCGCTGGCCGCCGAAGAGAAGGCGCTGGTCGCGGCCGTACGCGCCATCGCTGACCGGCGGGAAGGCCTGGCCCGGCTGACCGGTCAGGTCGGGGCGCTGCGCTCGCGGGCCGGCGCCGCCGAAGCCGAGCTGGGCCGCCTCGCGACCGCGCTCGCTGAAGCCCACGCCCGCGCGGCCCGCGCCCAGGCCGACCTGGAGCAGGCGCAGGCCGAGGCCGGCGGGCTCGACGCCGGCGAGCTCGACCTCGACGATCGGCACGGGGCCGCCGCCGCCGCGCTGGAGCAGGCGCAGCGCCGGCTGGCCGCGGCGCAGACCGGCGAGCGGGAGGCCGAGCGCGAACGGGGGACGTGGGCCGCCCGCCGCGACGCGCTGGCGCTGTCGCTGACCCGCGAGGGCTCCGGCGCGTTGCTGACGGCCGGGCTGCCCGGCGTGCTCGGCACGGTCGCGACGCTCGTCCGCGTCGAGGCCGGTTTCGAGGCGGCGCTGGCCGCGGCCCTCGGCGCGGTGGCCGACGCCGTCGCGGTCGCCTCGCCGGGTGACGCCGCCGCGGCGCTGGCGCGGCTCAAGGCCGACGACGCCGGCCGGGCCGGGCTGCTCGTCGGCGGAGCCGGCTATCGCGACGAACCGCCCTGGCCGGCGCTGCCCGACGGTGCCCACTGGGCGATCGACCTGGTCGCTGCGCCGCCGGCCCTGCGGCCGCCGCTGGCCCGGGCCCTGCGCCAGGTGGCGGTCGTGACCTCGCTCCAGGACGCGACCGAGCTGCTCGCCCAGCAGCCCGATGTGCGTGCCGTGACGGTGGAGGGCGACCTGCTCGGAGCCGACTGGGCGGTCGGCGGGTCCGCGTCGGCGCCGTCGCTGCTGGAGGTGCAGGCGGCGGTCGACGAGGCCACCGCCGCCCACGACGACGCCCAGCGGCGGCAGGAACGGCTCCGCTTCGAGGTGCAGTCGGCGCGTACCGAGGTGGAGCACGCGACCGGCGCCGAGCAGGCCGCGCTCGCCGCCCTGCACCGGTCCGACGCCGCCATGGCGGCTTTCGCCGAGCGGCTCGGGCTGCTCGCCTCCGTCGCCCGCGCAGCCGCCGCCGAGGCCGGCCGGCTCGAGCAGTCCCGGGTACGCGCCGAGCAGGCCCACAACGGCGACCTGTCCGGGCTGGCCGAGCTCGAGCAGCGGCTCGCCGCCGCGCAGGCCGCGGGCGGTCCGGAGACGGCCGGTGAGCCGTCCACGGACCTGCGCGACCGGCTGCTCGCGGAGACCACCACGGCCCGGGCCGCCGAGGTGGAGGCGCGGCTGGCGGTGCGTACGGGGGAGGAGCGCGCCCGGGCGCTGGCCGGCCGGGCCGAGGCGCTCGAGCGCGGCGCCCGCGAGCAGCGGGCCGCTCGCGAGCGGTTGGTCGCTCTGCGGTCCGAGCGGTCGCGGGGCGCTGCCGTCGCCGAGCAGGTCGCCCGCGGCGCCCGGGAGGCGCTTCACCGCATCGCGGTCTCGCTGGCCGCCGCGGCCGCAGAGCGGGACGGCGCCGCCGCGGCCCGGACGGTCACGGACGGCGAGCTGCTCGCGCTGCGTACCCGCCTGCGCACTGTGTCAGCCGACCTCGACCGGCTCACCGACGTCGTCCACCGGGAGGAGGTGGCCCGCGCCGAGCAGCGACTGCGGATCGAGGCGCTGCAGGAGCGGGCCGTCGCCGAGTGGGGGGTGCCGGTCGACCGGCTGCTCGAGGAGTACGGCCCGCAGGTCCCGGTCCCGGTGACCAGCGAGACCGGGGAGGTCGACGCCGAGGCCGAGCCCACGGCGTACGACCGGGAAGCGCAGGAGAAGCGGGCGGCGACGGCGGAGCGGGCCCTCGCCCTGCTCGGGCGGGTCAACCCGCTGGCCCTCGAGGAGTTCGCGGCGCTCGAGGAGCGCTCGGCGTTCCTCACCACCCAGCTCGAGGACCTGCAGCAGACCCGTCGGGACCTGCTCGCCATCGTGCGCGACGTCGACGCGCGCATCCACGAGGTGTTCTCGGTCGCCTTCGAGGACACGGCCCGCGAGTTCGTGCAGGTGTTCGCGACGCTGTTCCCGGGCGGGGAAGGCTCACTCGTGCTCACCGAGCCCGACGACCTGCTCGCGACCGGCATCGAGGTGCTGGCCCGCCCGGCCGGCAAGAAAATCTCCCGGCTGTCGCTGCTGTCCGGCGGGGAGCGGTCGCTGACCGCGCTGGCGTTCCTGGTCGCGCTGTTCCGGGCCCGACCCTCGCCGTTCTACGTGCTGGACGAGGTCGAGGCGGCGCTCGACGACCGCAACCTCACCCGGCTGCTGGCCCTGCTCGAAGGCCTGCGCGAGGCCTCCCAGCTCATCGTCATCACCCACCAGAAGCGCATGATGGAGATCGCTGATGCGTTGTACGGCGTGACCATGCGCGGCGACGGGGTCTCGGCTGTCGTCAGCCAGCGGCTGCGCGAGCCCGAGTCGGCCTGAGCTCGCTCCGCCCACCTCCGCCCTCCTCCGGCGCCGATCTTCGCCTTGTTGTGACCGACACGCCGACGGGAGCCGCCAGCTGACGAAGATCTTTTGTTGGGTGTGCGGCGGCGAATCGGACTGGGTGTGCGGCGGCAGCCGGTCGGGATGCGCGCGGGCTGCGGTAGACACAGCAGGTGCTCGATCTGCTCGGCCTCGTGGTCGCCATCCTCGTCCTGACGGTCGCCGTCGCCGTCGCCCTCGTGAGCGGTCGCGGGACCCGCCCGGTCGCGCCGGGTCCGCCGCGTCCCGAGGTGGACGCCGAACCGGGGCTGGGCGACGACGCCGCGGTGCCACGGGACACGCCGACCCGGACCGTCGAGGTCGTGGCCCTGCCGGAGGAGGTCGCGGCGCCGACACCGGCCCCGGTCGTGACACCGGCGGTCGTACCGCTGGACGTGCCCGAACCGACCGCCGGCCGGCTGACAAGGCTGCGCGCACGCTTGTCCCGTTCCCAGACCACCCTCGGGCGGGGGCTTTTCGCCCTGCTGTCCCGAGACGTCCTCGACGAGGACGCGTGGGAGGAGGTGGAGGACACCCTGCTCGGAGCGGACATGGGCGTCGCTGCGGCCACTGAGCTCGTCACCCGCCTGCGCACCCGGGTGCGGGTGGACAGCGTCCGCACGCTCGCCGAGCTGCGCCCGCTGCTGCGCGAGGAGCTGGTCCGCGCAATCGGGACGGACGCCGACCGGACGCTGAAGACGATGCCGCACGAGGACGGCGGGCCGGCCGTGGTGCTCGTCGTCGGCGTCAACGGCACCGGCAAGACCACGACCTGCGGCAAGCTCGCCCGGGTCCTCGTGGCGGACGGCCGGTCGGTGGTGCTCGGCGCCGCGGACACCTTCCGTGCCGCCGCGGCCGATCAGCTCCAGACGTGGGGCGACCGGGTGGGCGCCAGCACCGTGCGGGGCCCGGAGGGGGGCGACCCCGCGAGCGTTGCCTTCGACGCCGTCGCCCGCGGCATGAGGGACGGCGTCGACACGGTGCTCATCGACACCGCCGGGCGGTTGCACACCAAGACCGGCCTCATGGACGAGCTCGGCAAGGTCAAGCGGGTGATCGAGAAGCACGGCCCCGTCGACGAGACCCTGCTCGTGCTCGATGCGACGACCGGCCAGAACGGCGTCGTACAGGCTCGGGTGTTCACCGAGGCGGTGACCATCACCGGCATCGTGCTGACCAAGCTGGACGGCACCGCCAAGGGCGGCATCGTCATCGCCGTCCAGCGCGAGCTCGGCATCCCGGTCAAGCTCATCGGGCTGGGGGAGGGACCGGACGACCTGGCGCCGTTCGAGCCCGAGGCGTTCGCCGACGCCCTGCTCGGCGACGAGGCAGCTCTCTGACGGCGAGGCCGCCCGGCCGGAAGAACCCGTGAGCGCCCGGTGAGCACGGGTCCGCCGGGCCCTGCACCGAAAACAGGTCGATCGCACCCTCTCCGGTGCACCCTGCACCGAAACAGGTCATTCGTCCTGTCCACGGTGCGCACCTCCACGGGAGACACCCTTCTCCGACGGCCATTGTTCACGGGCACCGCACCCAGCGTGTAGGGGCCGGCGGCCTGGGGGCTGGAACCGGGCGGCGACGGTGCGCTCAGCCGGCCTCTGCCCCGGGCCGCCGGTCCACCGCGACGCACCAGTCGGCGTCGTCGTGCCAGGCAGCGCCGTCCCAGGTGGCGTAGCGGGCGACCGGCTCGAGCCCGGCCAGCAGCGTCAACGCGTCGTATTCCGCGAGTGACATGCGGTCGGTGCGCCAGCCGCTGACCAGCCGTCCGCCCGGGCGCAGATGGGCGGCGGCCCGCCGCACCACCTCGGCCTCGGTGCCCGGGGCGAGGAAGACCATGACGTTGCCGGCCATCAGCACGACCTCGAAGCGCTCGGCGAGGTCCAGCGTGGCCAGGTCGTCCGGCAGCCAGCGCAGCCCGGGCGCCTCGGCCCGGGCGACCTCCAGCATGGAGCTGTCGCTGTCCACGCCGACGACCTCGTAGCCGCGGCGGGCCAGCTCCCGGGCCACCCGCCCGGTGCCGCAGCCCGCGTCCAGGACGGGCGCTCCGGTGAACCCGGGTCGGAGCAGCCGGTCCACGAAGGCGGCCTCGCCGTGGACGTCCGTGCCTGATGCGGCCAGCTCGCGAAACGCCTGCTCGTACGCCGGTCCGCGCGACCCACCCGTCTCGTCCGTCCACCTGTTCACCCCGCCAGTGTGGCGCGTAACGCGCCCGAAACAATTTGCGACATCTGTGACCCAGGCGAAACACGTCGAGGACCGACGAGAAACCTGGCCTCGGCACCCTCGTCACAAGCCCCGCCCCACCCGAGGTGCGGACAACCGAGGAGAAGCATGGATCCCGAACTCATCGACGGTGCCAACGCCGGTTTCGTGATGGTGTGCGCCTTCCTGGTGCTGCTCATGATTCCCGGCCTGGCCTTCTTCTACGGCGGCATGAGCCGGAGCAAGAACGTGCTCAACATGATCATGATGAGCTTCAGCGCCATCGCGATCGTGAGTGTGCTCTGGGTGCTGTACGGCTACTCGCTGGCGTTCGGGACCGACCGCAACGGCCTGATCGGCTTCAGCAGTGGCCTGCTCGGTCTGACCGACCTGACGGACAACGCGGTCTTCGGGGCGGTCGAGGCCGGTGCGGACGGCGTCGTCAACACCTACCTGCTGCCCGACATGATCTTCGCCGGCTTCCAGCTGATGTTCGCGGCCCTGACGGTGGCCCTGATCAGCGGTGCGGTGGCCGACCGGATGAAGTTCGGCGCGTGGATGGCGTTCGTCGTCCTCTGGGCCTCGGTCGTGTACTTCCCGGTGGCGCACTGGGTCTTCGCCTTCGGCGTCGCCGAGGAAGGTGGTGAGGCGGCCGGCTTCGCCAACGGCTTCTTCGCCGCCGACACCGGCGGGTGGATCGTCAACCGGCTGGGGGCCCTGGACCTCGCCGGCGGCACGGCGGTGCACATCAACGCCGGCGCCGCAGCCCTCGCGCTGGTGCTGGTGCTCGGCCGGCGGCGCGGCTTCCGCAAGGAGCCGATGCGGCCGCACAACCTGCCGTTCGTGATGCTCGGCGCGGGCCTGCTGTGGTTCGGCTGGTTCGGCTTCAACGTCGGCTCGACCCTCGGCGCGACCGCCTACTCCGGGCTGGTCCTGATGAACACCCAGGTCGCGACAGCCGCAGCCGTCCTGGGCTGGCTGGCGATCGAGAAGCTGCGCGACGGGCACATGACCTCACTGGGGGCGGCGTCCGGAGCCGTGGCCGGGCTGGTTGCCATCACCCCCGCCTGTGGCTTCGTCAACGCCTACGGCGCGATCGCCATCGGCCTGCTCTCCGGCATCGCCTGCGCCTTTGCGGTGACGCTGAAGAACCGGCTGGGCTACGACGACGCGCTCGACGTCGTGGGCGTGCACCTGGTCGGCGGCATGGTCGGCACGTTGATGATCGGCGTCGTGGGCGACTCGACGCACACCCTGACCGACAGCCTGTTCTTCGGCGGCAGCCTGGGCCTGCTCGGCACCCAGGCCATCGCGGCCTTCGCGGTGCTGGCCTACTCCTTCGCGGTCACGTTCGTGATCGCCCTGCTGCTCAAGGCCGTGATGGGGATCCGCGTTGCCGACGAGGAGGAGATCACCGGGATCGATCAGATGACGCACGCCGAGACGGCGTACGAGATCGGTGGCGGGATCACCGGAGGCGGGTCGGCCACACCCCCCGTGACCCGACCGTCCTCGGTGGAGGTGTCCTCGTGAGGCTGGTCACCGGCGTGATCAAGCCGTTCAAGCTCGAGGACGTCAAGACGGCGCTCGAGTCCTTCGGGGTGCACGGGCTGACCGTCAGCGAGGTGCAGGGCTTCGGCCGGCAGCGCGGCCACACCGAGGTCTACCGCGGCGCGGAGTACACGGTGGCCTTCGTGCCGAAGGTGAAGATCGAGGTCCTGGTGGACGACGCGGACGCGCTCGACATCGTCGAGGTCATCGCCAAGGCGGCGCAGACCGGCTCCATCGGTGATGGCAAGGTGTGGAGCATGCCGGTCGACGAGGTGGTACGGGTGCGTACGGGTGAGCGGGGGGTCGAGGCCCTGTGAGGCTGGTGACCGCGGTCGTGAAGCCGTTCAAGCTCGACGAGGTGAAGACCGCGCTCGAGGGCATCGGCGTGCAGGGCATGACGGTCAGCGAGGTGCAGGGCTTCGGCCGGCAGCGTGGCCACACCGAGGTCTACCGGGGCGCGGAGTACACCGTGGCGTTCGTGCCCAAGGTGAAGGTCGAGGTGCTCGTCGACGAGGCCGACGCGACCCGGGTGGTCGACGCCATCGTGGCGGCGGCGAGCACCGGCGCGATCGGGGACGGGAAGGTCTGGTCCACGCCGGTCGACGAGGTGGTGCGGGTCCGTACGGGGGAGCGCGGCGCCGACGCGCTCTGAGTTTCGGTGCCTGAGCTCGACGGGGGGGTGCTGTCCGGGCGGGCAGCACTGCTGGCCGATGTCGGCCTGACCGGACCGGCGCTGCGCACTGCTCTGGCCGCGCTGTACGACGGCTGGCTGGCCGGGCTGCTCGGGAATCCCGGCCCGGGGGTGGCGCTCGTCGCCGTCGGCGGGTTGGGCCGGTGCCAGATGGCGCCGGGCAGCGATCTCGACCTGGTGCTGATGCATGCAGGTGTCGATGACATAGGGAAAGTCGCCGACGCGCTGTGGTATCCGATCTGGGACACCGGCTTGGACCTCGATCACTCGGTGCGCACCGTCGCCGAGGCGCTGGCCGTGGCCGCGGGCGACCTCAAGGCGGCCCTCGGACTGCTCGACACGCGACACATCGCCGGAGACGCGGGACTGTCCGCCGAGCTGCTCACCCGGACCCGCGCCGCCTGGCGGGCCGGCGCCGCCACCCGGCTCCCCGAGCTGCGGACGGCGGTGCTGGAGCGGGCAGCGAGCGAGGGGGAGGTGGCCTTCCTGCTCGAGCCCGACCTCAAGAGCGCGCGTGGGGGGCTGCGCGACGTGCACGCCCTGCAGGCCCTCGCCGCGGCGCAGGTCGCCGACCCGCCGGGCGGCCAGGTGCGGGCCGCGGCGCAGGTGCTGCTCGACGTCCGGGGAGAGCTGCACCGCAGCACGGCCGGTGCCGGCCGCCGCACGGTGGACCGGTTGCTCCTGCAGGAGCAGGACGCTGTCGCCGCAGCCCTGTCCTACGCCGACGCGGATGCCTTGATGGCGGCCGTGTCGGGCGCCGGTCGGGTCATCGCCTACGCGGGCGACACCACGTGGCGGCGGATCTCGCCGGCGCCGCCGCGCCGCCGGCTGTTGGGCCGCCGAACGGGTCGCACCGGCGCGGCGGGCGAACGGCGGCCGCTGGCCGACGACGTCGTCGCGCAGGGCGGCGAGGTGGTGCTGGCCCGGGACGCCGACCCGTCGAAGGATCCGGTGCTGGTGCTGCGGGTGGCGCAGGCTGCTGCCTGGGCCGACCTGCCGATCGCTCCGCACACCCTGGCCCGGCTCGTCACCGAGTGCCCGCCCCTGCCGGTCCCGTGGCCCCGGCCCGCACTGGACGCCTTCGTGGGGCTGCTCGCCGCGGGAGGGCCGGCCGTGCACGTCTTCGAGGCGCTCGACCAGGCGGGCCTGCTCGTCGGGTTGCTGCCGGAGTGGGCGTCGGTGCGGAGCAAGCCGCAGCGCAACAGCTACCACCGGTTCACCGTGGACCGCCACCTCGTCGAGGCGGCCGCCGCAGCAGCCGGGTTGACCCGTCGGGTAGCGCGTCCGGACCTGCTGTTGCTCGGTGCGCTGCTGCACGACATCGGCAAGGGCCTGCCCGGCGACCACACCGTCGTCGGGATGCGGGTGGTGGCCGAGCTGGCGCCCCGGCTCGGTCTGCCGCCGCCGGACGTGGACGTCCTGGTGGCGATGGTCGAACACCACCTGCTGCTGCCGGACGTCGCGACGAGGCGGGATCTCGACGACCCGGCGACAGCGCGCGCCGTCGCGGACGCGGTCGGCTCCGGGCAGGTGCTCGAGTTGCTGCACGCACTGTCCGAAGCCGACGCCGCCGCGACCGGCCCGGCTGCCTGGTCGAGCTGGAAGGCCGGGCTCGTCGACTCCCTCGTGGCGCGGACCGCCGCGCTGCTCGCGGGCACGCCGCCGCCCGGTCCGGCGCCGCTCGCCGACTGGCAGGAGAGGCTGGTCGCCGGGCGGGTCTTCGCCCTGCAGGCCCAGGACGACGAGGTCACCGTGGTCGCCCCCGACCGTCCCGGCCTGCTGGGGCTGTTCACCGGCGTGCTGGCCCTGCACCGCCTCGACGTGCGCTCGGCCTCGCTGTTTCCGCGCAACGGGACCGCCGTCAACGTCTGCCGGGTCGCACCCCGGTTCGGCCGGCTGCCGGACTGGACCGTCGTCCGCGACGACCTGCGGCGTGCCCTTGACGGAGAGCTGGACCTCGAGCCGATGCTGGCCGCCCGCGAGGCGGCCTACGCCCCCAGGCTCTTTCTGCCGCCGCTGTCGGCGACGGTGCACCTCGTCGACGATGCCTCGCAGACCGCGACTGTCCTCGAGGTGCGGGCCGCCGACGCGCTCGGGGTGTTGCACCGGATCACCTGCGCGCTGGCCCGCTGCGGGGTCGACGTGCGGACCGCACACATCTCGACGCTCGGGGCTGACGTCGTGGACGCCTTCTACCTCGTCGGGCCGGACGGCGGGAAGCTTCACGATCCAGTTCTGCGGGACGACGTGGAGCGCTCGGTGCTGGCCGCCCTTCGGTGAGCATCACGTCACGCCGCGGCGGTCGGCTGGAGTACGAAACGGTGCGGCCTCCACCGCTGACCACGGCCCACCTTCGTACCGCCACAGCGCGAGTCCCTGCGCCGTCACGTCGAAGCGGTGGAAGCCGGCGCTCAGCTGCGCGTGCAGCCGTCGGGCAGCAGCCGGCTCGACCTTGTTCTGCACCGTCACGTGTGGTGCGAGCCGCTGACGGTCCTGGGCGGTGAGCCACGGCTGCCACTGTGCCGAGAGGCCGGCATGCAGGTCGCTCACCTCGGCCGCGGCCAGCTCGAAGGCCACCCCGCGGCCGAGCGACCGCACACCGGTCACGGCGAGGGGGAACGGTTCTCGCTCGGCGGCTGCCCGGATGTCCACGGTCACCTGCTCGAGCCGGTCCCCGGGCAGGGCGTGGAACAGCGTCACATGGGCGGCGAGGTGGTTGCGCTCCGGCGGGAAGTGCTTGCCGCGCAGGACGTCGAACCACTCCTGCGATGCGGCGTCGAGCATCAGCGTCAGGACCAGCGGCGCCGAGATCTGCAGCACGGGCGCATCGGTCACGGCGGCTTGTCACCCCGCAATCGCTCCTGCTCGACGGTTGCCTCGAGGTCGCGCAGCCGGGCGAGCCCGGCCAGCGGCTGCCGCATCCGAGAGTTGTCGCGCAGGGCCTCGGCGTTGCGGTCGAGGAAAGCCCAATAGCCAGCCGTGTAAGGGCAGGCGGTGGGACCGACCCTGACCTTCGGGTCGTACGCGCAATTCCCGCAGTAGTCGCTCATCCGGTTGAGGTACGCGCCGCCGGCGGCGTACGGCTTGGTGGCCATCAGTCCGCCGTCCGCGTGCTGGCTCATGCCCGTGACGTTGGGCAGCATCACCCAGTCGTAGCCGTCGACGAACGCCTCGTGGAACCAGGCGGTGAGCTGCGCCGGATCCCAGCCCCGCTGCAGCGCGTAGTTGCCGAGCACCATCAGCCGCGGGATGTGGTGCACCCAGCCCGCTCGCGAAGATCGCGCAGGACCGATGACAGGCAGTTCGCGACGACCTCTCCGCCCGCGTCGAGATCGCGAAACCACGTCGGCAAATTTCCGCCCGTGAACAGGGCGTTGCCGAAGCGATAGTCGTCGGGGACGTGCCAGTAGATCGACCAGATGTACTCCCGCCAGCCGATCACCTGCCGGACGTAGCCCTCGACCGACGACAGCGGGGCTGCCCCGTCGCGGTAGGCGGCTTCAGCGGCGTGCACGCACTCCAACGGGTGCAGCAGCCCGAGGTTGAGGGCGGGCGACAGCGCGCTGTGCGCCATCCAGGGGTCGGCGCCGAGCATGGCGTCCTCGGTCGGCCCGAAGTGCGGGAACCGGTGCTCGACGAAGTGGGCGAGTGCCGTCAACGCCTGGGTGCGGGTCGCCGGCGCCCAACGCGGTGCATCTTCCCCGACGAAGCTGACCCGGCCGTCACGTTCCCAGCGATCCAGGTCGGCACGGACCTCGGCGTCGATGTCGTCCTCGTCCGGGAGCCAGGGCCCGGTCAACCCCAAAATGGTGGTCCGCGGGGGCGGTTCGCGATTGTCGTGATCGAAGTTCCAGCGCCCGCCGACGGGGTCGGTTCCCTCCATGAGCAGGTCGTGCCGGGTCCGTTGCCAGCGGTAGAAGTCCTCCATCAGCAGCCGCCGCCGTCCGTCGGCCCAGTCGGCAAAGTCCTCCCGGCTGGCGGCGAAGCCGCGGGGCGGCAGAACCGGCAGACCACGGGCGCGTACGAACCGGTCGGCCGCCCAGGATGTGGTGCCCGCTTGACCTGGCCCCTGGGGCCAGATGTGGAGTGTGGTCATGACCCGATCCCGGAGGGAGGTGACACATGACCACCACACAGCCCGAGGAGACCAAGGACGAGGCATGCGAGTGCGGATGCGCTTGCTGCGCAGCGCCGTCGAGCGACGAGCAGCAGCAGGCTCAGACCGATGAGGCCGCCGCCGCCTGCAACTGCGGCTGCGGCAAGTGAATCGTGCTCGGTGGCCGGCATTCCTCCAAGACTCCGGCCACCGAGCACCTCTTGATCAGGCCTTGAAACGCAGTGCCTTCCGCACCCAGTCGAGCGTCTGGTCGGCCCAGCCGAGGATGTCCAGTGTCGACCTCAGTAGCTGCGGCGGGTGCCGGACGAGAGTGTCCCGCAAGAGCAGACGCTCGAAGTCGACGGAGACCGGATCGGTGCGCAGGGCGCCGCTGCCCTGCAGGAACTCCACGCCGGCGAGCCGCATGATGTTGACCATCTCCTGCGCGATCATCCCGTAGCAGATGGTGGTCGGGTGCACACCGTCGAGCGAGAACAGCCCGCCGGTCGCCCGCCCGCCCTTGCCGTCGCCGGTCAGGAACCGCGAATCGGGTACGGGGTCCAGCGCGGCCAGCGACGGCGGCAGCGGATAGGGCGTCCACCACGAGGGGCGGGCGTTCGGGTCGTCGATGTAGCGGCGGGAGGCGAGCCGGTCCAGCAGCCCGGCGATGTCGAGCAGGTACCAGTCGCGGCCTGCTTCGCGGCCCTGCCGCACGTGTCCCTCGATCGCCTCGTTGTAGAGGTCGATGGCCGCGTCGACCGCTTGTGCCTCTGCGCCGGTGATGTGCTCGTCCTGTGCCGGGTTGAACGCCGACGCCGCGATCCAGGGGCGGCTGTAGTAGGGGAAGTAGGGCGAACCCGGCGTGGTCTTGCTGCCGAGGCCTCGGGCCACCGGCGCGATGGTCACGTGTGGCACGGTGCACCAGATGACGTGGCGGGCGTTCACCGGCTCGACGGCCCGGACCAACTCGGCGTACTCGATCCGGAAGTGCTCGGGCTGCCAGACGGTGTAGGCGTTCTTGGCGGTCAGGTCCTGGAAGTCCTCGCCGCTCCAGGCGACCTTCAGCCTGGTCACGCTGCCCAGACAGTTGTTGGCGCCGAGGAACACGATGAGCGTCTCGATGCCGGGCTCGCCTGCGGCTGCGCCCTGCTCGCCGAGTGCCTTCGCCGCGTCGAGCAGGGTCTGCTGGCTGGTCGACGTCGACCAGTGCGGATAGACGTGCAGCGCGGCGCGCTGGACGTGGTTCTCGACGACCTGGGAGAGCAGATCGTCCTTGGGCGTCGCGACGGCCGCCTCGCAGCCGGCAGCGGTCGAGCTGAGGGCGTCGCGCAGATCCCACCCGTAGACCGCGAGTGCGTGGTTGTAGGCACGGACGACTGGAGCGACCCGACCCGGACCGCGCTCCCAGTAGTCCTCGACGCCGTCCATCCACGACCGCGCCCGGAACAGCGCGAGCGGCAGCTCCCACGGGCTCAGGTCGCGGCCGTACCGCTCCTCGAGCTCGCGCAGCAGGAACTCCAGGTTCAGCGGCAGCCCGCCGCCGGGCCCGCCGTACCGCGGGTAGCGGTAGGAGTCCGACCAGCCCAACTCGTGGGCGATGATCGCCGGGTAGGACAGGTCGGTGGCGAACACGGCCCCGCTCTGGAAGCCGTGGGTGAGCGAGTCGCCGAGAGCCACCAGTCGGTGCGGCGGGGTGGTCGTGCGTACGGGGCGGTCCACCTCGACGCCGAGCGTCGGGTCGAAGACCGGCGTCCGGCCCTCGCGGTCCAGCTGCTCGCGCACCTCCTCCGGGAGCCCAGGTGCGAGTCGCGCGTGCGTCCCGTGCGGTGTGTCAGCCATGTCGCCCCCCTGACGGCGCACCCCCCCGGCCCGCCTGGCACCTGAGCGTCCTCCGATGACGTCGCGCGCGTCAACCTCAGCGCCCTCGGACTAGGCTTCGACAACCGCTTCCGACCGCCCACCTCGAAGTACTGGGGCCGCATGTTCGACACGCTGTCCGACCGGCTCGACAAGGTCTTCACCTCCCTGCGGGGCAAGGGCCGACTGTCCGACGCCGACATCGACGCCACCGCCCGCGAGATCCGCATCGCCCTGCTCGAGGCCGATGTGGCGCTGCCCGTCGTCAAGGCCTTCATCACCGCCGTGAAGGAGCGCGCGCGTGGCGTGGAGGTCAGCCAGGCGCTGAACCCGGCCCAGCAGGTCGTCAAGATCGTCAACGAAGAGCTGATCGGGATCCTCGGGGGCCAGACCCGGCTGATCCGCTACGCCAAGACGGCGCCGACGGTGATCATGCTGGCCGGCCTGCAGGGGGCCGGCAAGACGACGCTCGCCGGCAAGCTCGCCAAGCACCTCAAGGCCCAGGGCCACGCCCCGCTCCTGGTGGCCTGCGACCTTCAGCGCCCCAACGCCGTCCAGCAGCTGCAGGTGGTCGGTGCCCAGGCGGGGACCGACGTCTACGCGCCCTATCCGGGCAGCGGGGTCGGCGACCCGGTCGACGCGGCGCGCACGGCCCTCGAGCATGCCCGGCGGATGAACTACGACGTCGTCGTCGTGGACACCGCGGGCCGGCTCGGGATCGATGCCGAGCTCATGCAGCAGGCCGCCGACATCCGCGACGCCGTCCAGCCCGATGAGGTGCTGTTCGTGGTCGACGCGATGATCGGCCAGGACGCCGTGGTCACCGCCCAGGCGTTCCAGGACGGTGTCGGCTTCACCGGTGTGGTGCTCACCAAGCTCGACGGTGACGCCCGCGGTGGCGCCGCGCTGTCGGTGCGGCACCTGACCGGCCAGCCGATCCTGTTCGCCTCGACCGGTGAGAAGCTCGGCGACTTCGACGTCTTCCACCCCGAGCGGATGGCCTCCCGCATCCTCGGCATGGGCGACATGCTCACCCTGATCGAGCAGGCCGAGCGGCACTTCGACGCCGACGAAGCCGAGCGGATGGCCGGCAAGCTGGCCAGTGGCGAGAGCTTCGACCTCGAGGACTTCCTCGAGCAGATGATGCAGGTCAAGAAGATGGGCTCGCTGACGAGCCTGCTCGGGATGCTGCCCGGCATGGGCCAGATGAAGGATGCGCTCGCGCAGATCGACGACAAGGACCTCGACCGCATCGCCGCGATCATCCGCTCGATGACGCCGCAGGAGCGGCGTACGCCCAAGATCCTCAACGGTTCGCGCCGCTCCCGGATCGCCAAGGGGTCCGGCGTCACGGTGACCGAGGTCAACAACCTCGTCGACCGCTTCTACGACGCGCAGAAGATGATGAAGCAGATGGGCGGCATGGCCGGGATCCCCGGCCTGCCGGGCATGGGCCGCAAGCAACGGTCGGCCAAGAAGCAGCAGGGGAAGAAGGGCAAGAAGGGTCCGGGCCGGGCCGGAGGCGGTCCCAGCTCGGCCGGTTCGCCCAAGGTGCCGGCCCAGCCGAAGGCACTGCCTCAGGGGATGCCTCAACTGCCGCAAGGCTTCCCCCAACTGCCCCCGGGCTTCCCGCCGGCTCCCGGCGAGGATCTGCCCCCTGACCCGTTCGGACTGCGCCGCCCCCGCTAGCGTCTGGCAGACTGTCGGGCGAGCTACCGCTGTACGACGGCCCTCTACCCGACGTCGGCGTGTCCGCAGAACGTGTCCGGCCGCGCATCCCCACGCGCAGCGCCGGGTGCCACCCATCACACGACCGGAGTACCAGCGCCAGTGGCAGTCAAGATCAAGCTCATGCGCCTCGGCAAGATGCGCGCGCCCTACTACCGCATCGTCGTCGCGGACGCCCGCACCAAGCGTGAGGGGCGCGTCATCGAGACGATCGGCAAGTACCACCCCAAGGAGGATCCCTCCTTCATCGAGGTCAACGGCGACCGCGCGGCCTACTGGCTCGGCGTCGGCGCGCAGCCGACCGAGCCGGTCGCGGCGATCCTGAAGGTCACCGGCGACTGGCAGAAGTTCCAGGGCCTGCCGGCCCCGCCGCCCATGCTGGTGGCCGAGCCCAAGGTGGACAAGCGGGTGGTCTTCGAGGCCGCGGCGCGCGAGAGCCTCGGCGGTAGCGGCGACGCCACGACGCCGAAGAAGAAGGCCGCTCCCAAGACGGTCGCGAGCGACGACACGGCTCCGGCCGGGCACGCAGCCGCGCCGGCCGACGCGACCGCCACGCCACCGCCGCCTGCCGCGGAGGTTCCGGCGGCCGGCACCCCGGCTGCGGAGACGCCCCCCGCCGAGACGCCGGCTGCCGTGACAGACGCGCCCGCCGACACCGCCGCCGAGAAGGTCTAGCCGGTGCTCGAGAACGCCCTCGAGCACCTCGTCAAGGGCATCGTCGACAACCCCGACGACGTCGAGGTCGAGCTGGTGACCGGCCGCCGCGGCCGTACGCTCGAAGTGCGGGTCAACCCCGAGGACCTCGGCAAGGTCATCGGGCGCAACGGCCGCACCGCCAAGGCACTGCGCACCGTCATGACCGCGCTGGGCGGGCGGGGCCTGCGGGTGGACGTCGTCGACACCGACGCCGTCTAGCGCTCATCTGGTGGCCGAGCCGGACCTGCTCGTCGTCGGGCGCATCGGCAAGCCGCAGGGGATCAAGGGCGAAGTGACTGTCGAGGTCCGCACCGACGACCCCGACGCCCGCTTCGCCGTCGGCGCCGTCCTGCTCACCGACCCGCCCGAGCGAGGACCGCTGACCGTCGCCAGCGCCCGGCTCCAGAACGGCCGGCTGATGGTCGGCTTCGAAGGGGTCGCGGACCGCAACGCCGCCGAGCTGCTGCGCCAGACGCTGCTGCAGGTCGACGCCGCGACGCTGCCGCCGCCCGAGGACGAGGACGAGTTCCACGACCACGTCCTTCGCGGCATGGCCGTCGACCTGCTCGGCCACGGGCGGTGGGGGGAGGTCGTCGACGTCCTTCACCTGCCGCACGGCGACGTGCTGGCCCTGCGCCGCCACGACAACGGCGCGGAGGTGCTCGTGCCGTTCGTTCAGGCGATGGTGCCGCGGGTCGACGTCGCGGCGCGCACGCTCGTCATCGACCCGCCCGAGGGGCTGCTCGAGCTCTCGGACAGCGCCCCGGAGCAGTAGTGCTCGTCGACGTCGTCACGATCTTCCCGGACTACCTGGCGCCGCTGTCGGTCTCGCTGCTCGGCAAGGCCCGCGAGCGGGGTCTGCTCGACGTACGGATCCACGACCTGCGCACCTGGACCAGCGATGTCCACCGCACCGTCGACGACGCGCCGTACGGCGGGGGGCCTGGCATGGTCATGACGCCGGGACCGTGGGGGGAGGCGCTCGATGCGGTGCTCGCGGCGGGCGGCCCGGCCGAGCAGCCGGTGCTGATCGTGCCGTCACCGAGCGGCCGGCCGTTCAGGCAGGCGCTCGCCGCCGGGCTCGCCGCCGAGCCGTGGCTGGTCTTCGCCTGCGGGCGCTACGAGGGGATCGACGCGCGGGTGCTGGTCGACGCGGCCGAGCGGTTCCGGGTGGTGGAGGTGAGCCTCGGCGACTACGTGCTCGCGGGCGGTGAGGTGGCGGTGCTGGTCATCGTCGAGGCGGTCGCCCGGCTGCTGCCCGGTGTGCTCGGCAACGCCGCCTCGCACCGCGACGACTCCTTCGCGCCCGGCGAGATGGAGGGCCTGCTCGAAGGCCCGGTCTACACCCGCCCGCCGGTGTGGCGCGGCCTCGAGGTTCCGGCGGTGCTCCAGTCCGGGGACCACGCCCGCATCGCCCGGTGGCGCCGGGAACAGGCCGTCGAGCGTACGGCGGCGCGCCGCCCCGACCTGCTGGCCGGGCCGACTGACACCGGCAAGCCGGACCAGGTCGCGCCTCGCCCACCGGGCGCTGTGGCAGAGTAGAGGGCTGCTGCGCCGTCCTCGAGGACAGGCGCCAGACCCCACCAGCCCGGCGGCGCGTGCGCGTGCGCCCCGCCGCACGAGGAAGCGACGCACCCGATGCACATCCTGGACGATCTCGACGCCGCGCAGCTGCGCAACGACGTCCCTGACTTCCGTCCGGGCGACACGCTCGACGTCGGCGTCCGGGTCGTGGAAGGCAACCGGCGGCGCGTGCAGCACTTCCAGGGCGTGGTCATCCGCCGGCAGGGCGGCGGCAACCGCGAGACCTTCACCGTCCGCAAGGTGAGCTTCGGCGTCGGGGTCGAGCGCACCTTCCCGGTGCACACGCCGGTGATCGAGTCGATCAAAGTCGTCACCCACGGCGATGTGCGGCGCGCCAAGCTCTACTACCTGCGCGAGCTGCGCGGCAAGAAGGCCAAGATCAAGGAGAAGCGCTTCTCGGTGCCTGCCAAGGTGGCCGCGACGACCGCGCCTGCCAAGCCTGCCGCCACCCCGGCTCCGCCGACCGCCGCACCGTCCGCTCCCGCCGAGGCCTGAGTCGGCACGATCGGCGGCCCCGCTCCGTTAGGGTTCGCGAAATGAGCAGCGACGAGCGCGCCACGGGCACAACGCAGTCTCCGGCTGCTCCGGGAGCAGCTGGCGGGTCACCGCCGGAGACCGGCTCGGGCAAGCGCGGCAGGCACGGCAAGGGCGAACCGGCCAAGAAGGGCAGCTTCTTCAAGGAGCTGCCGTTCCTCGTGCTCATCGCCCTCGGCCTCGCGCTGCTGATCAAAGCCTTCCTCCTGCAGGCCTTCTACATCCCGTCGGGCTCGATGGAGGAGACCCTCGCCATCCGCGACCGGGTGTTCGTCAACAAGCTCGTCTACGACTTCCGCGACATCCACCGCGGCGAGATCGTGGTGTTCAACGGGCTGGACTCCTTCACCCCCGAGACCCAGATCGCCGAGCCGACGAACGGCGTCCAGCGGGTGCTGCGGGCCGTCACCAGCGCCATCGGCGTCGGGGCGCCGGGGGAGAAGGACTTCATCAAGCGGGTCATCGGCGTCCCGGGCGATCGGGTGGCCTGCTGCTCGAACGGCAAGGTCACCGTGCAACCCGAGGGCGCCGAGCGGCCGGTCGAGCTCGACGAGCCCTACCTGTTCGAGGACAACCAGCTGCCTTTCTGCGCCGCCGGGACGGGCGAGACGAGCTGCCCGACCGGGTCAGAGGGGGTGCTCGTCCCACCGGGGCGGCTGTGGGTCATGGGTGACCACCGCGGCGCGTCGAGCGACTCCCGCTCCCACATCGACGATCCGAACTCCGGAACGGTCCCGCAGGACAAGGTGATCGGCCGGGCCTTCGTCATCGTCTGGCCGGTGTCGAACGCCGACATCCTGTCGGTGCCGGAGATCTTCGACGGCAAGCTCGCCGCGCTGCCGGCGGCCGCGGCGGTCACCACGCCGTACGCCCTCGGTGTGGTCGGCGCCCTGCCGCTCGTGGCGCTGCGGCGTCGTCTTCGCCGCTAGCTGCGCCAGGGCTCGTACGCTGGCTCGGCCATGACGATCCCCCTTCAGCGCCGGGCCGCCCGGGTGCTGCTCGTGGACGCCGCCGGGCGGGTGCTGCTGTTCCTGGGCTGCGACCCTGACGACCGGGTCGCCGGCACCTGGTGGTTCACCCCCGGGGGCGGGCTCGAACCCGGCGAGAGTGCGCGCGAGGGCGCTGTCCGCGAGGTCTGCGAGGAGACCGCACTGGTCCTTCGCCCCGACGATCTCGGTGACGTGGTGCTCGAACGTGACGCCGCCTTCACCCTCGCGGGCGTCGACTACGCGCAGTCCGAGCAGTTCTTCCTGGCCCGCATCGATGCGCACGACGTCGACACTGCCGGCTTCTCCGACTTCGAGCGGCGGTTCGTCCTGGACCACCGCTGGTGGACCGTCGAGCAGCTGCGCTCGACGACCGAGACCGTCTACCCGGAGGGCCTCGCCGAGCTCGTCCGCCGGCTCACGACATGAGGGCGCCCCGACCCGTCGTGCGGTCCGAGAACGGCCTGTGGGCGCTCGAGCGGGTGCTGCAGCGAAGTGGTTTCCCGCACGTCGCCGGCGCCGACGAGGCGGGCCGGGGCGCGTGCGCCGGTCCGCTCGTGGTCGCCGCCGTGGTCCTGCCGGCGGGCCGGCGGGGTGAGGTCCCCGGGCTCGCCGACTCCAAGCTGCTGACCGCGGCCGCCCGGGAGGCGGCCTACGACGAGGTGGTGCGCCGGGCGCTGTGCTGGTCGGTGGTCGTCGTCCCGTCCGCCGAGGTCGACCGCTGCGGCCTGCACGTCATGAACGTCCGGGCGATGCGTCAGGCGGTCTGTCGGCTGGCGCCCAGCCCGTCGTACGTCCTGACCGACGGTTTCCCGATCGGCGGGATGCCGGCACCGGCGCTCGCGGTCTGGAAGGGCGACCGGGTCGCGGCCTGTGTCGCGGCCGCGTCGGTCGTCGCCAAGGTCACCCGCGACCGGCTGATGCGGGAGTTGCACGAGTGCTGGCCGGAGTACGACTTCGCCCAGCACAAGGGCTACATCACGCCCGAGCACACCGCCGCGCTCGCCGAGCACGGCCCCTGCCCGCAGCACCGCTTCTCCTACGTCAATGTCCGGGCCTGCATGCGGCAGACTGAGTCGATGCAGGTTCCCGCATGAGCGCAGAAGAGCTCGAGAAGTACGAGACCGAGATGGAGCTGCAGCTCTACCGGGAGTACCGCGACATCGTCCGGCAGTTCGACTTCGTCGTGGAGACCGAGCGGCGTTTCTACCTGGCCAACGCCGTGGATGTCCAGCCGCGCACGGCGGAGGGGGAGGTGTGGTTCGAGCTGACCCTCACCGACGCCTGGGTGTGGGACATGTACCGCCCGGCCCGGTTCGTGAAGTCGGTACGCGTGCTGACGTTCAAGGACGTCAACGTCGAGAAGCTGGAGAAGCCCGACCTCGAGCTGCCCGAGGGGCGGCCGTAGGGCTGGGCTGGGCCGGTCAGGGGTGTGGAAAGACCGCCTCGACCCGCGGCCCCCGTGCAGACCAGAAGATCTTGTAGGGCGGGTGCCCGGCCACCGGCAAGCGCAAGACCACACCGTCAACGGTGGTGATCGCCGTCGACCTTCGTTGCGCTTGCTCGGGGAACTCCAGGATCAGTGCCACGGCATCCAAAACAGCGTTGTAGAGGTCAGTGTCCGGCCCCGCCTCCAGGGCATCGAGCTGGTCGTCGGCAACCTGTGAGTAAGCGTCGCTCACTGAGTGCGGCGGGTTCGGCGCGGACGCCGCACGGTGGGCGAGGCCGCAGCGCGGGCCAAGAGCTCGCGGAGTTCGGGATTGGCGTCGTACTCGTGCTGCGCCTCGGTGACCACCCTTGCGGGCTGCAGGAGCAGGCTGCCGTCAGCGAGCTCCTCGACCACGAAGCGCTGGTTACTGTGGCCGGGAAGCACGACCCGACTCCGGTCGTCGGTCTCGACGGTGATGCCCATGGTCCCCGCCTCCTGCCTGTTCTTTGGTACTCCACACCGTAGCCCATTATCCCATTCTGGGCGAGGCTGAGTGTTGGGCCGGTGATCGGGTAGGAAGGGCGGATGACTGACGCCGCGCAGGACGACGCACCGGCCGGGACCGAGCCGGGCGCGCCCAGCCAGCCCACCGACACGACCGGGGGCGGTCCGGTCACCCTCGGCGACCGCACCGAGCCCGGTGGCCAGGGCAGTCCGGACACCAACCAGGCCAAGGCGGAGCCGATCGCGGAAGCAGCCCCGGAGCCGGAGGAGCCCCCTGAGCTCTCGTCGATGAACGTCGGCGCGGGGGACCCGCAGGCGCCGAGCCACGACGCTGCTGCTGCGCTCCCGACCGCGCCGTCGTCCCCTGAGCCGACAGTGGGGCTGCCGGGCGGCACGTCGCACAAGGCGCCCGGGCTGCAGGGCACGACGCCTGCGGGCGAGGCGGTCGAGAGCGACGTGGCCGCCGGCGCGCGGCGGATGGACCCGCAGCTGGCCGAGCCGTTGGCAGCGGTCTCGGCGGACGGCGGCAACGAGGGGCAGGGCGACCCCGCCCCGTCACCGGCCGCCGGTGACGGGGCGGCCCCCGGCACCAGCGAGGAGCAGGGCATCGCGCGCGGGAGCCGGCTGCCGCAGGAGTGACGGCGGCGGGCCCGCGAGCTGTGGACGCTGGAGCGCTTGTCCACAGCTGGCTCGCGACCGCTCGCCCAGGCGCGCCCGGCGGCGGAGCATCGGTGCCGGAGGTGGTCGACCGATGCGCGACACCGAGACCGCGACGCAGGCGCTGGGGCGCCACGGCGAGGAGCTGGCTGCGCGGCACCTGACTGCGGCAGGCATGGTGGTGCTGGCCCGCAACTGGCGGTGCGCGCAGGGCGAGCTGGACCTGGTGGCTCGGGACGTGGACGGGACCGTCGTCTTCGTCGAGGTGAAGACCCGGGCGGGCACCGGGTTCGGTGAGCCGGCGGAGGCGGTGGGGCGGGTCAAGGCCCGCCGGCTGCGGGTCCTGGCCTGCCAGTGGCTGATCGAGAACCGGCAGGCCGGGTCGGGCGAGCTGCGCTTCGACGTCGTCGGCATCGTGCGCCGCCGCGGGGAGCAGCCGCGCCTGACGCATCTGCGCGGGGCCTTCTGACGGCTCCGACCGTCGGGTGCGGTTCTGTTTCTGTCAGTACAGCCCGGGCAGGGCCGCCGTGTGCCCGGCCCCAGGATCACCAGCAGCCCGCCCCGGGCTGTCCTGTTCGACCGGGACGGCACGCTGGTGCACGACGTCGCCTACAACGGCGAACCCGCCCTGGTCCGGCCGGTCGACGGCGCGGCGCAGGCGCTCGCCTGGCTGCGCGCGGCCGGGATCCCGACCGCCGTCGTGTCGAACCAGAGCGGCATCGCCCGCGGCCTGCTCACCCGGGCTCAGGTGGACGCCGTCAACGCACGCGTCGCCGAGCTGCTCGGCCCGCTCGGCCCGGTCTTCGTCTGCGAGCACGGACCGCAGGACGGCTGCGCCTGCCGCAAGCCCGCTCCCGGCATGGTGCTGCAGGCCGCCGAGGCGCTGGGCGTGCCGCCGCAGGACTGCGTCGTGATCGGTGACATCGGTGCCGACATCGAGGCGGCGCAGGCCGCCGGCGCCCGCTCGGTGCTCGTCCCGACGCCGCGCACACTCCCGGCGGAGGTGACCGCCGCTCCCCTCGTCGCGAACAACCTCGCGGGCGCGCTTCGGGCGCTGTTCGCCGGGGCGCCGGAGTGACGCGGGTTCTGCTCGCGCGGCTCGACAGTGACGGCGACGTGCTGCTCGCGGGGCCCGCCGCCCGGGCCGTCGCCGCCGGGGCCGACGAGGTGGTGCTGCTCGCCGGCCCCCGGGGCGCCGCTGCCGCGCGCCTGCTGCCGGGCGTCGACGAGGTGCTGGTCTGGTCCTGTCCGTGGATCGAGGCCGACCCGGTGCCGCTCGACCCGGGCGCGGTCGAGCGGCTGGTGGGTGACCTGCGGGAGCGCCGCCTCGACGCCGCGCTGGTGCTGACCTCGTTCCACCAGAGCCCGCTGCCGCTGGCCCTCGTGCTGCGCCTGGCCGGGGTGCCCTGGGTCGGGGCGGTCAGCGAGGACTACCCCGGCTCGCTGCTGGACCTGCGCCACCGGCTGCCCGACACCGGACTGCACGAGGCGGAGCGGATGCGCTCGCTGGCAACCGCCGCCGGCTTCCCGCTGCCGAGCGCCGACGACGGCGGCCTCGCCCTGAGACGCCCGCTGCCCGACACCCGACACCTCACCGGTGACGAGCCCTACGTGGTTGTGCACCCCGGCGCGTCCGTGCCGGCGCGGGCCCCTTCACCTGCCTGGTTTCGCCGGCTCGTTCCGGCGCTTCGGCGCTTCGGCGTCCGCGTCATCGTGACCGGCGGACCATCCGAGCGGTCGCTGACCCGCTCGGTGGTCGCCTCATCAGCCCTCGACCTCGGCGGCCGCACCGACCTGGCCGGCCTCGCCGATGTGCTCGACCGGGCCGAGGCGGTGGTCGTCGGCAACACCGGCCCGGCCCACCTCGCCGCAGCGGTCGGGACGCCGGTCGTCTCGCTGTTCGCCCCGGTCGTGCCCGCCGAGCGCTGGCGGCCGTTCGGCGTGGAGCACGTCCTGCTCGGCGACCAGCTCGCCCCGTGCGCGGCCACCCGCGCCCGCGCCTGCCCCGTCCCTGGCCACCCCTGCCTCGACGGGATCGACGTCGGCGAGGTCGTCGACGCGGTGCGCCGGCTGACCCGCGTACCAGCCCGGAAACTGCAGGTGACCGCATGAGGATCGCGATGGTCTCCGAGCACGCGAGCCCGCTCGCCGTGCTCGGCGGCGTCGACGCCGGTGGCCAGAACGTGCACGTGGCCGCCCTGGCCGAGGCGATGGGTCGACGGGGCGCGGACGTGGTCGTACACACCCGTCGTGACGGCCCCGACCTGTCACGTCGGGTCCGCCTCGCGCCGCACGTCACCGTCGACCACGTCCCGGCCGGGCCGGCCAGGCACGTGCCGAAGGACGACCTGCTGCCGATGATGGACGACCTCGCGGCCGATCTGCGGCGGCAGTGGCAGACCCACCGACCGGACATCGTGCACGCCCATTTCTGGATGAGCGGCTACGCCGCGATGCAGGCCGCCCAGCCGCTCGGCATCCCGGTCGCGCTGACCTTCCACGCGCTCGGCGTGGTCAAGAAGCGACACCAAGGCGTACGCGACAGCAGCCCGGTCGCGCGGCTTCCGGTCGAGGCCGAGCTGGTGCGCACCGCTGACCGGATCGTGGCGACCTGCACCGATGAGATGTTCGAACTGCTGCGGCTCGGCGGGGACCGCCGCCGGATGTCCGTGGTGCCCTGCGGTGTCGATCTCGGCGCCTTCCATCCCGGCGTGCCGCAGGAGCCGCGGCCGGACGGTCGGCACCGGATCCTCAGCGTGGGCAGGCTGATCGAGCGCAAAGGCGTCGGCAACGTCATCGTCGCGCTCGGCCGGCTGCGGGCCGCCGGCGGACCGGACACCGAGCTGATGATCGCCGGGGGCCCGGACTCCAGCGAGTTGTGCGGGCACCCCGAGGTCACCCGGCTGCGCGAGATCGCCGAGCAGGCCGGGGTCGGTGATCGGGTGTTCTTCCGCGGCCGGGTCGGGCGCAAGGAGCTCCCGGCCCTGATCCGCTCGGCCGACCTGGTCGTGTGCGTGCCGTGGTACGAGCCGTTCGGGATCGTGCCGCTGGAGGCCATGGCCTGCGGTGTCCCCGTGGTGGCGGCCGCGGTCGGCGGGATCGTCGACAGCGTCGTCGACGGCCGGACCGGGCTGCACGTGCCGCCCCGCCGCCCCGACCTCATCGCCGACGCACTGGCCGCGCTGCTGCCCGACCCGGCACGCCGGCGGGCCCTCGGCGAGGCGGCGGCGCGCCGGGCCCGCACCCGCTACTCCTGGGACCGCGTCGCCGCGCTCACCTTCTCCGCCTACGACGATCTGCTGCCCCTGCCCTGCGCCCAGCTGCTCACCCAGGAGGTGTTGTCATGACGCCGCTGCTGTCCGGAGCCGCCCACGTCTCGGCCCTGCTGACCGCCCTGCCGCTGCTCGACGTCGACCGGCTGGACGCGTGGGGCCGGCACCTCGCCGGCGCGCTGGTCGGGGGCAGTCGGCTGCTGGTGGCCGGCAACGGTGGCAGCGCCGCCCAGGCCCAGCACCTGACCGCCGAGCTGGTCGGGCGTTACCGCGACGACCGGCCGGCGCTGTCGGCGCTGTCCCTGCACGCCGAGACCTCCTCGCTGACCGCGATCGCCAACGACTACGGCTGGGACCACGCCTTCGCCCGCCAGGTGCAGGCGCACGGCCGCCCCGGCGACGTCTTCCTCGGGCTGTCCACGAGCGGGCGGAGCGGCAACGTGCTGGCCGCCATGCGGGCGGCCCGTGAGGGCGGCCTGACGGTCTGGGCGTTGACCGGCGGCGGACCCAACCCGATGGTGGAGGCTGCAGACGAGTCCGTCACGGTCGTGGCTCCGGCCACCGCCACGGTGCAGGAGGTGCACCAGGTCGCGGTGCACCTGGTGTGTGCAGCCGTCGACCTGCAGGTCGGAGCTGACCGGTCGAGCAGCGCCGTCCAGCCGCAACGGGTCTCGCCGTGACAGCACGTCCGCTGGTCGTCGTTGGCGACGCGCTGCTCGACCGCGACCTCACCGGAACCGTCGAGCGGCTCTGCCCTGACGCGCCGGTCCCTGTCGTGGACGAGGCCGTCGACGTCCCCCGCCCGGGCGGCGCCGGCCTCGCGGCTCTGCTCGCCGCGACCGACGGCCGGCAGGTCGTGCTCGTCACGGCCCTCGCGGTGGACGCACCGGGACGCGAGCTCGCGACGCTGCTGAGCCGCGCCGGCGTCGAGGTCGTCGACCTTGGCCTGTCCGGTGCGACTCCGGAGAAGGTACGGGTTCGCAGCCAGGGCCGGTCGTTGCTGCGACTCGACCGCGGCGGGGCACCCGGGAAGGTGGGCTCGATGACCGCCGAGGCGGGTGCGGCTCTGGTCGGTGCCGGCGCCGTGCTGGTCGCCGACTACGGCCGGGGGGTGTGCTCGGCGCCCGGCCTGCGCGAGGCACTGACTGCCGCGGTGGCGCGGCACACTCCTGTTGTCTGGGACCCGCACCCCCGCGGCCGGGAGCCGGTGCCCGGGGTCACGCTGGCCACCCCCAACGGCGCCGAGGCAGCGCACTTCGCGCCCGGCCACAGCGGCGCGCTGCTGACCGCCACCACCGCCCGCGCCCGGGAACTGCGCGAGCGCTGGCAGGCCACCACCGTCGCCGTCACCCTGTCCGGGCGCGGCGCCCTGCTCGTCGGAGGGAACGGGCCGCCCTCGGTCCTGCCGGCCCCGTTGGTGCCGTGCCCCGACCCGTGCGGCGCCGGGGACCGCTTCGCCTCCGCGGCCGCCGGGCTGCTCGCAGACGGCGCACTGCCCTCGGAAGCCGTCGCCGGCGCGGTGGCGGCGGCGAGCGCGTTCGTCGCCGCCGGCGGGGCGGCCGCCGTCCAGGTCGGCGATGGGGCAGCTCCCGCCGACGGAGCTGCCGAACAAGCCGATGCGGTAGCACTTCTGGCGAGGGTGCGTGCCGCGGGTGGCACGGTGGTCGCGACCGGTGGCTGCTTCGACCTGCTGCACGCCGGGCATGTCGCGGTCCTGTCCCAGGCGCGGGCGCTCGGCGACTGCCTGGTCGTCCTGCTCAACTCCGACGACTCGGTCTGCCGACTGAAAGGCCCGTCCCGCCCGCTGCAGTCGCAGGACGATCGCGCCGCCGTCCTGCTCGCTCTCGGCTGCGTCGACGCCGTCGTCGTGTTCGACGAGGACACCCCGTCCGAGGCCCTGGCTCGGCTGCGCCCTGACCTGTGGGCGAAGGGCGGGGACTACGCCCTGACCGACCTGCCGGAGGCTTCGGTGGTCGCCGGCTGGGGCGGCCAGGCGGTCGTGCTGCCCTACGTCGCCGGCCACTCCACGACCGCCCTGATCACCACTGCCAGGAAGGCCCTGCCCCATGTCTGAGTCGCATGTCTGAGCCGCTGTCCGATGACCGTTCGCTCGGGACCGTGCTCGTCACCGGCGCCGCGAGCGGACTGGGTGCGGCGGTCGCCGCCGCCGTCCGCGACGCCGGCGGCCGGCCGATCGCCTTGGACCGCGTCCCGGTCGAGGGGACGCCGCACGAGGTCGTCGACCTGTCCGACACCCGGGCAGCCGAGGCGGCGACCAGACGCCTCGTCGACCGGGCGGGGGGCGCTCTGGATGCGGTCGTCACCGCTGCCGGGACAGACCGCTGCGGCGCGCTCGGCGACGTCGACGGCCAGGACTGGGACCGGGTCGTGCTGGTCAACCTGCTCGGCACGGTCGCGGTCGTGCGGGCCTGCCTGCCGTACCTCCGGCGCAGCGACAACCCGCGCGTCGTCACGGTCGCCAGCACCCTCGGCCATCGCGCCGTCGGGGACGCAACCGCCTACTGCGCAAGCAAGTTCGGCGTCGTCGGGTTCACTCGGGCCTTGCAGGCCGAGAGCAAGGGGCAGCTCGGCGTGACCTTGCTGACTCCCGGCGGGATGTCGACGGCGTTCTTCGACGACCGCGACGAGCAGTACAAGCCCGGACCGGACGCGAAGCTCAACCGGCCTGAAGACGTCGCCGCCGCTGTCATTTTCACCCTCCGCCAGCCGCCCGGCTGCGAGATCAAGGAGCTGGTCGTCGCATCCGCCGAGGAAATCAGTTGGCCATGAGGCAGCTGCCGTGAAAGTCCTCGGGATCAACGCCGTCTTCCACGACCCGGCGGCCGCGCTCGTCGTCGACGGCGTGACCGTCGCCGCGGTCGAGGAGGAGCGCTTCACCCGCCGCAAGCACGGCCACGACAACGTGCCGTTCGCCGCCTGGGAGGTGCCGCAGCAGGCCGCCGCCTGGTGCCTCGCGCAGGCCGGGCTGCGACCCGAGGACCTCGATGCGGTGAGCTACTCCTACGACCCGGCGCTGTGCGCGCCGGTCGAGGGGATGACCGTCGACCGGCTCGTCGAGGACGCCTGGGAGCCGATGCGGACGCTGTACGCGCAGCGCGCCCCGCTGTTCCTGCGCACCGCGCTGCCGGGGCTCGACCCGGGGATCGTCCGCTACGTCCCGCACCATGTGGCGCACGCCGCATCGGCCTACCTGGCGGCGCCCTACCCGGACAGCTCGGTGCTGGTGCTCGACGGGCGCGGCGAGACCGCCTCGCACCTCGCCGGGCGCAGCATCGGCGGCGACCTGGAGATCCTCGCCTCGCAGTCGCTGCCGCACTCGCTCGGGCTGCTCTACGAGGAGGTCACCGAGCACCTGGGATTCCGGCGCAGCAGCGACGAGTACAAGGTGATGGCCCTCGCGTCGTACGGCACACCACGGTGGCTGGCGGAGTTCCGGTCGCTCGTGCGCACGACCGGTGACGGTGGCTTCGTCGTCGAGCCCATCGAGTGGGGTGCGTTCGTCAAGCCGGCACGCGCCGGTTCGCCGGCCGCCGCCATCGACCCGGACCAGGCCGATCTCGCCTCCACCGTGCAGATCCGCTTGCAGGAGGTGCTGCTCGAGCTGGCGGCGTGGCTGTACGCCCAGACCGGCGACACGGCCCTGACGATGGCGGGCGGGGTGGCGCTCAACTGCGTCGCCAACAGCGTCCTGGCTGCGCGCGGGCCGTTCGAAAAGGTGTGGGTGCAGCCGGCGGCCGGCGACTCCGGGACAGCGCTCGGCGGCGCCATGTACGTCGCGCATTCGCTCGGCGACGCCGTCGCGCCGATGGCGACTGCTGCGCTCGGCCGCTCCTGGAGCGACGATGAGCTCGAGGCGTGGCTGACGACGGCGCAGGTGCCCTACACCCGCCCAGACGACATCGCCGAGACCGTCGCGGAGTGCCTCGCGGCCAACGGCATCGTCGCGTGGTTCCAGGGGGCCGCGGAGTACGGCCCGCGGGCGCTGGGTCACCGGTCGCTGCTGGCGCACCCGGGGCATCCGCAGAACCTCGAGCGGATGAACGACGTCAAGGGCCGCGAGCAGTTCCGCCCGGTCGCGCCGATGGTGCTGGTGGAGCGGGCCCACGAGATCTTCTCCGGGCCGGTCCCCTCGCCGTACATGCTGTTCACGCACGGCGTGCGAGCCGAGTGGCGCGAGCGGATCCCGGTCGTCACGCACATTGACGGCAGCGCCCGCATCCAGACCGTCGACCGCGCGGACGAGCCGCTCGTCGCCCGGATGCTCGCGGCGTTCGCCCGGCGCACCGGCATCCCTCTCGTGGTGAACACCTCGCTCAACACCGCCGGCCGGCCGATCGTCGACGACCCGCGCGACGCGCTGGAGTGCTTCGGCTCCGGGCCGGTAGACCTGCTCGCGCTCGGTCCGTTCGCCGTGCACCGCCAGCGGTCGTGAGCGAGTCGCTGGTCGCCGTGGTGATGCCGACGGTGGGGCGGGCGTCGCTGGCGCCGGCGCTGGCGCCGCTGGTCGGTCGGCTGCCCGTCGTCGTGGTTGACGACCGGCCGGGAGAGCCTGCCCCGCTGGAGGTTCCCGCGGGGGTCACTGTCGTCCACGGCGGGGGCCGCGGGCCTGCGGCCGCGCGCAACGCCGGCTGGCGGGCGAGCCGGGCGACCTGGATCGCGTTCCTCGACGATGACGTGCTCCCACCGCCCAACTGGGTCGAGGCCTTGCATGGCGACCTCGCCCGTTGCGCGGCCGACGTGGGAGGCAGCCAGGGACGGCTGGTCGTCCCGCTCCCGGCGGGTCGTCGACCGACCGACTGGGAGCGCAGCACCGCCGGGCTCGAGTCCGCGGTGTGGGCGACGGCGGACCTGGCCTACCGGCGGGCGGCCCTTCTGTCGGTGGGCGGCTTCGACGAGCGGTTCCCGCGCGCCTACCGGGAGGACGCCGACCTCGGCCTGCGGGTGGAGGAGGCCGGCTGGCGGATCGTGCGCGGCGACCGGCACGTCCACCACCCCGTACGCCCTGCGCACTGGACTCAGAGCATCCGCAGCCAGCGCGGGAACGCCGACGACGTGCTGATGCGCGCGGTGCACGGCCGGCGCTGGCGGGCCCGCGCGCACGTACCGCCCGGTCGTCGGCGCTGGCACCTGGCCACCACCGCTGCGCTGGCCGTCGCTGCGGCCGGGGCAGCGCGGGGTGACAAGCGCACGGCGGTGACGGCCGGGCTCGGATGGCTGGCGCTCACCGCCGATCTGACCGCCCGCCGGGTGGCGCCCGGGCCCCGCACGCCCGCCGAGGTGGGCACGATGACGGTGACCTCCGTGGCGCTGCCGGTCGCGGCCGTGCGGTGGTGGCTCTCCGGGTGGGTGCGGTTGCCCGCGCTGCTGCGCCAGGGTGGTCCGGCGCCGTGAGCACCTACCGGATCCTGGTCCTACGGGCGCTGGGGCTCGGCGACCTGCTCACCGCTGTGCCCGCACTTCGAGCGCTGCGCCGGGCCCACCGTTCGGCCCACATCACCCTTGCCGGCCCCGTCGCGTTGGCCGCGCTGCTTCCTGCGGGACTGGTCGACGAGGTCCGCGACGCGCGGTCACTCGCACCGCTGGATGCGGACCTGGCGGGCGCCGACCTCGCGGTCAACCTGCACGGACGCGGCCCGCAGAGCACCACGGTGCTCGACGACATCCGGCCGCACCGCCTGCTCGCCTTCGGCCGCACCTCGACGTGGCGGGCGGACGAGCACGAGGTGCACCGCTGGTGCCGGCTGCTGAGCGAGTCCGGTTTCCCGGCCGACCCGTGCCAGCTCGACCTCGACGTACCCGACGACCCGCCGCTGGCTCGCGGCGCGCTCCTGGTCCATCCCGGGGCGGCGCAACTTTCGCGGCGCTGGCCGGTCGAGCGGTGGGCGCAGGTGGCCCGCCGGCTGCAAGGGTCGGGTCGGGTGCTGGTCACCGGCAGTACGCAGGAGCGCCCGCTCGCCCGGCAGGTCGTGGCTGCCGCCGGTCTGCCGTCTGCGGCCTGTGTGGCCGGTGCCACCGATGTACGCGGCCTGGCCGCCCTCATCGGGTGTGCCCGGCTGCTGGTGAGCGCCGACACCGGTGTGGCGCACCTCGCCACGGCGTTGCGGACGCCGTCGGTCGTGCTGTTCGGCCCGACATCGCCGCAGCTGTGGGGGCCGCCGCCAGAGCGGATGCAGCACCAGGTGCTGTGGGCCGGCCGGGCTGGCGACAACTTCGCCGGCCGGGTCGACCCAGGTTTGCTCGAGCTGACCGTGGACCAGGTGGTGGACAGCGTGGACGCGCTGCTGTCACACCCCGCGAGGATCCCGGAGCCCATGCCCCGATGAGCGCCACCGACTGTCCCGACGATGCGGCCGTCCGCGGCGCCGGCCCTTCCTGACGATTCACCTTCCGTGCCGGCCCACCGGATGGCCGGCAACCGGTTGTCGGGGAGCGCCACGCAAGCGAAATCGGACTCTGACACCAGGCCGCTGGTCTGACGCCCGGCGGGGATGCTCTGACCGTCGTCGCCGGCTGGTCTCGCCAGCATGGCGGACCGGCTCAGCGCGAGGAAGCCGAGGATATCTTTCGGTATCCCAGGACGGCCGCCGCGACGATGAGGCCGAGGACGATGAGAAAGCCCCAGGCCAGTCCTTCGAGGACACTGCCGACGCCGAAGATGAGCGCTAGGACGATGAGCACGATGATGAATC
>JAHWJP010000008.1:41914-46737 GCA_019348355.1 Actinomycetota bacterium
AGGACACTGCCGACGCCGAAGATGAGCGCTAGGACGATGAGCACGATGATGAATCCCATGCCTGCTGTCTGCCCGTTGTTCATGACGGGCCGACAACAACCGGACGTGCGATCGACGACGCTGCCCTTCGACCAACCAGTCAGCCGCGAATCGCTCGGAGGTATAGCGGATCGGGTGCACTAAAGGCTGGTTTCACGAAACGTAACGTCGCGCGGCGGAGCGCCGTTGCATGTCGTCCAGCAGCCGGTAGCCGGCCTCGATCTCCGGCGGCACCGGCCGGCGCTGCGCCAGCACCCAGGGGAGCCCGCGTACCGCCTCGGCCAGACCGCGGCGGGAGACGGCGTCCCGCGGGAGCGTGGCGACCAGGCGGACGGTGCGCAGCAACGCCGAGGACAGCGGTCGGCGCAGCCGTCCACGTAGGCGACCCCCCAGCCAGCCGTGGCCAGGTCCTGGGCGAGCAGGAACTCCTCGCCCGCGAAGAACAGCAGCCCGGAGAAGCCGCCGACCTGCAGGTAGACCGCGCGGCGTACGACAGAACCGCAGGCGACGAAACCCAGGACAGACGGCCCCGGCAGATCGGCGCGGGCGGGCAGCGGACTGTGCCGCATGGCCGTGCAGGCCGGGTCCACCCGCTCCTGCGGCCCGACGAGGATGCGCGCGGCAAGCAGTCCGAGGCGCGGCGCCTGCGCGAAGCATCGTGCGGCGGTGGCGAGCGCGCCCGGCGCCCACCAGGAGTCGTCGTCGGCGAAGGCGACGAAGGGCGTGCGTGCGGCCTGCACCCCGAGCGTGCGGCCGGCGGCCCCCATGTTGTCCACCGAGCGGATGAGCTGCACATCGGGGAACGCGGCGGCCACGGCGTCGGCGCTGCCGTCCGTCGAGCCGTTGTCGACGACGATGAGCGCGGCGGCCCCGCTGTCCGCACTCAGCCGCTGCAGGCTCCTCAGTAGCTGGCTGTGGCGGTCGCGGGTGGCGAGAACGACGGTGACCTCAGGTGCGTGCATGCGGTCGCTCTGTCCCGGCGGCGGTGCGGGTATGCCTCAGTCGTCCCCGAGCCACCATGTGAACGCCTCGCTCAGGAGTGCGGGCGGCACGACGTGGCCGCCGTCGAATTCCTCATAGTTCACCTGGTATCCCGCCTCGGACAGCGACCTGGCGACGTGCCGTCCGCACCGGGCGACCGGCAGCACTGTGTCGGAGGCGCCGTGGGAGATCCAGACCGCCGGCTGCCCGAGCTGCTCAGGCGGTGCCGCGAAACCCGGTGAGAAGGCCAGGACGGTGTCGGCGAGATCTCCGTTGGCCAGGCCCAGGGACAGTGCGTACGAAGCACCGTCAGAGAAGCCGGCAAACGCGATCCGATCGACCTCATGCCGGGCGAAGACGTGCTGCAGCGCGGCGTCGAGCGCAGTGACGTCGTGACCCGGACGACCGGCGACAAGATCCCAGGTCGAAGCGGCCGAGGTCGGCAGGAGCGCGAGCAGGCTGCGCCGCAGCCGCGACGTGCTGGACCAGCGGGAGGCTGCCCGCGGCGTCGCCGCCCGCTCCATGGAAGAACACGACCAACGGCATGTGTCCCGGCGCTCGCCGGGGCACGAACAGCAGCGTGTCCGGCAACCCCACGGTGTCCAGCCGATGGATGCCGGGGGCAACCGGCGCCGGCGCCCGCACTGTCGAGCAGCGGCTCGCGAGACGACCTCGTGTCGCCGGACGGGAGAAGCGGTCCACCATTCCCAGCTACCCGCAGTCCGCGGTCACGATGCCAGCCGCACCTTCGCCACGACGGTGTCGGAGCATGGTGCAGGAGCCGGGCAGTAGGTCCTACTGTCCGACACCTACCCGACGGCGTGGTTCGGCTGCCGGCTCGCCGAGGTGGGAACCGGTGACACCGTGCTGGTGTTTGGCGCGGGTACGTCGGAAGCTGGCCGTCACGAGTGCCTTCCAGCAGGACGCCGGCCGCGTGCTGTGCGTCGTCGGGTGCCGAGCCGGCTCGAGCAGGCCCGTGCTCCCGGTGGCGAGGCGATCGACTTCTACAACAGGTTCGCCGATCGGGCGGTGAACGGCGACCGTGCCGCAAGCACGTGGCTGTGGCTGTGGCCTGACACGGGGTAGGTCGGCGGCGACTGCTCGACCGTTCTCACCTGGAGGCACCGTGGAACTGTCCGATCTCGCTCCAGTCCTGACCGCCGAAGGACCGTTCGTCACCGTGCACGTCGGCGCTGACAGCGCGGTCGAGAGCGCGGCAGCGCACTATGACCTTGCGTGGAAGAACGTCCTGAGGCAACTGGAGGAGCGGGGTGTCGCCGCCGAGGTCCGTGCGGCTGTGTCCGGTGCCCGAGGCGAGCATGCCGACGGGCCGTCCCGCCTCGTCGTCGTCAGCATCCCGGACGCCGAGGTTCGCCTGTCGGTGCCGGTGTCGACCCCGCCTGCGGTCGAGGCCGTCGACATCGGGCCACTGCCACGGCTGTTGCCGCTCGTCACCGACGTCATCGCCCGGGTGCCGCACGTGGTTGTCAGGGCTGACCGCACGGGTGCCGACATCACGGCCTACTACGACACCGACAGCGTGGCCGGCGAGGTGACCGTGCAAGGTGAGACGCTGCACATGAGGAAGGGGGTGGGCGGCGGGTCGCAGATGCACGTTGAACACCGCGCCGAGGACGTGTGGACCAAGAACGGTGAGGACATCGCCTCGTCCGCAGATCGGCTGGCCCAGCACGTCGGCGCCGAGCTCGTCATCGGTGTGGGTGACCAGCGCGAGCTCGACCTCGTCGGCAAGGCGCTGCCGGCAGCGTGGCAGGGGCGCTACGTGCAGGTCCCCGGTGGCCGCGGCGGTGACGGCAGCGAGCAGCTGGTGCAGTCGCGCGTCCGCGATGCCGTCGCCGTGCACGTCGCCGCAGCCACCTTGGACCTGCTGGCGGAGTTCGCCCAGGAGCGCGGGCAGGTCAAGCGGGCCTGTGACGGTGTCGAGGATGTCGTCGCCGCGCTGCGCAAGGCGCAGGTGGAGACGTTGCTGCTCACCACCGAGGCTGGCGCGACCGGGACGCTGTGGTTCGGCGCCGAGCCGTCCGTCCTCGGGACCAGCCGTGAAGAGATCGTCGCCTTGGGTGTCGACGAGCCGCGTGAGGGTCCTGCAGTCGACGTCCTGCTCCGTGCGGCGGTCGGCACCGGCTCGGACGTCCAACTGGTACCGCACCAGCCGGCGGAGGCACCCAACGGCGGCGTCGGCGCGGTGCTGCGCTACGCCGACCGTGACAACGCCGCCGCTCGTGGCTGACCGAGTCCACCGTCTGATGGCGACCAGGGTGCGAACGAGGGAAACGCAGATGCCTGTGCCGTTTCTGGATCGTGTTGCGGCCGGCCGGGAGCTGGCCGCCCGGCTCGCCGACTATCCTGGACTCGAGGACCCGGTCGTTCTCGGCCTGCCTCGCGGCGGGATGCCGGTCGCCGCGGAGGTCGCGGCCGCGCTGGGTGCGTCGTTCGATGTCTTCGTGGTCCGCAAACTCGGTGTCCCGGGGCAGCCGGAGCTGGCGATGGGTGCGATAGCGAGCGGAGGGGTCCGTGTGCTCAATGAGGCTATCGTCCGGCACCTCGGCATCTCCGCGGCGGCGATCGACGAGGTGGCCGAACGCGAGCTGAGCGAGCTGGCGCGACGGGAGCGGGCATACCGCGGTGATCGGTCTGCCGTCCAGCTGGCCGGTCTTACAGTCGTTCTCGTCGATGACGGCCTCGCCACCGGGGCGACGATGCGCGCCGCCGTGGAGGCGTGCGGGCCTCGGGTCCGGGCAGGATCGTCGTCGCCGTTCCGGTCGGCGCGTCCGCGAGCTGCCAGTTGGTTGCTGACGTCGCGGACGACGTGGTGTGTCTGCACGCGCCGGTCTCCTTCGGCGCGGTCGGCGTTTACTACACCGGGTTCGGCCAGACCACGGACGATGAGGTACGGCGCCTGCTCGACTCGCAGGTGCGGCGCTGAGCTCCGGCGTGCGTGGTGCCGCCGGGCCCCGGGCGTTTGACAGGTCGAATCGCATGGTGCGTACCAGTGACATGTCACCGGGCCGTAGCGCCGGCGACCCGCCGGTTTGCCTCGGCGCGATTGGGCATGCCGGTACGACAGCCGACACGAGGAGACTTCATGGCCAGTCAGCACAGCCCAGCCGACGACATCGTCTACAACCTGGTCAGCGTGCAGTACCACGCCCTCGAGGCGAGTCAGGCCTACGATGCCTACGTCCAGGACGCCGAGGGCCACGACGACGTCCAGTCCTTCTTCCAGCAGTGCGCCGAGCAGGACGCAGAACGGGCGAGGAAGTGCCATGAGCTGCTCGGCCAGCTCACCGGTGGCGGCGGGCTGAGTCCCTCGTCCTGACCGTTGTAGTCCCACAAGCATCGCCTGCCGGTTGTCCGGGAAAGTGCCGGGCGCCGGCGGACCTGTCTGAGTCGGCGGACGAGCCCAACCCGCCGGTGCTCTATGTGACACATCACCACGACGGCTGAACCGACAGACGTCGTCGAGTTGGCTCGAGTCACGTCGTCGCGCCTGTTAGATGACGTCGCACGGGGCTTCGAGCGACCGGCGTGTGCACTGGTAGCTGTTGAACCCCGCCTCCAGGTCCCCGGTGACGACGTCCCCAGGAACGCGACGCACTGTGAGGACCAACTGCACTGCATCACTTGTCGGGGTGACGGCTGGAGCTCCTGACGCTCAGTCCGGAAGGTGCGCTCCAACCGCTTCGCGTGCTCCATCACGCTGGCGGCAGCCTGTGTCCTGTCCAGGTCGCTCAATGACTTGTCGAAGTGCCATTGCACCGAGATCCCGCCGGGACGACTCG
>JAHWJP010000170.1 GCA_019348355.1 Actinomycetota bacterium
GCTCGGCCGGGGCGGGCTTGGCCGCAGTGGACCGAGTCGGTGGCTTGACCGGCACCGGCTTGGCCAGCTTCGGCTCGGATGCAGCCGGCTTGTGCGGTGCGGAGTCGACCGTCACGGCCTTCGCGCCCGGCTTCCTGACCATGGGCTTGGCTCGGGCTGACGCGGGTGACGTCGTCGGCGCAGGCGCCGACCTGGCGGGCGCCGGCTTGCCTGTCGAGGTGGCAGCTGCGGCGGCGGTCCCCGCCGGCACCGGCTTGCCCGTGCCGGTCCTGCTGCCCGAGGGCTTGACCGGAACCGGCTTGGCCAACATGGGCTCGGATGCAGCCGGCTTGTGCGGTGCGGGGTCGACCGTCACGGCCTTCGCGGCGGGCTTGCGCACGAGGGGCTTGCCGGTCGTGGACGTAGCCGCCCTGGCTGGCGCCGACGCGGCCGCCGCCGGCTCGACCGGCTGGGACGGCTCGTGATCCGCGGTGTCGGAGGTGTCCTTACCCGAGGCGGAGGGGGTGGGAAGAACCTTGGCGAGCTTCGATGTCGTTGCGCCGACCTTCGTCAGCGCGCCCTTGGCTCGTGCCGCCAGCGGGGGCTGGTCGCCCACGGCACGCGTGCCGTCTGCCGTGCTCCTGCGGCGGGACGTGGCGGCGGCCGGTACCGGCGGGGCGACGTCCTCGTCCTGGGCATCCAGCTCGAGTGGCTCCTCGTCGAGCTGTGCCTGTCCGGCCAGCACCGCATCCGGCTTGCAGAACCCGCACGGTGTGAAGCCGTCGTCCCGCGCATCGAGCACGTCGACCTCGTCAGCCGACTTGCCGGCGACGAAGCGGCAACCCTCGACGTGGTACCTCGGCCGCCCCGGGACGATCAGCACGGTCCCGTCCGACTCGTCCATGGGCTCGTCCATCGGCTCGTCCACGGGCGGCGCGGCCTTCGGCGGGAAGCTCTTGACGGCAACCGCCGGGGCGGCGCTGGCCGTCGCCGTCCTGCGCCCACCGTCGCCGGCCTTGGACCAGCCGCCGGACGCGGGCCGAGGCGAGACGGCCGTGACCTGCTGCTCCTCGGCTCGTTCAGCGGCCGGCCTGGACATCGTGACCGGCGCCCGCTCCGACGGGGCTGCTGCTGCCGACGACGAACCGCGACGCTGCAGGATGCCGATGATCAAGAAGATCAGCGAGACCAGGCTGACAACGATGGAGGCATAGACGAAGTCGAGGTCCGGCATGGTGACGCCGATGACGAGAAGAACGAGGGCGACGAGGACGAGAGCCCCGCTGATGACGATCACGCTGTGGATCCTCCGGCACGTTTCAGGGCGTGGTGCACGTGCAGCCTAGCGGCGGCACGTCTGTGCGACATCAGCTTCTGACACAAGCACCCAAATCGGGGTCGGGCGCCGGCGTCAGCGGGGTGCAGGCGGCTCACTTTCGCGGTCGGAGGGCCGACCCCGGGAGTCGACCGCGAACGGCCCGACCGGCTCGTGGCCACTCACGGACAGTCGCTGAACGGCCCGCGGCCCAGATGTCGGCGCCTCGCGCGCGGGGCCGTCGGGAGGGCGATGGTCCCCGCCGGTCTCCGGTCGCGGCGGCGCTGCGCTTCGCGGGCGTCCACCGGCTCCTGCGGGTGGCGAGCTCACGGCGGCCGACCGGGCGCCTGCTGGTACGCCGGCACCGGCGTCGTCCGGACCGGACCGGCTGTCCAGGTCTCGCAGCTGGGTCTGCAGGTAGGCCTTCAGGCGGGTGCGGTACTCCCGCTCGAAGGCGCGCAGCTCCTCGATGCGGCTCTCGAGCCGGCGCCGCTGCTCCTCCAGGTTGCCAGTCGCCGCCTGGGCCTGCGCGGTCGCATCGGCCTCCACCCGAGCCGCCCGGCTCTTGGCCGTCGAGATCGTGCTCTCGGCCTGACTGCGTGCAGCCGCTACCACGCTCTGCGCCTCCCTCTTGGCCGCAGTCACGGTGGTCTCCGCCTCCGACCGGGCTGCCGAGACGATCTGCTCGGCCTCGGCGCGCGCCTCGGCGACGGCCTGGTCAGCCGTGCGCTGCGCGAGCAGCAACGTGCGCAGCGCGGCCTCCTGGCCCTGCATCCCCAGCATCGGCTCAGCCACCGTGGGCCCGGCGGCCGGCGGCGGCGCGGCAGCCGGTGCGGGGGCGGCCGGTCGGTTCTTCAGCTCGGAGTTGTCGCGCAGCAGACGGCTGAGCTCGGCCTCGACCTCGTCGAGGAAGGCATCGACCTCGTCGAGCGAGTAACCACGAAAGGCGATCCGGAACTGCTTGTTGGCAACATCGGTGGGAGTCAGCGGCACGGCGTCACAACTCTTCCGGGGGACGGGAGCGGGCCGGGTTCATCGGTAGCCACCTACCACACTCATGAGGATGCGCACCACGATGAACAGTACGAGAAAGCCGAGGTCGAGGTTGATCTGCCCGATCCGTAGCGGCGGCAGGATCTTGCGCAGCGCCTTGAGCGGCGGATCCGTCACGGAGTAGGCCAGCTCCAGCGCGACGGCGACCGGACCGGCCGGCTGATAGGAGCGGGCCAGCAAGAAGACGTACTCCATCACCAGCCGGAAGATCAGGAGCAGCAGGAAGACCAGCAGCACGTAGTAGACAGTGGACGCGACGGCCGGCACGGGTGCGATGCTCCTGATCGGTAGATGGCTCGGTCTCGGTGGGTCGTAGCCCGCTCAGGACTGGTTGAAAAAGCCGCCCTCGGCGATGCGCGCCTTGTCCTCGGCCGTGACCCGGACGTGCTCCGGCGACAGCAGGAACACCTTGTTCGTGACCCGCTCGATGCGGCCACGCAGACCGAAGATCAAGCCGGCGGCGAAGTCGACGAGGCGCTTGGCGTCGCCGTCGTCCATCTCGGTGAGGTTCATGATGACCGGTGTCCCCTGGCGGAAGTGCTCGCCGATCGTCCGGGCCTCGTTGTAGGTGCGGGGCTGCAACGTCGTGATCCGGTAGGAGTCCTCGGCGGCCGGAGCGGCCGGGGTGCGCGGCGAGGTGTCCAGGGCGACCGCGCCGCGGCTTCGCGCCGGTGTCTCGGCCGGCCGGCGCATCGTCGCTGTGCCGGCGCTGTCGCTGGCCGACCAGCGGCGCGCCGTCACGGGCGCCGGCTCGTCGACCTGCTCGTCCTCGTCGTCGTAGGCGTCGTCGGCGTCACGGCGGTCCCGCTCGTCGTCGTCCTCGACCAGCCCCAGGTAGAGACCCAACTTGCGCATGGCGCCGGGCATTCGGGACTCCTCGTGGTCGGGCTCGATCAGGTCACTCGCCGACACCGCTGGGCGCGGCGCTGTCGCGGCGCAGACTACCGGAGTCGAGGCGATCGACGGCCGAACAGGGCCGTCCCGATACGAAGGTGTGTCGCGCCGGCCGCGATGGCCTGTTCCAGGTCACTGGTCATGCCGGCGCTCACGGCGCGGGCGTCCGGGTGCTCCTCGCGCAGCCGCAGCGCCACCTCGTGCAGGACGGCGAACCCCGCGGCGGCCACGACCGGGCCGCCACGCGGCGCGATGGCCATCACGCCGCGCAGCCGCAGGCCTGGCGCAGCCGCCACGGCAGCGGCGAGGCCCGGCACCTTGTCGGTCCGGGCACCGCCCCGGGCCGGGTCACCGTCGAGGCTGACCTGCAGCAGCACGTCCAGCTCGCGGCCGGAACGGCCGGCGCCACCCGACAGCGCGGCCACGAGCGGGAGTCGGTCCACCGAGTGCACGACATCGGCGTACGACGTGACGCTGCCCGCCTTGTTGGTCTGCAGACTGCCGACGAAGTGCCAGCGCACGCCGGAGACCTCGGCGGCCTTGTGCCTCGCCTCCTGGTCGCGGTTCTCGCCGAAGTCCTCGACGCCGAGGGAGCGCAGGATCTCGATGTCGCCGACCGGATGGGTCTTGCTGACCGCGATCAGGACGATCTGCTCCCGCTGGCGGCCGGCCGCGGCGCAGGCAGCCGCCAGGCGCACCTCCAGGGCGGCCAGGGCCGCGGCAAGGGCCTCGGCCCGACTCATGAGAGTTGGACAAGGGCGCCGTGCCGTCCCGTGATCCCGTCGCGACGGTAGGAGAAGAACGTCTCGGGCTGCTCGATGGTGCAGCCGCCGACGGCGCGGATGCGGGCGACGCCGGCCGCTGCCAGCAGGCCGGCCGCTCCCTGCGCGAGGTCGACCCCGGCCGTCCCCTGTCGGGTCGTCGAGCGCGAACCGGGGACGGCCATGCCGACCTGGTCGGCCAGCGAGGTGGGCAGCTCGTAGCAGCGTCCGCAGGCGGCCGGACCCAGCACCGCCGTCGTCCCCGCGGCCGTCGCACCGAGCCGAACCATCGCGGCGACGGTCTCCTGCAGGACGCCGGCGGCCAGACCCGCCCGGCCGGCGTGGGCGGCAGCCACCACGCCGGCGGCCGGATCGGCGAGCAGGACCGGCAGGCAGTCGGCCGCGAGCACGACCAGGCACAGACCGGGGGTGGTGGTGACGAGACCATCCACGCCGCTCATCGCCATCCCGCTGGCCGCTGCCTCCACGACGGCCACCGCCGGGCCGTGCACCTGAGCGGCGAACACGAGCGCCTCCACAGGCAGGCCCACCGCCGAGGCGGCCCGCTCCCGATTGGTCTGCACCCGGTCCGGGTCGTCGGCCACGTGCAGACCCAGGTTGAGGGAGAGGTACGGCGCCGTGCTGACACCACCGGTGCGGGTCGTGAAGCCGCCGGCCGCCGGGGAAGGCAGCCCGGCCGGCAGCAGCTGCACGCCTACTTGAGGAAGTCGGGCACGTCGAGGTCATCCTCGAAGACGACGGTGCGGCGCGGCGGCGGGGCCGGGGTCGCCGGACGCGGCCGCAGTGCGGTCGGGGTGAAGGCCGGGGCGGGCGGGGGCGGGGGCGGCGGGGGCGGCGGCGGCTCGGGGCGGCGGGTCTCGACCCGGCGCACCGGCGTCGGGGCACCCGCGTCGAAGCCGGCGGCGATGACCGTGACGCGCACCTCGTCGCCGAGCGCGTCGTCGATGACCGCGCCAAAGATGATGTTGGCCTCGGGGTGGGCGGCATCCGCAACCAGTTGTGCCGCCTCGTTGATCTCGAACAGCCCGAGGTCGCTGCCGCCGGAGATGTTGAGCAGCACGCC
>JAHWJP010000171.1 GCA_019348355.1 Actinomycetota bacterium
CGGCGAGCTCGAAGTGCATCGGGTCGGTGTAGGCCCAGTCGCCGCCCCAGCGAAATCCCCAGCGCTTGAAGATGTTGACGATCTCGGGGTGCATCGTGCCCCGGATGCCGCGGTAGTTGGTGGCTGCGTCCATGTCGATCGCGATGCCCCAGGTGTGCAGGGAGATCGAGTTCTCCGGGTTGCTCTCGATGAAACGCGGTACGTAGCAGCCGTCGAAGGTCTTCAGCTGATCGCCCAGGCCCGCGTCGACGACGGCCTGCAGCGCGCCGCGCAGCTGCGGGATCATCAGCTTGTGGCAGGTGACCCGCCCCATGATCGGCAGCGTGGCGGACTGGATGTTGGCGCGGACCCACCTGGCGTCCGGCTCGATGGTGCCGTCCGGGAAGTAGCGGTAGGAGAAGGCGCCGAAGGCCTTGGCAGCCTTGGCCCCGGTGAGCAGCGCCACCGGGTTGGACACCGGCGCGGTCAGCAGGTCCACCTGGGCTGCCTCGCCGGTGATGGAGCGGACCTTGCCGGCGAACACGACCGGGTCCTTCACCTTCCCCGCGTTGTCCGTCCCGGCGGTCAGCAGCATGGCGGTGGACATCGGCAGACCCAGTGCCTGGGCGGTCTCCTCGCCGACGACGAGGTCGGCTCCCGGCACGCCGGTGGTGGCGAGCGCGCCGAGCCGCAGCGACAGGGGCGCCGTGCCCGGCGCCGCGACCGGCACCGCCTGGCCGAGGGTGAGAGCGAGCGCCTGGCCGGCTTCGTGGGACGCGACGACCTCGCCGCGCGCGATCGACTCCCAGACGGCGGTGGCCTCGGCCGTCCCCTCCGCCGTGAAGGCCCGGAAGGTGGACGGGTCGACCCCGACGGCGCGGACGTCCTTGTCGCCGATCCGCACGATGCCGGCGCGGAAGGTGACCGCGCCGCCCTCGGGGGACAGCGCGGCCAGCTGGTTGATCGACTCTGGCGGCAGCGGTTCGGCGCGGGTGACGAGGACATCGGGCCGGCGTCGTTCACCGAGCTCGCGCACCGGCACGACGACCGGTGGCCGTGCTCGGTCCGGCGCCGGGACCGCGGCCGGCACGGCAGGGGGAGGAGCTGAGGCAACGGGCGCCGGCACGGGCACCTCGGCGGTGGCGACGCTCAGCGCCTCCGGGCCGGATCGCGCCTCCGGCTCGGCCGTGAGGCAGCCGGCGAGGGTGAGCACGCCGACCGCGGCGACCCACTGCATGAGGCGAGTCCTCGATGGTGCCTTCAGCTGTGACGCGACAGGCACTGCTGGCCACTCCCGGCTAGGTGAACACGACACTGTGCGGCCAGAGGGCCACCCACCGTATGAACGACAGGTTACGCCGGGAGGTGACGCTGCGTCTGCCTACCTTGCCGGCGCGCCGTCAGCTGGCGGCCGCCTGCACGCTGTCCACAAGAGCTTCCCGTTCGTGCTCGGACAGCCCGCCCCACACGCCGTACGGCTCGTGCGAGGCGAGCGCGTGGGCTCGGCACTGCAGGCGCACCGGGCAAGCGGCGCACACCGACTTCGCCGCGGCCTCGCGGTTGCTCCGGCTCGGGCCGCGCTCGCCCTCGGGGTGGAAGAACAGCTCCGTGTCCTTGCCTCGACAGGCCCCTTGGAGCTGCCACTCCCACAGATCCGACTGGGGACCGGGCAGGCGCGAGATGTCGGTCATGGTCGTCCCCTCGTCGATGGGAGTCCGGGTCCCGGGGCTCCCTCGTACCTGACTGTAATACCGCTTCACAAGTTGTTCAACCCTCTTCGGGTTGCCCGATTTGTGACCTTCACTTCGTCGTACGGAGCCCAGCGACCGAGTTGTGCCGCCGCGGCCCCACCCTCATCCTTCGCAGGTGGACGCCGACCGGATGGATGAGCCGCACGATGCGCGGCTGACCGTCGCGGCGGTCGCCCACCGGCTGGGGGTGGCGCCGGCCACCCTGCGGACCTGGGACCGCCGGTACGGCCTCGGTCCGGGCGGCCACACCGCCGGAGCGCACCGTCGCTACTCGGCGGACGACGTCGTACGTCTGCAGACCATGCGCCGACTGATCATGAGCGGCGTGCCGCCCGGGGAGGCGGCCCGCGTCGCACGCGGTCAGCCCTCCGCCTCGCCCGGTCCGGCCGCACCGCTGCCCGGATTCGACGGACGGCTCGCCGGGGGCGGGGGCGGTCCCGTCGGGCAGGTCCTCGCGCTGGCCGGGGCGGACGCCGCCGTACGTGGTCTGGGTCGGGCCGCGATGGCGCTCGACAGCGAGTCGGTGACCGAGATGCTGCGCGAGCAGGTCGCGAGGCACGGTGTGCTGCACACCTGGGACCACGTGCTGCGCCCCGTGCTCGTTGCCGTCGGTGCCCGCTGGGCCGCGACCGGTGAGGGGGTCGAGGTGGAGCACTCGCTGTCGGACTGCGCCGCCGTCGTGCTGCGTGCGGTCGGCGACGGTGTGCTGTGCCCCCCGGGCCGCCGGCCGGTGCTGCTCGCCTGCGCCCCCGACGAGCAACACGCACTTCCCCTGCATGCGCTCGGGGCAGCGCTGGCCGAGCGCGGGATCGCCACCCGCACGCTCGGCGCCGCGCTGCCGGCCGCGGCGCTCGAAGCCGCGCTGCGGCGTACGGGGGCGGGCGCGCTGTTCCTCTGGTCCTGTCTGCCTGGCACCGCCGACGAACAGGTTCTGGCGGACCTGCCGATGACCCGGCCGGCGACCGTGCTGCTGGTCGGCGGCCCCGGGTGGGCCGTCGAGCGGCTGCCCAGCCGGGTGACCGTGGCCGTCGACCTGGCCCACGCGGTGGCGCTGGTCGAGCAGGCCCTCGGAGCCTGAGCCCGGCTGGATCGGGACGGCCGGTTAGCCTGCGGTGCGTGACCGCCCCCGACGAGCTCGACGGCCTGCTCACGAGAGGTGAGCACGCCACCTTCCACGGCACGCCGGCGGCAGCCGTCGGTGTCCTCGAGCAGGCGGTCGTGCTCGCCGAGGAGCAGGGCCTCTCGGTCGAGATGGCGGCCGCGGGGTGGCTGCTCGGGGTCGCGCTCGGCGCCGGCGGGCGGTACGGCGGCGCTCTCACCGTGCTGTCCCCGATCATCGAGACGGGTCGCGCCGGGGACGCGACACCTGAGCAGCGGCTGTTCGCCTCGTTCGCGGCCGCCACGGTGGCAAGCGTCCATCGCCAGCTGGGCCGGCACGCCGTCGCCCGCGCCTCCGACCTCGAGGCGCTCGCGCTCACCGACGGTCAGGGCGAGGCCGCCTTCGACGCGCAGCTCGGCCTTGCCTCCGATGCGATCGGCCTCGACGACCCCGACGAGGCCTCGGTCCGCCTCGAGCACGCCCGCGCCCTGGTGCCCCCCCGGTCAGAGTCATGGTGGCGCCAGCGGGTCCGGCTCGGCTGGACCGAGGCCGAGGCGTTGCTGCTCGACGGCCGGGTCGAGCAGGCCGTGGTGGCGGCGCAGGAGGCCGTGGACCGGGCCGAGCACGCCAAGGCGCCGAGGCATGTCGCGAAGGGGCTGCTGATCCTTGGCATCGCCCAGGTCTCGGGCGACCAGGCCGGTGAGGGTGAGGGCGCCGCCGCCGCCACGCTGCGGCAGGCAGCAACGCTCGCCGAGTCCCTCGGGACGCTCCCGCTGGTCTGGCCGGCCCGTGCGCTGCTCGGGGCGCTGGTGGCCGAACAGGACCCGGACGAGAGCGCGAGCAGCCTGGCCGCGGCTCGCGCGGCGGTCCTCACGCTGGCCTCCGACCTGCCCCCCGGCGTGCGCGCGGAGTGGCTGGCCCGGCCGGATGTCGCGGCGCTGCTCGAAGGCTGAGGATCGTCACCCGGCAACCCTCACGTCGCGGCCTGCTGCTGCCGATGCAGACCGGGAACCGCGCACCAGGCGCGGCCCGGCGCCCGGGAGGCGGTCGACGGTGCAGTCGGTCCGTTCCATGCCCGGCGACCTGCTGGAGCTTGCCGACGCCGAGCTCGACGCCCTTGCCGACCGGCTCCATGACGGCCCGCTCCAGACGCTCGTCGCCGCCCGCTACGCCTGCGACGCGAGCGTCCGGGGGGCGGCCGACCCGGCCCTCGCCCGCGCGGCCGTGCAGGAGGCGCTCGTGGCCCTCCGCCGGGAGATGTGGCTGCTGCGTCCCCGGGGTGCCGGCGGCCTGTCGGACGCCCTCACGGCGCTGTCCGAGCAACGCGCGAGCGCTGGGCTGCCCGGACTGTCGGTCCGCCTCGACACCGGTGTCCCGGCTGCCCTGTCACCGGCCGCCGGGGCCGCGGCGTACCGCCTCGTGCAGGCCGTCAGCCGCAACGTCTCGACCGTCCTGCCCGTCCGGCTGGCGCGCTGCAGTGCAGGCGCCGCGCTGGATGTCGGCGGCCCGCTCGACACCGTCGACGGCTGGTCGGTCCGGGCTCGGGCGCTCGGCGGCGAGCTCGTCGCGGACAGCGCCTGCACCCGGCTGCTGCTCCCGCTCGCGAACCCGTTCGACGACGACAAGGACAATCCGTGACGACCGTGCTGATCTGCGACGACCACCGGATCGTGCGCGAAGGGCTGCGCACGTTCGTCGAGGGCGTGCCCGGCGTCGACCGGGTGGAGACGGCGGCGAGTGGCGAGGAGGTCCTCGCGCGCTATCCGCACGAGCATCCCGACCTCGTCCTCATGGATGTGCGGATGCCCGGTCTCGGTGGTCTCGAGGCCACCCGCCGGCTCGTGGCTGCGCACCCCGGCGCGAAGGTGCTCATGCTCACCGCTGCCGACGACCGCGAGCAGGTGGCGTGTGCTGTCTCGCACGGCGCCTGCGGCTACCTGCTCAAGGACGTCAGCCACGAGCAGCTGTGCGCAGCGGTCGCCCACGCGCTCGACGGCGACGACCTGGTCGAGCCCTCGCTGCGCCGGGCCCTCGCCGGCCGCGAGGCCACCCGGGTCGCTCCACCCGGTGGTTCGCTGACCGAGCGCGAGCTGCAGGTGCTCACCGGCATGAGCCAGGGCAAGAGCAACGGCCAGATCGGCAAGGATCTCTACCTGTCCGAGGACACGATCAAGACCCATGCCCGGCGGCTGTTCCGCAAGCTCGGGGTCAACGACCGCGCGCAGGCCGTCGCCCTCGGGTTCCGACGGGGA
>JAHWJP010000172.1 GCA_019348355.1 Actinomycetota bacterium
GCTTCACTTCGTTGACGATCGTGTCGCTCATGGTGTGCACCGCGTGCTTCTTAGCCGTGTGTTCGGCCACCTTGTCCATGAGTTCCTGCTCGCTGTTGCCCTTTCCCTGCCAACTGCAGGAGTGGTCAGCGTCCTTTCAAGCGAAGGTGTAAGCCACCGTCAGCTCCTTCCGCATGAGGCGATTCTCGGAGAAATCGTGCGCGGATGCGCCGATACTCCTCTTTCGTCTGAGTTCAGCTCCCGGATGGGTCCTGTCCAGGCGGCGGCGGCTCGCGCCCGTTCAGCTGGTGACCCGTCAGGGCGTTGTGGCTCCGGCGCGGTAGCGCACGACCAGTTCGGGAAGGGCGAGGAACTGACCGAGGTGGAACTCCAGCACGAGCGCGGGGTACAAGTGCCCGAGGATGACCGTTGCCAGCTCGTCGCTGTAGTGGGGGTCCCAGAGTCCTTGGGCGTAGTGCAGCGACGCACGGGCCTGCGCTGCGAGCTCTTCCAGACGTCCGAGCAGGACGGCGTACCGCGCCGGTGGGCGTCCGGCGTTCAACACGACACCGAGCTCCTGCTGGAGCAGGTGGTCCATGGCATCACCGGCCGTCAGCAGTCCCTTGAGGTGCTTGCGCGGTCCGGACCGCAGGGGAAGCAGCGGCGGCAGCGCGGCCGGCAGGTCGACCTCCATGCCGACGAAAACCTGCGGGCTCGCGGCTGCCCGACGAGCCAGGCTGATCCAACCCGCGACCGGCTCGAAGAAGTCCCAGATCTGTTGATGTGTCACCGGCGGGACGAAGCCGGTTGTTCGCGGGTCCTCCCGGCGGTCGGAGTCGAGCAGTTCCGATCCCATGGCCTGCAGCGCACGGGCGTTCCACACGGCCAGCAGCAGGGAGCGGGTGGCGTCGTCGGCGTCCCACGGGTGTCGGCCCTGTGCGGCCAGCTCGGTCCGGCGCTGGTCGACGAGCAGCGCCAGCTCGAACACGGCAGAGCCGGCGCGGCGGAACGCCTCCAGCTGCGTGGTGGAGACCTCGCGTTGCCGCCGTGCTGCGGCACGGGTCCGGAGACCGGGTCGCACGATGTGTGAACTGCCGTTCTGCCTGCTCACGACCCATGTCACGACTGCAGGCTCCCACGCGGCCGGCGGGTGGGCAGCCGGATCAGGCGACTCCAGGCAGCGCCAGGGTGACCTGCTGATCGCCGGCGAGCAGCCGCCACTGCGCCGCTCGTACGGCCGTTTCCTGCAGCCCGGCCACCCCGAGCTCACGCAGACTGCGGTCGTCGGTCCCGACCACGAGGTCACGCCAGCGGACCGACAGGCCGTCCTCCAGCCGGGTCGCCAGGGCAAGCGCCTGGGCTGGCGTGCGGGCGTCCACGTCGTAGGCGGGCAGGGCAGGCTCCGGGACGACGTCGAAGCTCCGCAGCAGCGCGACCAGCTGGTCGCGACGGGAGCGGTGGCTGACGACCGCGGTTCGCGCTGCGGCGCGGGAGACCTCCTCGAGGCGAGCCCCCAGCACGCCGTAGCCGTAGACCGCGGCGTGCTCGGCCGCGAGCAGCGTGGCCAGCAGCGGCTCGCTCACGACAGGGCCACCGGGTGGCTCGCCTCGCTCGCGGACAGCGACGCGAGCAACCCGGCCAGGGGCCGGTCCGCCGCGCGCAGCGCCGCCAGGGCGTGCGCCGAGGCGGCCGTGCGCTCGGCGGCGGCCAAGCCGGCCAGGGCCTCGGCCGTCGTCGGCGCGAGTGGGACGGCCGGCACCTCCGGCACGCTCGCGACGGGGGGCGACGCTGACGCTGACGCCGAAGGCAGCGGTGTCGCGACCGGGGGGCGCACCGCGCTCAGGTGCTCGAGGTGCTGGTCGCGTAGCGGAAGCAGTCGCGCCGTCAGCTCGGGCACAGCGAGCAGGACGGCGTCGTACGCCTGCAGCAGCGACTGTTCGCGTTCGACGGCGGCATCGCGCAGGGCGTCGTCGGGGTCGATCGGAGGGGGAGGCGCCGGCTCGGACGTGCACGAGCTCAGCGCGCTCGCGAGAACCGCTGCGCCGGCGGCGGTCAGGACACGGCGCCGGCTCGGGCCCAGGTCGGCGCTCATCGGCGACGACCCTGTCACATGTCTGGGCACACGCAGCAACCGATCAGCGCAGTCGCAGGTCCTCGGCGATCGCGGCCGCGAGCAGGGCGGCGGGGGCCGGCGTCGTGGCGGCAGCGCGGCGGAGCTCGGCCGGCACGTCCGGTGAACCGTTCGCAGCTGCGTCGATGGCGCGCAGCATGGCCTCCAGCGCCGGTGCCAGCTCTGCGCTGATCCGGCCGGCCGGCAGCCCGACGACGTTCTGGGCGAGCAGGTCGGCCAGCGCATCGGCGAAGCCCCGCAGGGCCTCGCCCTGGGGCGCGCCCCCGGTCGCCGCCGCCCGCGTGTAGTCCTCCACCCGGACCACGTGTGCCGCCCATGCCTGCAGGAAGGGTTCGTTCATCGCGGGATAGCTGCGACCCAGGACCGCTGCGAACTCCAGCGCGTTGGCGTCGAGGGCGGAGCGGGCACTGGCCACAGCGCCGCCATCGGCCTTCGCCAGCTCGCCGGCCAGCCCGCCAGCCAGCAGGACGTGCTCGGTGAGCAGCGCGGTGAGGTCGGCGCGCAGCCTGGACGCCCGAGTACCGGACACGCCCAACTGCCGGTCCTCGGCGATAGCGTCGGTCAGGACGCGAGCGGTGTCGCGAGCCCGAGCCGCGGCCGTGCGCAAGGCGGTGTACGGGTCAGCGCCCCCTGCGGCCAGCTGCGCCTCGAGGTCGGGCATCAGCCGGTCGCGGATTTGCTCCGCGCCGAGCGCAGGGACGATGCGGCGCAGCACCGCCGACAGCTCCAGCTGCGCCTGCTCCAGCGCGGCGCGGGCCACCGCGGCCACCGCCACGTCCCCTTGCGAGAGGGTCAGGGCGTGTTCCAGCTGCAGCCGGTCCACCCCTCGCAGCGCCAGCAGCAGCGGCGGCTGGGCATCGTCATAGACCGCACCGAGCACGCTTGCGACGGCCTGCGAGCTGGCGTCGAGCGCGACCCGTGAGGCTTCGGCCGACGGCGGGTCGGCGCGCGCCGCGCTCGAAGCGACAGCGTTTCGAGCGGCCTGCGTGACGTAGACCCGCTCGACGAGCACCTGCGTCAGGCCGGCTGCCAACTCGGCGGTCCGGCTCGAGCTGGCTGCGGCACCGGTCGCTGCCTGGCTGGCCGTGCCGGTGGCCGTCGAGGTGGGGTCGCCCGAGGTGCAGGACGCCAGCAGTAGGGCGACGAGCGACAGCGCCGCGAGGCGAGCGGTCGCCTGACGGTGCCGACTGCCTGCGCCCGATGTCATCGACAGACGTTCGCAGCCCGGAGCAGCCCGGATGGTGCGTCGGCTGCGGCTAGGCTCGAAACGCTCGCCCGGCGTCCCGCGCGGGGTGCATCGCCATGAGAGGCAGGCCTGCACCATGACTGTCTCCGTTCCCGAGCTGACCGACCGGCTGCGGCCGGTCGTCGAGGCCGCCGGCTGCGATCTGGAGAGCCTGAGCGTCACGGCGGCCGGCCGGCGCACAGTCGTGCGTGTGCTGGTGGACAAGGACGACGGTGTGACGCTGGACGACGTCGCGCAGGTCAGCCGGGCCCTCGGCGACGCGCTCGACGCGGCGGACGACGCCGGCCCCGGACCGCTCGCCGCGGCGTACGTCCTCGAGGTGTCCTCGCCCGGCGTGGACCGGCCGCTGACCGAGCCGCGGCACTGGCGGCGCAACACCGGCCGGCTCGCGACCGCCTCCCGGCGCGACGGGGCGCCGCTGACCGGCCGGGTGGTGGCTGCGGACGAGACGGGGATCACCCTCGAGGTCGACGGCGCGGAGCAGACGCTGGCCTACGCCGACGTGACGTCCGGCGCCGTGCAGGTCGAGTTCTCCCGTCCGGCCTTGCCTGCGGGGGACGCATGAAGATTGACATGGCCGCCCTGCGCGGACTCGAGCGGGAGAAGGAGATCTCGTTCGACCTCGTCGTCGGGGCGATCGAGACGGCCCTGCTCATGGCCTACAAGCACACCGAGGGCGCGCAGCCACAGGCCCGCGTCGAGCTCGACCGCACGACCGGCGAGGTTCACGTCTTCGCGCAGGAGCTGGCCGAGGACGGCACGCTGGCAGGGGAGCACGAGCACACCCCCGAGGGGTTCGGTCGGATCGCCGCCAGCACCGCCAAGCAGGTGATCCTGCAGCGGCTGCGCGAGGCGGAGAGCGCCCTGTCCTACGGCGAGTACGCCGGGCGGGAAGGCGACGTCGTGACCGGGATCATCCAGCAGGCCCCGCAGCGTCCGGGCGCCCCGCCGAACCGCAACGTCATGGTGCTGCTCGGCTCGGGGGAGGGGGCCCTCGAGGCCGTCCTGCCGCAGTCGGAGCAGGTGCCCGGCGAGATCTACACCCACGGCAGCCGGCTGAAGTGCCGGGTGATCTCGGTCGGCCGGGGCCAGCGCGGCGCGTCGGTGACGCTGTCGCGTACACACCCTGAGCTGGTACGCGGGCTGTTCGCGCTCGAGGTGCCCGAGATCGCGGACGGCTCGGTCGAGATCGCCGGACTGGCCCGGGAGGCCGGACACCGTACGAAGATCGCCGTGCGCTCGACGGTGGCCGGGCTCAACGCCAAGGGCGCGTGCATCGGCCCGGTGGGTTCACGGGTGCGGGCCGTGACGACCGAGCTGCACGGCGAGAAGATCGACATCGTGGACTGGTCGGAGGATCCAGCCCGCTACGTCGCGAGCGCGCTGTCGCCGGCCAGAGTCAGCTCGGTGGAGGTCGTCGACCTGGTCCAGCGCTCCGCGCGCGTCGTGGTTCCGGACTACCAGCTCTCGCTCGCGATCGGTAAGGAGGGGCAGAACGCCCGTCTCGCGGCGCGGCTCACCGGCTGGCGGATCGACATTCACAGCGACAACGAGTTCCCCGTTCCCGCTGCCTCCCGCACGGAGGAGCCGTAGCCGGGAGGCGGCGGGCCGCCCCGCGCGAGCCGAGCGCGCTAGACTTGTCGATGGCTCGCCAACCGGGCCCGGAGCGCACCTGCGTGGGCTGCCGGGCGAAGGCGGCGAAG
>JAHWJP010000173.1 GCA_019348355.1 Actinomycetota bacterium
CGGTCGGTGAGCGCAGCGCCTCCCACTCCTCCAGCAGGCTGGAGTCGACCTGCCGCACCAGCTCGCCCAGCCAGGAGATGAGGTCCTCGACCTCCTCGGTGCGCACCGACTCGGGCACCGTCCGGCGCAGCGCCTTGTAGGCGTCGGCGAGGTAGCGCAGCACCAGCCCCTCCGAGCGGGCGAGGGAGTAGTAGCCGACGTACTCGACGAACGTCATCGCCCGCTCGGAGAGGTCCCGGGCGATCGACTTGGGCGACAGCTCCTCGTCAGCGACCCACGGGTGGCCGCCGCGGTAGGTCTCGAACGCGGCGAACAGCTCCTCGGCCAGCGGCTGCGGATAACTGATCTGCTCGAGCAGCTCCATCCGCTCGTCGTACTCGATCCCCTGCTGCTTCATCTCCGCAACGGCTTCGCCCTTGGCCTTGTTGCGCTGCGCCGCCAGGACCTGCCGGGGGTCGTCCAGCGTCGACTCCATGACCGACAGGACATCCAGGGCGTAGGTCGGGCTCTCCCGGTCGAGCAGCTCCAGCGCCGCGACGGCGAACGGCGAAAGCGGCTGGTCCAGGGCGAAGTCGGCCTGCAGGTCGACGGTGAGCCGGACCGTACGGCCGCGGCTGTCCGGCGCGGCGAGCCGCTCGATGACGCCGGCCTGCAGCAGCGCCCGGTACACGTGGATGGCCTTGCGGACCAGCCGGCGCTGGTTGACCCGCGGCTCGTCGTTGTCGAGCAGCAGCCTTCGCATGTGGGCGAAGAAGTCGCCGGGCCGCTGGACGATTTGCAGCAGCATGGCGTGGCTGACCCGGAAGCTGGAGGTCAGCACCTCCGGCTCGGCCGCCACCAGCCGCTCGAAGGTCGGGTTTCCCCATGAGACGAAACCCTCCGGGGCGCGCTTGCGCTCCACCCGCTTGAGCTTCTTCGGGTCGTCGCCCGCCTTGGCGATCCGCTTGGCGTTCTCGACGTCGTGCTCGGGCGCCTGCACGACCACATTGCCGGCGGTGTCGTAGCCGGCTCTGCCTGCCCGGCCGGCGATCTGGTGGAACTCGCGGGCCTTGAGATGACGGGTGCGCACGCCGTCGTACTTCGTCAGGCCGGTGAACAGCACCGTCCGGATCGGCACGTTGATGCCGACGCCGAGGGTGTCGGTGCCGCAGACGACTTTGAGCAGGCCGGCCTGGGCGAGCAGTTCGACGAGCCGCCGGTACTTCGGCAGCATCCCTGCGTGATGCACCCCGATGCCGTGCCGGACCAGCCGGGACAGCGCCCGCCCGAAACCGGCGGTGAAGCGGAAGTCACCGATCAGGTCGGCGATCGCGTCCTTCTCGGCCCGGGTGCAGACGTTGACGCTCATCAGCGCCTGCGCCTGCTCGACAGCGGCGGCCTGCGTGAAGTGCACGACGTAGACCGGCGCCCGGTGGGTGCTCAGCAGCTCCTCGAGCGTCTCGTGCAGCGGCGTCGTGACGTACTCGAAGGACAGCGGGACCGGCCGGTCGACGCTGGTGACGACGGCGGTCGGGCGACCGCTTCGCCGGGTCAGCGCCTGCTCGAAGCGCGTGACGTCGCCGAGCGTCGCGGACATGAGCACGAACTGCGTACGGGTCAGCTCCAGCAGCGGGACCTGCCACGCCCAACCGCGGTCCGGCTCGGCGTAGAAGTGGAACTCGTCCATGACAACGAGCCCGGCGTCCGCGTCCGCCCCCTCGCGCAGGGCCAGGTTCGCCAGGATCTCGGCGGTGCAGCAGATCACCGGGGCGTGGCCGTTGACGGTCGCGTCGCCGGTCATCATCCCGACGTTGTCGGCGCCGAACGTCGTGCAGAGGGCGAAGAACTTCTCGCTGACCAGCGCCTTGATGGGCGCTGTGTAGAAGCTGCGTCGGCCGGCGGCGAGGGCGGCGAACTGTGCCCCGGCGGCCACCAGCGACTTGCCCGAGCCGGTCGGTGTGGACAGGATGACGTGGCTGTCCGTGACGATCTCGAGCAGCGCCTCGACCTGCGCGGGATAGAGCGCCAGCCCCAGCTCGGTCGTCCACGACACGAACGCCTCGAAGACGGCGTCGGGGTCAGGCGAACCGGACTCCCGCATCGGAGCCGGCAACCGGTCGGAAAGCGTCATCGTCGCCGATCCTGCCTTGCCAGGGGTGAATCAATGGCACTCGGGCTACGTAGGGACTGTCGTGCAGCTGGAGGAGGCGCCGGTAACCGCCGGCCTGAGTGACGAGGACGAGGTGCATGCCGCCTATGTGGCGCACGGACCGGAGCTCTACCGCTTCGTGCTCCGTGGCCTCGCCGATCCTGGTGCCGCCCAGGACGTCGTGCAGGAGACGTTCCTTCGGGCCTGGCGCGCCGCTGACCGCTTCGACCCTGAGCTGGCCTCGCTGCGGGTGTGGCTGTTCGCCATCGCCCGCAACGCGATGATCGACCACACGCGGGCGGCCGGCGCCCGTCCCTGGCAGGGCAACCTTGTCGATCCGCCCACGGCCGAGGCGGTCGGTGGCACCGTCGACGACCCGAGCGAGCGGCTGCTGCGGTCCTGGGTGGTCGAGGAGGCGCTGCTGCGGATCTCCGAGGAGCACCGTTCGGCCATCGTGCAGACCCACCTGAAGGAGCGGGCGTACGCCGAGGTGGCCGCCGAGATGTCGATCCCGATCGGCACGCTGCGCAGCCGGGTGTTCTACGGGCTGAAGGCACTTCGCGTCGCGATGGACGAGATGGGGATCACACCGTGATCGAAGACTCCGAACACCGGCGGCTGCGGGAACTGCTGGGTTCCTACGCCCTGAGCGCCCTGCCACCGGATGTGGCGCCCGCACTGGTGGCGCACCTCGACGGATGCGCGACCTGCCGCGCCGAGCTCGCCGAGATCGCCCCGTTGGCCGACGACCTGCGTGGCGTCGATCCAGACCGGCTCTCCGATCTCGCGACACCACCTGCCGGCCTCGGTGTCCAGATCCGCACGGCCGTCGCCGAGGAACGCTCGCTCGTGGACGCCCGGGCGGCCCGACTGGCCCGCCGGACGGCCCGCGCCGGTCAGCGACGTGCGTTCCTGGCCGTCGCCGGCGGTGTCGTGGTCCTGGCCGCCGGAATCGGGCTGGGAGCGGCAGTGAACCGCGATCCTCGTCCTGTCCTGCCGGTGGCCCTGCCCTCGTCATCGCCGAGCGCCACTGTGCCGATCGAGTCCCTGACGCTCGAAGGGACCAGCCCGTCCTCGCCGCAGGTGCAGACCGCCGGCCTCATCCCGCACACCTGGGGCGTCGAGGTGCGGATGGTCGGCACCGGCTTCGCCGCCGGTGAGACCTTCCGGGCGGCGTTCCGCAGTCGCGACGGCCGCCTGCTGCCGGCGGGGGAGTTCCTCGGCACGGGTGAGAAGACGTTGACCTGCAACATGCAGGCGGCCCTGCTGCGTCCGGACACAGTGAACTTCGTCATCATGGACGCCTCGGGCGCACCGGTGCTGACGACGGATCTGCCTGCGGCTGCCTAGCCGGCCCGTCCCGCGCCGCAGCCCGCACCCGGCAAGATCTTCGGGGAGTTCACAGGATGCCCACCCTGTGAACTCCGCGAAGATCAGCGGTTGGGGGCGGGTGAGCTAGGACAGGTAGGCCCGCAGCGCCTGCTCGCTCGCGGAGATGAGCGCAACCTCGACCGACTCCTCCCGGGTGTGGGCGAGGTTCGGGTCGCCCGGCCCGTAGTTCACGGCCGGGATGCCGAGGGCGGCGAAGCGGGCGACGTCGGTCCAGCCGTACTTCGCCGTCGCACCACCGGGGCTCACCGCCGCGACGAAGGCAGCCGCAGCCGGTGCGGCGAGCCCAGGCAGGGCGCCGGGAGCGGAGTCGACCAGCTCCACGTCGTACGGGGAAAGCACCTCGCGGACGTGCTGCAGCGCCTGCGCCTCGGATCGGTCCGGGGCGAAACGGAAGTTGACCGTCACCGTGCACTCGTCGGGGATGACGTTGCCGGCGACGCCGCCGCCGATGGAGACGGCGTTGAGCCCCTCCCGGTAGGTGCAGCCGTCAATCTCGACGCTGCGCGCGTCGTAGCGGCCGAGCGTGGTCAGCAGGGGGGCGGCTGCATGGATGGCGTTCTCGCCGAGCCAGCCGCGGGCGCTGTGGGCGCGCCGGCCGAACAGAGCGAGCCGGACGCGCAGGGTCCCTTGGCAGCCGCCCTCGACCTGCCCGCTGGTCGGCTCCATGAGGATGGCGAGGTCTGCCGCCAGCAGGTCGCGTCGGGTGTCGACGAGCCGTTTCAGGCCGTTGCGGTCCGCCTCCACCTCCTCGTTGTCGTAGAGCACGAACGTCAGGTCGTACGCGGGGGCGGCCAGCGTCGCGGCCAGGTGCAGCAACACGGCGTCGCCGCTCTTCATGTCCGAGGTGCCGCAGCCGTAGAGCCGGTCACCGTCCCGGCGGCTCGGCAGGTTGTCGGCGACCGGCACGGTGTCGAGGTGACCGGCGAGCAGGATGCGACGCTCGCGGCCGAGGTGCGTACGGGCCACCACGTTGTTGCCCTGTCGCTCGACGGTGAGGTGCGGCAGGGCGGTGAGCGACTGCTCCACCAGGTCGGCCAGGACCTGCTCGGTGCCCGAGACGCTCGGCACGTCGACCAGGGCGGCGGTGAGCGAGACCGGGTCGGCGGTCAGGTCGAGGCTGGTCACGGCGCGACCTCGGCGTCGGCGTCGTTGCTGGCGTCGGCATCGGGCAGGAAGGCGCAGAACTCGTTGCCCTCCGGGTCGGCGAGCACCCACCAGCGCACCTCACCCGGCTCGGTGACGATCGTCGCTCCGAGCCTCAGCAGGTCGGGAATCTCCTGTGTCGGCTCGAGGGTGACGTCGAGGTGGATGCGGTCCTTGACGGCCTTGGGCTCCGGCACGGCGTTGACGTAGATGGCGGGCCCCCCGTCGGCGCCGGTCGGGAGGAAGACGTCGGGGCCGTCCTCGTCGGGGTGGACCTGCCGGCCGAGCACGGCGGCCCAGAAGCCACCGACGAGCGCCGGGTCGTTGGCGTCGAGGCAGAGGTCCCGGAAGCGGGCGATGCCCAAGGGTGGCGGGGC
>JAHWJP010000049.1:0-12684 GCA_019348355.1 Actinomycetota bacterium
TAGATCGCCTGGCACGGGTCGCCGACCGCGGTGACCGGGTGGCCGCCGCCGAACAACCCGACGAGCATCCGCCGCTGCGCGACGCTGGTGTCCTGGTATTCATCGAGCAGCACCACCAGGGACCGTGCCCGCTCGGCGACGCCGACCTCCGGCACCTGCTCGGCGAGGCGCGCCGCGAGCGCAACCTGATCACCGAAGTCGATGGCGTCGAGGTCCACCTTTGCGGCTCGGTAAGCACGCACGAGCGTCGTCAGCTCGATGCGCCTGCGGCCGACCGAGGCCATGTCGCGCAGCTTGTCGCAGTGGCCCTTGGTTCCCGGGCGCCCGTCGACGGCGGCGCAGGCCTGCTCGACGAGGGCACACCACTCGGCGTCCCACGCTTCGAGCGCAGCCGGGTCGACGAGGTGCTCGGACAGCTCGGCCTCGAGGTTGACCAGGTCCCCGACCAGCATCGACAACGGGCTCGTGAGGTGCCGGATCGGCCCGCGGTGGCGGCGCAGCACCCGGGCGGCAAGCTGGTAGCGGGTGGCGTCGGCGAGCAGGCGGGAGCGCGGTTCGACCCCGAGCCGGAGGCCGTGCTCGGCGACGAGCCGGCCGGCAAAGGCGTGGTAGGTCGACACGACGGGCTCGCCCGGCTCGGTGTCCGCGTCGGTCGCCGCCGCTCGCGGCAAGATGCCGGCGGACAGCAGGCTTTCGCGTAACCGACCTGACAGCTCAGCCGCCGCCTTGTTGGTGAACGTCAGGCCCAGCACCTCGTCGGCTGCCACCTGGCCGGTGCCCACCAGCCAGACCACCCGAGCAGCCATCACGCTCGTCTTGCCCGAGCCGGCCCCGGCCACCACCAGACCGGGGGCAAGTGGCGCGGTCGCCGCGGCCAGCTGCTGTGTGGTGAAAGGGATGCCGAGCAGGTCCCGCAGGTCGCCCGGTGTCATGACACCACCTGCCGGCCCTCGGACTGGGCCGGGCAGCAGGTCAGGAACGGGCAGCGGCCGCAGCTGTCCTGCGGGGTAGGCGGAAAGCTCTCCCCGAGCACCCGGCGGACCGCGGTGTCGAGCAGCTCCTCGACCCAGTTGGGGGACCGCTCCAGCTCGGGCTGCCCCTGCACCTTCGGCCCGCCACCCTCCGTGGCGCCGGCCTCGACGCGGAGCAGAACCAGCTCGGCGCCCGCGACCTCCGGCCGCTCGGGGAGCACGGCGTCGAGCGCGCCGTGCCGGACGGCCAGCTGGTAGCTCCCGAGCTGCGCGTGGCCGTCGAGCTCGGTCCTGCTGAGCGGCCGGCGGCCGGTCTTGAGGTCGACGACGTGCACCCGGCCGTCCCGGTCCAGCTCGACGCGGTCCAGGAATCCGCGCAGCAGCACGGCGCCGCTGGGTGCGGAGATCTCGACGGCGAAGCTGATCTCGGTGGCGACCAGGGTCCGGTCGCGCGCCGCCGCATGCCAGGACAGGAACCGGCGCAGCGCGTCGCGAGCCTGGTCGTGCTGCTGCGCGGACTGCCAGGGTGCGTCGTAGGCCAGCTGCGCCCAGACCGTGTCGAGCCGGACCATCAGCACGTCGAGGTCGGCCGGTGTCCGCCCGGTGGCCACCTCGTCGGCGAGCGCGTGCACGACGCCGCCGAATCCCATCGCCGAGCTGGTGGCCTGGCCGGCGTGCACCTCGTGCTCCAGGAACCACCGCAGTGGGCACGTGTCGAGCCCGGACAGCGACGTGCCGGACAACGCAACAGCGGTCCCCGCGGGGTGGACGGGGGTGTCGCTCGCCGTCACCGGCGTCAGCCCCCACCAGCGGGACGGGTGCGCAGCCGGGGCCAGCGGTCTCCCGTCGTCGTCGGACGCGGCGGCGAGCCGGGCGAGCCGACCGGCGGCGGCGAGCCGGGCGGCCGGCGTGCGCTCCGGGTCGACGGACATGCGGCGCAACGCGGCGACGAGCGAGGGCAGCGACAGGGGTCGCGCGGTGCGGTCGAGATGCGCCTGCACCTCGATGCCGAGCTCGTTCAGGAAGCGGCTCGGGCGCTCGCCGTCCTCCTCCAGCCCGGCGACGGCGGTGACGACGACCCGCCGGCGGGCGCGGGTCAGGGCGACGTAGAACAGCCGGCGCTCGTCGGCGAGCAGTTCGGTGCGACCGGTCGGTTCGCGAAGCGCCGGCTCGTGCGGAGGCGCCAGCCGGTCCGGCTGGAGCAGCGTCGACCGCTGGCGCAGGTCGGGCCAGAGGCCCTCCTGCACCCCGGCCACGACGACGACATCCCACTCGAGCCCCTTGCTCCGGTGGGCCGTCAGCAGCCGCACCGCCGCACCGCGCACCCCCCGCTCCGCCAGGGTGTCGCCCGGGATCTGCTGCGCCTCGATCTCGTCGAGCAGCGTGCCGACGCCGGCGACGCGGCGGCGCTCCGCGGCCCGTCCGATGCTGGCGAACAGCGACACCACCGCGTCGAGGTCGCGGTCGGCCGAGCGGCCGGCCGACCCCCCGCCGCGCGAGGCAGCCTCCAGCCGGTCCGGCCAGGTGCTGCCGTGCCAGAGCTCCCACAGGGCTTGCTCCGGTCCGGCCGCCAATGCCTCACTGGCCCGGGAGAGCACGGTGGACAGCCGGATCGCGGGACGGGCCGTGCGTGGCTCGACCATCAGTAACACCCGGGGATCCGCGACCGCCGCGCGCAGCAGCTCCGCCGAGGGCAGGGGCAGCCGCCCCGGCACCTCGCCGGTCTCCGCCGCCTCGCGCGCCGCTTGCCCGTCGATCGAGCGCAGCACCCGGCCCAGCCGGCGCAGGGCGGCGGGCTCGGCGCCGCCGAGCGGCGACAGCAGTAGCTGCCGGGCCGTCTCTGCCGTGAGCGCCGCCGGGTTCGCGGCGACGCGCAGGGCCAGCAGCAGCGGGGCGACCGCCGGCTCACGGGCCAGCGGCAGCTCGTCGCCGGCCACCTCGAGCGGCACGCCAGCCGCCGAGAGCACCCGCCGCAGCAGCGGGATCGAGCGGGCGCCCGAGCGGACCAGCACGGCCATCCGCGACCACTCGGTGCCCCGCTCGAGGTGCTCCCTGCGCAGCAGCTCGGCGATCGCGTCGGCCTCGGCACCGGTGGAGGGGTGGGTGTGCGCCTCGACCAGCCCCGCGGGCCCACCGACCCCGGGCTGCAGCGCCCGGTGGGCGCGCACCCGGTCGACCGGCAGCCCGGGTGTGGGGAGCCGCCGCGCCACCAGACGGGTGGCCTCCAGCAGGACCGGCCCGGAGCGCCGGCAGGTGCGCAACGCGATCACCGGCGCCGGGGGGCCGCCCGCCTGCGGGAAGCGGTCCGGGAACTGCAGCAGACCCTGCACCTGGGCGCCACGAAAGGCGTAGATCGCCTGGTCCGGGTCACCGACGACCACCAGGTCGCGACCCCCACCGGCCAGCGCCTGCAGCAGCCGCTCCTGGGCCGGGTCGGTGTCCTGGTACTCGTCGATGAAGACCGCCCGGAAGCGCTCGCGCAGGCCGGGCCCGACCTCCGGATCCTCCGCGAGCAGCGATGCGCGATGGACGAGCTCCGCGTAGTCCACCGACCCTTGGGCGTCGAGCACGTCGAGGTATTCGGCGAAGAAGCCGGCGAGCGCCGCCCAGTCCTGCCGTCCCTCCCGCCGAGCCACCCGGCCCAGGTCGGCGGGGTCGAGACCGAGCTCGCGGGCGCGGGACAGCAGCGCCCGGACCTCCTCGGCCAGGCCGCGGGTGGTCAGGCAGGCCCGGAGCGTGGGTGGCCACGGCCGGCCGAGCTCGAGCGACCCGCGCAGCAGCTCGCGCAGCGCCACGTCCTGCTCCGGCCCGGACAGCAGCCGCAGCGGCTCGGCGTAAAGCTCGGGCGACGAGTGCTCGCGGACCAGTGCGTAGCAGAAGGCGTGGAACGTCCAGGCCGACGGCCCGGCGCTCGCGACGCCGAGCCGGGCGGTGATCCGCCGGCGCAGCTCCTGCGCCGCCCTGCGACTGAACGTCAGCACCAGCACCTGTTCGGGCGCGAGACCGGCCTCGACGCGCCGGGCCACCGCCTCGACCAGCGTGGTGGTCTTTCCGGTGCCCGGCCCGGCAAGGACCAGCAGCGGCCCGCTCCGGTGCGCCAGCACCTGCGCCTGCTCCGCGTCGGGCGCCATCGGCCGCGCCGCGGGCGCCGGTGTGCGCACCAGGCGGTAGGGCGCGGGTGGGGAGGGGCTCACGACGAGGCAGTCCACCACGTACGTCCGACAGATCGAGACCTCAGCGACCGTCCCACCGGGCCACGGCGAGCTCGACCCGCTCGCCGCGGATCGGGCAGCCCTCCGCCGCGAGCAGCCGCAGCGCCTCCTGCAGATACGGCTCTGCTGGCCGGCCGGAGGCCTGCACCACCCGCTGCCACGGCACCTCACGGCCGTGGTTGGTCAGCACCGTGCCGACGGTGCGCGGTGAGCCGCGGCCGAGCATCTCGGCGACATCGCCGTACGTCATGACTTTTCCGCGCGGGATGCGGTCGACGACGTCGAAAACCAGACGGGCGTACGCGGTGGGCGGCGCCGCGGCGCGTCCGCGCACGGCCAGGCCGGTGGAGGCGCTGGCGGGCTTGCGGGGCGGCACGGTGGCCAGTGTGGACCTGTGGACAGTTGGCGGGAACCGTCGGTCACCCGGGAGAGAGTGGACCCCGCGGACGAGGAGGCGCACGATGGGGAGCGTGACCGGTGACACGATCGACCTGGAGCGCCGCTACACGATCGCCGACCTCGACGGCCTGCCGGAGGACGGTCGGCGTTACGAGCTCGCGGGCGGAAGACTGCTCGTGAGCCCGATGGCCAGGCGGCGGCACCAGGTGGGATGTGACCGGCTCGGCGACGTCTTGAAGTCAGCCTGTCCCCCGCACCTGTTCGTGTTCCCGTTGCCGATCAACGTCGACGATCCGGACGCGACCCACTTCGAGCCCGACCTCACCGTCGTGCGTCACGAGTTCGCGCTGGTCGAGAACGGCGACGTGCCGCTGCTCGCCGTCGAGGTGCGCTCACCGTCCACCGCCGGGCGCGACGCGGTGCGCAAGCGGCGGGAGTATGCACGGCTCGGCATCACGTCGTACTGGCTGCTCGACGTTGACCTACCGTCCCTGCGGGTGCTCGAGCTGGTCGGCGACGACTACATCAAGATCGCCTACGCCGCAGGCGGACCCCGCGGCGGCGCTGCGGGCCTGGCTCGACCTGCTCGTGCCCGGCGGGCGACTCGGGGTGGCGACCTTCGGTCCACAGGACGAGGGGTGGGTCGCCATCGACGAGTTGTTCACGCCGTACCTCCCGCCCGGGATGCTGGATGCCCGCCGCAGCGGCCGGCGCGGGCCGTTTGCGCCATGTGGGAGGCCGTACCCCCCAGGACAGCGCGAGGACCTGCGTCAGCGGGCGGTGTCGCTGCTCGAGGACTCACGCAACGCCGATGGCTCGCTGGCTCTCACCCAGGACGTCCGCTACACCCTCGGCCGCTGCCCCGCCCCTGCGGCTCAGTAGGTCGGCAGGCTCTTGTCGACCTGCGCGGCCCAGGCCAGCACGCCACCCTGCACGTGCACGCTGTTGGTCAGCCCCGCCGCCTTGAGCGCCGCGAGCGCCTCCGCTGAACGAACCCCGCTCTTGCAGTGCAAAACGATCTGCTTGTCCTGCGGCAGCTGCGCGAGCGCCGCACCGGACAGGATGTCGCCCTTCGGGATGAGCACGGCCCCGGGGATCTTCACGATCTCGAACTCGGCCGGCTCGCGGACGTCGACCAGCAGGAAGTCCTCACCGGCGTCCATCTTCGCCTTGAGCTCGGTCGCGAGGATGGTGCTGCCGGCGGCCGCCTCCTGCGCCTCCGTCGACACGACGCCGCAAAAGGCGTCGTAGTCGATGAGCCCGGTGATCGTGGGGTTCTTCCCGCACAGCGGGCACTCCGGATCCTTGCGGACGCGGATCTTGCGGTACTCCATGTCGAGGGCGTCGTAGACCATCAACGAGCCGACGAGCGGCTCCCCGATGCCGGTCAGCAGCTTGATCGCTTCGGTTGTCTGGATGGCGCCGATCGACGCGCACAGGATGCCGAGCACGCCACCCTCCGCGCATGACGGAACCATGCCGGGAGGTGGTGGCTCGGGGTAAAGGCAGCGGTAACACGGCGCCTGCCCCCCCGGAGCCGTCGGCCAGAACACCGACGCCTGACCGTCGAAGCGGTAGATCGAGCCCCAGACGTACGGCTTGTCGAGCAAGAACGCGGCGTCGTTGACCATGTAGCGGGTCGCGAAGTTGTCCGTGCCGTCGACGATCAGGTCGTACTGCGCGAAAATCTCCATCACGTTGGAGCTGTCCAGCCGCTCCTGGTGGAGCACGACCTCGATCAGCGGATTGATCTCCAGCACGGAGGCCTGAGCGCTCTCGGCCTTCGGACGACCGATGTCGCTCTGGCCGTGGATCACCTGCCGCTGCAGGTTGCTCTCGTCGACGACGTCGAAGTCCACGATGCCGAGGGTGCCGACACCGGCCGCAGCGAGGTACATCAAGGTCGGGCTGCCCAGGCCGCCGGCACCGACGGCGAGCACCCGGGCGTTCTTCAACCGCTTCTGACCGTCCATCGCGACATCCGGGATGATCAGGTGGCGGCTGTAACGCATGACCTCTTCACGGGTCAGCTCGGCGGCCGGTTCGACCAGTGGCGGCAGCGGCACGGAAACTCCTTCGTCGGATCTCGGATATATGGGTGCAAGGCCTGAGGCGAGGCTCGGATTCCCGGGCGCAGGGGTGTGGAAAGGCAGGGCTGCGGGCAGAAGGTCGCTGCTGAAGGGAGGCCTCACCGTGAGTGCCATTGACAAGGCGAAGAACAAGGGCCAGGAGCTTTCCGGCCAGGGCAAGGAGCACGTGGGCAAGGCAACCGGCGACGAGTCGATGGAGGCCGAGGGCAACAAGGACCAGGCTTCGGGCAACGTCAAGCAGGCCGGCGAGAAGGTCAAGGACGTCTTCAAGTAAGCCAGGCGGTCATTCCCTGTCGTACGTCCCCGGCTGCAGCAGGGGCAGGGCGTACGGCGGGGAGTGTCCCGTGCGGCGCTCAGCCACCCGGACGCCACCACGGTCGGCGGCGGGGACCGTCGTCTCCTTCACTGTCGTACCAGTCATCGGGAGCATCTTCGTCAGCGCCGAGAGGCTTGGCCGAATCGGCCTGCGTGACCGCCGGAGGCGGGGCGGAAGCGGTCGTGGAAGGGGGTTCAGGTTCCCATTCGAACGGGCCCTGACGTTCCTCGACTGCCCGGCCGGTCCGTGTCGTCCGGGCAGCGACCGGCTCGCTTACTGTGGGCGAGACGCTGGGCGGCGCGGTACGCAGGTGCCCCGCCCGAGGCGGCGGCTGACGCCGAGGCGGTGTGGGGGCCGCCAAGTCCTCGACCACAACAGCGCCGGCTTGCGGGCCGGACCCAGTGTTCTCGTCTGCGCCCGGCTCGGGTGGACGGTCGACGTCAGCCGGCAGGACCTCCGGTAGGTCTGTCTCTGATTTCCTGACCGACTCCCCGGCTCGATCGCGACGCTGCCCCGCCTCGTCCGGCGAAGCCGATGACCGCTCGAAGTCCGTGGCGAACTCGCCCAGGTCCTCCTTCGGCGCATCCTCTGTTGCTGGCCCCGGTGCGGCTGCCGCTGCGTCCTCGGGCGCCGGTGCGCCGGCGTCGCCGGGCTCATCGGGTGCCTTCGCGCCCGCCGGCTCCGGCGCCTGCTCGACGCGCGATTCCGCGTCAGCGGCGGCTTCCGGCTCCGCAGGGGGCTCCGGTGCGTCGTCGGTGCTGCCTGACTCGACCGGATCGGGCGCCGGGGGGGCGAGGGCCCGACCGGTCCGGCGACGGCGCAGCAGCGCCTCGGCCAGGGCGAGGACGGCGTCGTCGACGTGGGCGCTGATCCGGCGCTCACTCTCGGCGCTGATGGTCCGCACCTGCTCGGCCAGGCCGCTCTGCACGCTTGCGCTCACGCTGCCGGCGACCTGGTCGACCAGGGTCGACGCGACCTTGTGCACCACCTGGTCCGCCACGCGGGGAGCCAGTTCGTCGACGAGGCGGTCGGTGACCTGTGAACTGACCGCTGCGGCCACGCTGTCCCTGGTCGGCACGTCGATCTTGGCCACGCGGCCGCCGAGCTCCTCGACCAGCTCGCGCATCGCCGCGACACCCGACACGAGCGTCGGCACGCCCTGGTCCTCCTGCAGCGCCGCCACGCCGGCGCGCAGGCCGGCGACCTCGTCACGGACGCCGGACAAGGCGTCGACGCGGTCCGAGACCTCGGTCAGGGTGGTCGCCACGGCGGGTAGCCGCTCGGCCGTGTCGGTCAGCCCGCTGAGTCGCTCGTCGAGCGCATCGAGCCGGGTGAACACCGGCGCCAGACCGGACTGCAGGGTCTGCTCGGTGAGCACCGGACGCTGCGCAGCGACCTCGAGCCGGTCGTCCAGGCCGGAGACCTCGCGCTGCAGGGCGGACAGGCTCTCTGGCACGGCCGACGGGCCCTCGTCGACCTGGTCGTCGATACGGCGCGCGAGGGCGTCGACCCGGTCGCTGAGCCCGGTGAGGAGTTGGCGCAGGTCGCCGAGCACCACCGAGACCTGACGCTGCTCGTTGAGCTGCTCCTCGGCCGCTCTCGACAGCAGCGCCTGCATCCGCTCGGACATCGCACCGCCGCCGGTCGGCCGGGCCTGTCCCGCTGGGTTGTCTGGATTCACCTGCGCTGTCCTTCCACCACTGCGTCGGTCCGGGCCGGGCGTACGGAGCATCCCATTGTCGCCACCCTAGGTCTGGGCTGGTCCACCGGACGGCATTCCCGCCGGCTGGAGGCGCTGTCCCACCTGCAGGTCGCGGCCCTCCCGGATCACGTGCGTGGCGAAGCGCCCGACGGCGCGAAGCTGCCCTGCTCGCACGACAACACCCGACTCTTCCGGCAGACCGAGGATCGTCGCGTGCACAGGCACAGCGACATCGATCGCCCGCAGCCAGTCGCCTCGCTCACCGCTCCAGTGCGGCACGACGACCACATCAGGCACCAGCCCCAGGCCGGGGACGACCTGCACGCCGCGATCCGGCAGGACGGTCCAGCTGCACAGCACCATCGCCCCGGCGCTCGCCCCCATGACGACACCGTCGGCTGCGAGCAGGTCGGCCACCGCCTGGCCCGCAGCGGTGCTCTGCAGCGCGTCCAGCAACCGGGCCGGGGAGCCTCCCGGTAGCACCAGCAACCTCGCCGAGCGAAGCGCCGCCACAGCGCCTTCGGGGTCCTCGCGCACGTCCGGTGCGGCGATGACACCTTTGCCACCGAGTGCCGCGAAGTGCCGGACCCCGTTGGCGCTCGCCGTCCGGTAGTCCACTCCTGGTGCGCCGGCGAGCGCCGACACGACAACCGGTCCCCCGGCGCGGGCCACCAGCGCCGCATCCATGGGCCCACAGGCGGCGGAGAACTCTCTGCCACCCTGCAGGCACACCGTCCCGGTCATGCGCGGGGACCTGCCGAGCCGCTCACGCGGACTTGCGAGTGTTCCGCTTGGCGGGTTTGGCCGCGTCGGTCTTCTCGGCCTTCTTGGGCGAGGTCTTCTTCGCCGGCGCCTTCTTCGCCGGCGCGGTCTCCGGCGCAGCGGCCTCGGCCGCAGCGGGACGTCCCTGCTTGGCCGCCTCGACGCTGGCCCGAAGGGCAGCCATCAGGTCAACGACGGTGCCCGCTGTCGGCTGCGTGTCGGCCGGCTGCACGACCTCGCGGCCTTCGACCTTGGCCTCGATGACCGCCTCGAGCGCTTCGCGGTAGCTGTCTTTGTACTGGCTGGCGTCGAACTCGCCGGTGAGCGTCTCGATCAGGCTGCCGGCCATCGCGAGCTCCTGCGCCCGCACCTCGACGTCCTCGTCGAGAAAGCCGAAGTCGGGGGTCCGCACCTCGTCCGGCCACAGCATCGTCTCGAGCACGAACACGCCGTCGCGCACCCGGAGCGCCGCCAGCGACTCCCGGTTGCGCAGCGCAACCTTGACCACGGCGACCCGTCCCGACTGCTCCAGCGCGTCACGCAGCAGGACGTACGGCTTGGTCCCGGCCTTGTCCGGCTCGAGGTAGTAGCTCTTCTCGAAGAAGATCGGGTCGAGTTGCTCGAGCGGGACGAACTGCAGCACGTCGATCGTGCGGCTCGTCGTCAGGGGCAGGTCCTTGAAGTCCTCGTCGGTCAGCACGACCGTCTCGCCGTTGGACAGCTCGAAGCCCTTGGCGATGTCGCCGTAGGCAACCTCCTCGCCGTCGACCGCAGCGACGCGCTTGTACTTGATGCGGCTGCCGTCCGAGCGCCGGACCTGGTGGAAGCTCACGTCCTTGGTCTCGGTCGCGCTGTACAGCTTCACGGGGATGGTGACCAGCCCGAAGCTGATCGCGCCCTTCCAGATCGATCTCACGACGGACCCCTTACCCGTTTCGGCGCCGGTGATCACCGTACGCGCTCCGTGCTGCTGCACATTAGGTGTGAAATGCACTTATTGACCTGAGTGCTACCCGCGTGAGCACCATCGGCGGCTTCGTGGCGACGACGCCGCGACTCGAGGAGGTTCGCCCAGGTGAGACGGTACGGGTGGTCTGGACGTGGCAGCGCTGGTCTGGCGGTTTCCGCGCTGCTTGCGGTCACCACGCTGGCGACGGTTGAGACGGCGATGGCGCAGAGCGAGACGGCTCCGGTCGTGACGCCCTCGGTCCAGGTCACCTCGGAGATGCGGCCCGGCCGCGGTTTCACCAACAGCCAGATCCTGATCCACCCCGAGGACCCGAACATCATGGTGATCGCCCACGCCGACTTCACGATCGCCACTTGCCTGATCCACGTCAGCAGGGACGCCGGTCGTACCTGGACCCAGGCGCCGGCCAATCCCGTCCCGCCGGAGTTCGAGGCGTGCACCCGCCCCGCCTTCGGTGCCTTCATGGATGCGGCTTTCGGTCCGGACGGCACGCTGTACTTCGCGTCCACGGGCGCCGAGACCGCTACCAACCGCGGGCCGACCACCGGCTACCTGGCGCGCACGCGAAACCTCGGCGGCACCTGGGACTTCGCGGTGGTGGCCGAGCCCGAGAAGCGGGACTTCACGCTCTACGACGGCTCGACGGTGGAGACCACCGAGCGGTTCAACTACGCCCGCGTGGCCACCCACCCGACCGACCCCAAGAGGGTGGCGGTCGGCTTCCGCGTCGAGGCGGCCGAGTCCCTGACGCCCGCTCCGCCCGTGCGCAGCGTGGTGTCGGTCTCGACCGACGGTGGTGCGAGCTTCGCCAAGCCGATCGACACCATCGACCCCAGCCTGCCGCTCCCGGACCTGCCCGGCGCTGATGCGCCGGCCCTCGCCTTCGACAAGGACGGCGCCGTCTACGCCTTCACCAAGGAGCGGCCCCGGCCCCGTGCGATGACGCAAGCGAGCCTCCCGAGCCAGCCGGACTTCCCGAAGCCGCTGGGCGAGCCGGCCCAGTGCCAGCCCGCCTCGGCCAACCCGGCCGCCCCGGAGCTGCTGCCCAACCCCACCGAGCCGCCACCGGCCGCCAACGAACCTGGTGCCGGTGCCCGACTGGTCATGTCCAAGTCGACCGACGACGGCAAGACCTGGCAGGCGTCAGTGGTCGACGACGGCGGGCTGGCGTGCATCCCCTGCCTGACCATCCCTGAGGTGGCCATCAACGCCGAGACGGGTGACATCCACCTGGCCTTCGAGCTGAGCCAGTCGCCGCTGCCCAACCCGCGGGACAACCGGGACATCTACACGATGACCTCCACCGACGGCGGCGCCACGTGGAGTGAACGGTTGAAGATCAACGACGACGACGACCCCGATCGCGAACCCAACTACGACCAGTTCATCGCCGGCATCAGCGTCGCACCCAACGGGCGGGTGGACCTGGCGTGGTACGACATGCGCACCGACGCCTTCTTCAACGGCAACGGCAACGGTACGACCGACCGGGAGAACCAGACCTGCTGGGACGTCTACTCGGCGTCATCGTCCGACGGCGGCAAGACCTTCGGTGAGAACGTCCGGGTCAGTGACCGGACCATGAACCAGAACTCCGGCTTCGCCCTCAACCCGGCCTACGACCTGCGAGCGCCGATCGGGGTCGCCTCCACCGACGACAAGACCTTCGTCGTGTGGCCCGACTCCCGAAACGGCACCTTCAACCTGCCCACTGAGGACACCTACCTGGCGACCGTGCTCCGCGCGAGCGAGGACGATGCCGCGGTCGACACCACGTCCCTGCTGCTCGGCGCGGCTGCCGCGCTGGCAGTGGCCGGACTGGTCGTGCTCATAGTGGTTGCGGTGTCCCGCCGCAAGAAGGCGAGCTCAGCCCCGAGCTAGCCCGAGCAGGCCCGGCCGACTGTTTTGCGATGCTGGACCGCATGGACGTGCGGACGCAGGGATGGGCGTCACTGCCACGCGACGTGCGTCCGATGCTCGCGGTGGCCGCGCCCCTGCCGCGGGACGAGGCCGGCTGGGCCTACGAGGTGAAGTGGGACGGCGTGCGCGCCCTCGTCTCCGTCGAGGGCGGGCGGCTCCACGTCACCTCCCGCAACGGCAACGTCGTGACCGCCTCCTACCCGGAGCTGCGGGGGCTCGGGCTGCAGCTGGGCTCCTGCCAGGTGCTCCTCGACGGCGAGCTGATCGCCTGCAACCCCGAGGGCCGCGCCGACTTCGGGGTGCTGCAGTCGCGCATCCACGTCGGCAACCCGGGCCGCGCGC
>JAHWJP010000049.1:12784-17061 GCA_019348355.1 Actinomycetota bacterium
GCCGACTTCGGGGTGCTGCAGTCGCGCATCCACGTCGGCAACCCGGGCCGCGCGCTGCTGGCCTCGACACCGGTGCAGTTGCTGGTGTTCGACCTGCTGCACTGCGAGGGACGGTCGCTGGTGAACTGCACCTACGACGAGCGGCGCGCCGCCCTGGACGACCTGGAGCTGCAGGGCGAGCACTGGCAGGTGCCGCCGGCCTTCCTCCACGCCGACGGTCAGGCCGTTGTCGACGCCACCCGCGCCCAGGGGCTGGAGGGCGTGGTCGCCAAGCGTCGGGACAGCACCTACTTCCCGGGCCGGCGCAGCGACTGCTGGATCAAGATCAAGCACGTACGCCGCACCTCCGTCGTCGTCGTCGGCTGGAAGCGGGGCGAGGGCGACCGGGCCGGGCGCATCGGCTCGCTGATCCTCGGCGTGCAGGGCGAGCAGGGCCTCGAGTACGCCGGGCACGTCGGCACCGGCTTCGATGCCGCGACCCTGGCCACCCTCGGCCGGCGACTCGAGCCGCTGCGCCGATCCTCTGCACCCCTTGCGACCGCGCTCACCCGGGAGCAGGGCCGCGACGCCGTCTGGGTGGACCCGGTGCTGGTCTGCGAGGTCGACTACGCGGAATGGACGCGGGACGGGCGCCTGCGACACCCCTCGTACAAAGGTCTGCGCGAGGATGTTCCGCCGCAGGAGGTGGTCCGGGAATGACCAAGGTCGCTGTCGACGTCGAGGGCACGCAGGTCGTGCTGTCCAACCTGGACAAGGTGCTCTACCCCGCCGACGGCTTCACCAAGGGCCAGGTGCTGGACTACTACACCCGGATCGCGCCGGTCCTGTTGCCGCACCTGGCCGGGCGGGCGCTGACCCGCAAGCGCTACCCCGACGGGGTGGACGGCCAGGTCTTCTTCGAGAAGAACGCGCCGCGCGGCACGCCGGACTGGGTGCGCACCGAGCGGCTGGCCTCCCCTGGCTCGACCAAGGGCCGCGAGACCATCGACTACGTCATCGTGGACGGGTTGCCGGCGCTGGTGTGGACGGCCAATCTGGCAAGTCTCGAGCTGCACACCCACATGTGGCGGGTCGACACGGCCGGGGCGGAGCCGAACCAGTGCCCACCCGACCTGATCGTGTTCGACCTCGACCCGGGCGAGCCGGCGACGATCGTCGAGTGCTGCGAGGTGGCCTGCCGGCTGCGGCCGCTGCTCGAGGCCGACGGGCTCACGCCGGTGGCGAAGACGAGCGGGAGCAAGGGTCTGCAGCTCTACGCGCGGGCCTCCGGGCTGGGCTCGAGCGAGCAGACGTCGGCCTACGCGAAAGGGCTCGCGCAGCGGCTCGAGAAGGAGCACCCCGAGCTCGTCGTGCACCGGATGACCAAGTCGCTGCGGCCCGGCAAGGTGCTCGTCGACTGGTCGCAGAACAGCGCGGCCAAGACCACCGTCAGTGTCTACTCGCTGCGCGCGAGGCAACGCCCGACCGTGTCGACGCCGGTGAGCTGGGACGAGGTGGCGGCCTGCCGGTCGGCGACGGACCTGGTCTTCTCCAGCGACGACGTGCTGTCCCGGGTGGCCCGCGACGGTGACCTGTTCGCGCCGCTGCTCTGAGCGCCCACCTACCCGAGACGATCTTGCTCAACCGCCGGACGGTCGGTCAGGCGCAGGGCAGGATGCTCTGACCGGGGCCAACCGGTTGCAGAAGAGGGAGTCCCGTGACCACGACGCCGGCGCCGATCGCCCGCTTCCACATCCGCCAGAAGATCACGCCGTTCCAGAACACCTACCGCGTGTTCGGGGACGCCTCCGGCGAGCCCGGGCCGCTCGTGGCCTTCGCCAAGCAGAAGCGGATGGCATTCAAGGAGTCCTTCACGCTGTTCTCCGACGAGCAGGCCTCCCGACCGGTGCTGACGATCAAGGCAGACCGGCGGATCGACGTGCGGTCGGCGATGACGGTTGCCGACCCGGCGACCGGCCAGGCGATCGGTCAGTTGCGCAAGAAGGGCGCGGTCAGCCTGCTGCGGTCGACCTGGGAGCTGGAGCAGCCCGGCATGCCGGTGGTCGTCGTGCAGGAGCGGAGCATGCCGATCGCGCTGCTGCGCCGGTTCATCGGCGCAGTGCCCTATCTGGGAGACCTGCCGATCCCGTGGGTCTTCCACTTCGACGGCGCCGTCACCGGCGGCGAGCCGGTCCTCACCCACACCCGGCTGTGGGGATTTCGGGACCGCTACGTGCTGGAGATGCGCGACCCCGGGATCGACGCACGGCTGGCGATCGCCCTGGCCATCTGCCTGGACGCGATGCAGAAGCGCTGAGCCGGCTCAGCGCAGCAGCCGCCCGACCGGCGAGGCGTCGAGCTCGCGCAGCAGCTCCGCCGGGTTGCCGTAGACGGCGACCGCCCCGGCATCCTGCAGCTCGCGCTCGCCGATCCCGCCGCACAACAGCCCGATGCAGGCGACCCCCGCGGCCGCAGCGGCCCGCACGTCATACACCGTGTCACCGACCATCACCGCGTCCTGCGGCGCGACACCGACGGCAGCGAGCGCAGCCTGCACGATGTCCGGCGCCGGCTTCGCCTGCTCCACGTCGCTGGAGTCGACGACGGCCGCCACGACGTCGTCGCAGCCGATCTTGCGCCGGAAGTCTTCGACATCCTGGTCGTTGCCACTGGTGCAGTAGACGACCTGCACGCCACGGTCAGCAGTCGCCCGGATCAGCTCCGCGACGTCGTGGAAGGGCAGGCAGCGCTCCCGCAGCGGGGCCCAGCGCTCGCTGTGTCCCTCGACCACCCGGTCGTCGGCCTGACCGACCAGCGTCTCCACGAGTTCTTCACCGCCGTGCCCCAGGGCCCGGTGGATGTCGAAGCACGAAACCTCGTAGCCGGCGTCGAGAAAGGACTCCCACCAGGCGAGCACGTGCAGGTAGTTGGTGTCGAGCAGGGTCCCGTCCACATCGAGGATCAGGGCCGTTGGTCGGTTGACGGCTGGTGCAGGCTGGGTCATGGATCGCCCGATACCCCGATGCGGCTCCGCCACCCGTACCGTCTCGTGCTCGCCCACCAGCAGGAGGAAACTGTGACCGGAGTGCCGGCCGACCAGCTGACCGACGAGGCGCTCGAGCGGGAGCTCAAGCACCTGCACGAGACGCGCCACGACACGTTCCTGCACGGCAGCGAGGACGCGCTCGCCTTCCACACGATCAGGACGAGCGAGCTGGAGGCGGACTACCTGCGGCGCAACCCCGACCGGGTCATCGACGCGCGCCGGACCCGTCATGGCTCGCGCGAGCTGTCCGGTCAGGACTGAGCGGGACGCGGCCGGGGAGCGCCATGACCCTCGAGCCGACCGCGCGACCACGGGGAACGGCGAACCGGATCCTGGTCGTCGTGTGGACGCTCACCCTGCTGCCGCTCACGGGCTTCCTGTTTCTCATCTCGGCATTTGCCGTCTCACCGACCCTGTGCCCGGAGACCGGCGGGTCCTACCTGTGTCGCTACCCTTCGTCGACGGCCTGGACGCTCGGCGGGATCGCCCTGTTGCTCTTCCTCGGCATCGGCCTCGCAGTGGCGGGCGTTGCCGCCGCCGATCGGCGCCGCTCCGGGATGTTCGTGGGGGCCTCTGGCGTGGCCGTCGTGGGAGCGTATCTCGCGGCGATGGCCGCGGGCTCGTCATGGAGTTGAGAACGACGGTCACCCCCGTTTCCCACGCTGGCCCTAAGGTCGGGGCATGACCACGACCGCGGGTGGACGGGACATCTCCCCACGCGGCACCCGCCTGCCGCGCCAGGCGCGCCGCGCCCAGTTGCTTGCTGCCGCCCAGGAGGTCTTCGTCGCGCAGGGCTACCACCAGGCGGCCATGGACGAGATCGCCGACCGCGCGGGGGTCAGCAAACCAGTTCTCTACCAGCACTTCCCGAGCAAGCTCGAGCTGTACCTCGCGCTGGTCGACCAGCATGCCGAGTCGCTCGTCTGCCGGGTCCGCGAAGCCCTCGAGTCGACGTCGGACAACAAGCAGCGGGTCGCCGCGTCGGTCGGGGCCTACTTCGACTTCGTCGACGGCGAGGGCACCCCCGGCGAGGGCGCGTTCCGGCTGGTGTTCGAAAGCGACCTCCGCAACGACCCCGCGGTGCGCGAGCGGGTGGAGCGGATGACGCAGGAGTGCGTCGATGCGATCGCCGAGACGATCGCGCACGACACCGGCTACCGGGCCGAGGAGGCCCAGCTGCTGTCGATCGGACTGTCAGGGCTGATGGAGGTCAGTGCGCGCTGGTGGCTCTCCTCGCGCGACCGGGTCCCGA
>JAHWJP010000050.1 GCA_019348355.1 Actinomycetota bacterium
CGACCTACGCTGACGGGGTGAGCACCGCCCTGTGAGCACCGCCCTGTGAGCACCGACAGCCGGGCGCTGCGCGAGGTCGTGGCCGCCCCCGACTTCCGCCGGCTGCTGTCGGTCCGGTTGCTCGGCCAGTTCGCCGACGGGATGTTCCAGGCGGCCCTGTTCTCGGCGGTGTTCTTCAACCCCGAGCGGGCCACCTCCGCCGGTGAGGCGGCGGCGGCCTTCGCGACGCTGCTGCTGCCCTACAGCGTGGTCGGGCCGTTCGCCGGCGTCTTCCTCGACCGGTGGCGACGCCAGCGCGTGCTGCTGGCCGGCAACCTCGTACGCGCCAGTGTGATCGTGGTCTTCGCCGGCCTGCTGGCGACGCTGGGGCCGACCAGCCCGCCGGTCGTGGCGCTCGCGTTGATCGTCGTCTCGGCCAACCGGTTCATCCTGTCCGGGCTGTCGGCGGCCCTTCCGCACGTGGTCGAGACCCGGCTGCTGGTCACGGCCAACTCGTTCAGCACCACGCTCGGCGCCGGCGCAGCAGCAGCGGGCGGCGCCGCTGCGGTCGCACTGCGGCTGCTGTTCGGGACCGACGACCTCGGCGCCGCCCGCAACGCACTGGTGGCGGCCCTGCTCTACGTCGTCGCCGCCGTCCTCGCGTCCCGTATCGCCTCTCGCCTGCTGGGGCCCACCGACCCGCCGCAGCACGTCCGGCTCCGGTCGGCGTTCGCGGCCGTCGCGCGCGGCGTCGCGCAGGGCGCACAGCACGTGCGCGAGCGCGGGCCGGCCGCCCGCGGGCTCGCCGCCATCAGCGCCCACCGCTTCTTCTACGGGTTGTCCTTCGTGGCCACCCTGCTGCTCTACACCGAACAGGGCGCCATCGGGCGCGGCTTCTCCGGACTCGGGCAGGTCATCGTGGCGAGCGTTCTCGGCGGGCTGCTCGCGGCAATCGTCACCCCGGCGACCACCCGCCGGATCGGCACCCAGCGGTGGATCGCGGTGATGTTCTCCGCGGCCGCCGTCGTCGAGCTCGCCTTCGGCCTGCCCTACACCCACGAGGCGTTCCTCGTGGCGGCGTTCTTCCTGGGCTTTGCCGCGCAGGGCTCCAAGATCTGCCTCGACACCCTGCTGCAGGAGTCGGTGGCCGACGACTACCGGGGGCGGGTCTTCTCCTTCTACGACACCCTGTTCAACGTCAGCTTCGTCTCGGCCGCCGCCGCGTCAGCGGTGCTGCTGCCGCCGAACGGCAAGAGCTATGTCGTGATCGTGCTCGTGGCGGGCGGCTATGCGGTGACCGCTCTCACCTACGCCGTCATGACGGCGCGCCGGGCCGGCCAGGAGCCCCCTGAGCCGATCGTGACCAGCCCGTCGTCGCTCTCCGGCTAGAGAAGCGGCAGATCCGTCAGGTTCAGGTCGAGCAGCGGGCTGGGGGACGGCGACGGTGCGGGCACCGGAGCCGGTCCGTTCGTCGGTGCGTCGCCCGCACCCCCGAGGTCGACCAGCCTGAGCACGCTGTCCACGACCTCCTGCACGACGCCTACCACCGGGCCGACGACCGGGCCGACCACCGGCGCATCCGGGACGCGCGGCGCCGCCGGTACCGGAGCGGGCGCGGGGCGCGGGGCGCGGGGCGGGCTCGAGGTGCCTCCCCTGGTCGGAGCAGGAGCAGGAGCAGTGGCTGCGGGTGGCACACTCGCCTGCGGCGTGCTCTGCGGGGGCGGAGCCGCCGCGGGCGGGTCGAAGGAGAACAGGTTCGGGGCCGGCACAGGTTCCTGCTGCACGGCCAGGACGAGCGCCGAGGGCGCGAGCAGCTGCTCGAGCCGGGCGCCGACTTCGTCGACGGTGGCGTCGACGAGGGCGGCGACCACCCCCCAGGAACCACCGGCCGACCGGAGCTCGCGGACGCGGTCGAAGCGCTCCGCCTCCGATCGTCCCGCTGCTCTGGCCGCGGTCGCGACGAGGTAACCCAGCGCCCGCTCGGTGTCCGGCGAGTTGGCCGCGGTGACTCCCACGTTGGGCACCGCGGTCCGCAGCGCCGCGAGCACCACACCGCCTTCTATCCCCGTGCCGACGAGCCTGCGGCCGATGTCGTTGAGCATCCGGTCAGCCAGGACCAGATCGCGCGCCAGGGCGAGCTCGTAGTCGTCACCGGTCAGCAGCAGCGGCGTGGTGCTGCCTGGCAGCCCGCCGTTCGCCACCTGCACCTGGTAGTACTGCTCGACCTGCGTCGGAGCCCGGCGCCCGGTGGCGCGCACCTCCGCGCCCGACTGGTCCGCATCGCCGGTGCGCAGCACGCCGACGCGCGTCAGCGGCCCGCCGTCGACGCGCACGAGAGCGCCGTCGCGCGCTGTCACCGCGGCCGCCGTGGTAGCCAGGTCCATCCCCGGGGCCGCCGAGGCGTCGATGATGACCGAGCCGGCACCGAGCACCTGGCGCAGCCCGTCGAGCACGGTCACATCGGTCGCCGGATAGAGGTGGACCTCGCGCTGGGCGGTGGCCAGCACCGCACCGCCTCGCCCGGCGAGGACCGTCGCGCCGACCGGGACCGGTTCACCCTCGACCGCGGCCCGGCGCTCGCCGCCAGCCAGCGTCAGGATCGCGTCGCTGCCGCGCAGCAGCACCGTCTGCGCGCCGGCCGTGTCGCTGCGGAAGGCGGCCACGCCGACAGCGCTCAGCAGCACGATCGAGGCCAGGGCGGCCACGGCGATGACGCCGGTGCCGCCTCGACCCTGTTGTCCCAACATGGACCCATCATCGCCGCTGTCCGGCCGTCAAACCATGGCCCGATGTGACTAGACGGACGGTCCAGGGGTCAGGCCCTCGGCGCGCGCCCAGGCCAGCAGCGCCTCGACCACCTGCTCGCGCGGCTGCGGCCCGTGCTCCATCCGCAGGGCGAGCAGATGCCGGTACGCCCGGCCGACGACGGGTCCGGCGGGCACCCCCAGCAGGGCCATGATGGCCGTGCCGTCCAGGTCGGGCCGGATCCGGCCGAGCTCCTCCTGCTCCGACAGGGCGGCGATGCGCGCCTCGAGATCGTCGTACGCCGCGTCGAGGGCCGCAGCGCGGCGGCGGTTACGGGTCGTGCAGTCCGAGCGCACCAGCTGGTGCAGCCGCCCCAGCTGGTCGCCTGCGTCGGTGACGTAGCGGCGCACCGCGCTGTCGGTCCAGACGGAGGCGCCCGGCTGCCCGCCGCCGGAGCTGCCCTGCGCCCGGTATCCGTGGAAGCGCAGGTGCAGCTCGGTCAGCAGCGTCACGGCGGCGACGACGTCCTTGGGGAAGCGCAGCGCCTGCAGCCGCCGCCGGGCGAGGGCAGCGCCGACGACCTCGTGGTGATGGAAGGACACGCCACCGCCGGGCTCCTTGCGCCGGGTGCGCGGCTTGCCGATGTCGTGCAGCAGCGCGGCGAGCCGCAGGACCAGGTCCGGGCCGCCCGTCTCCAGCGCGATCGCGCGCTCGAGCACCTGCAGGGTGTGGTCGTAGACGTCCTTGTGCTGGTGGTGCTCGTCGATCTCGAGCCGCAGCGCCGGCAGCTCGGGCACGACGTACGACGCGAGCCCCGTGTCGACGAGCAGCTCCAGTCCGGCGCGCGGATCCGGCCCGCACAGCAGCTTGGAGAACTCCTCGGTGATCCGCTCCACGCTGACGATCTCCAACCGGCCGGCCAGCTCACCCATCGCCGAGACGACCGCCGGATCGACCGAGAAGCCCAGCTGCGCGGCGAAGCGGGCCGCCCGCAGCATGCGCAGCGGGTCGTCGCCGAACGAGCGCTGCGGCGCGCCAGGCGTCCGCAGCACGCGGGCGGCCAGGTCGTCGAGCCCGCCGTACGGGTCGACGAAGGCCTCCGGCGCCTTCCAGTCCGGCAGCGCGAGGGCCATCGCATTGACGCTGAAGTCGCGTCGGGCGAGGTCGTCGGACAGCGAGTCGCCGTAGGTGACATCGGGGTTACGGGACAGGCGGTCGTACGCCTCGGCGCGATAGGTCGTGATCTCGAGGCGGAAACCGCGCCGCATCAACCCGACGGTCCCGAACGCGATACCTGTCTGCCAGCTGGCCTCCGCCCAGCCGGCCGTGATCGCGAGCACCGCGTCCGGGTGGGCATCGGTGGTGAAGTCGAGGTCGTCGCCGAGCCGGCCGAGCAGGGCGTCGCGCACCGAGCCTCCGACGAGGTGCAGGGCATGACCGGCAGCCTCGAACCGCTCACCCAGCTCGCCCGCAACCGGGGTCACCCGCAGCAGCTCGCGCACCGCGTTGTGCTGGGCGGCGGACAGGTCGGACATGCGCGTCGAGCCTAGGCGAGCCGCGTCCTTGCCAGCGGGGCTCCGGAGGCGGCCGTACTGTGGCAAGGTGCCTGTCCCCACGCCTGCGCCGCCTGAGGGCAGACCTCCGGTCCGACCGACACTGCGGCGCGTGGACGAGACGAGCGCCGGCGGACTGGTCCTGGACCGCCTCGGTCCCACTGCTCGCGGAGCGTTGATCGGCCGGATGGACCGCCGCGGACGGTTGCTGTGGTCACTGCCCAAGGGTCACGTCGAGAAGGGCGAAGCCGAGCCCGAGACGGCGGTGCGAGAGGTCGCCGAGGAGACCGGCATCCGGGGCACCGTCGTCGGCAAGCTCGGCGCGATCGACTTCTGGTTCGTCGCCGACGGCCGACGGGTGCACAAGACCGTGCACCACTACCTGCTGGTCGCCGACGACCCGGTGCACGGCCTCGAGCTGTCCGACGCCGACGTCGAGGTCAGCGAGGTCGCCTGGGTCCCCCTGGCCGAGCTGGCCGGCCGGCTGGCCTACGCTGACGAGCGCCGTCTGCTGGAGCGGGTGCCGGCCCTGCTCGCCGAGACGGCCTGATCCTCGCGACCCTGCCGGTCCGACCGTGCGCCCCGGAGCGCAGTGGGAGCCCCGACCGCATGCCGCGCACCGCCCTCCGCAACCGGGTCGTCGGACTGGTTCTCGCCGGCATCTGCAGCATCCCGCTGGGAACGGGCTGGGCCACGTCGCCGGTCCTTGCGGTGGAGGGGGACGGGAGTGCCTCACCGACTCCCGCTCCGAGCCGGTCGCCGAGCCCCAGCCCCCCGGACACGTGCCGGAACTCCTCTGAGGAGGCGCCCGTACGGGTCGAGGTCACCACCCTGCTGCCGCGCGCCCCGAGCAGTCTCGACGAGTCGTTCCGCGTCGCCGGCCGGCTGACCAACTGCGGTCGCGAGCCGCTGGAACGCCTACAGGTGCGGCTCGCGGTCGGCAGCAAGATCGACAGCCGCAGCGGGCTGGCCCGCGCCGCCGAGGAACCGGTGCTCGGCGGTCGACGGCTGCCGCCCGTCCCTGCGGCGCTTGCCGACCTCGGCCCGGGCGAGGCCACCACCTTCGACCTGCGCCTGCTGGTCCGCGACCTGGCGCTCGGCCGGCAGAACGGGGTCTTCCCGCTGGCCGTGCAGGCCCAGGCCCGTTACGGCGAGGCCTTTCGGACCGGATCGGTCGGGTTGGCCTCCACCTTCGTGCCGTGGTTCCCCGACGGCCCGATCGCCCCCACCCGCCTCGCCTGGCTGATGCCGGTGACCGACCAGCCCCGACGGGCACCCGACGGGGTGCTGCTCGACGACGCGCTCGAGGGCCTGCTCGCGAGCGACGCCGACCAGCCGGGTCGGCTGCACCGGCTGCTGGCCGCCGCCCGGGTAGGTGCGCAGGGTGGGTGCGACGAGCTTCCGGAGCTGCCCGACGGCGTCTTGCCCCCGGAGCGCGCAAGCTGTCGCGGCGAGCCGGTCCCGATGACCTACGGCGTGGACCCGGACCTGCTGGGCAGCGTCGAGGCGATGGTGCAGCCGTACTCCGTGCTGGAGGGCGGGGCTCCGGTCGTCCGGCCGGCATCGGTCGACGCCGCGCAGTGGCTGACCGCAATGCGCACCGCCGCGGCGAGCGGTGACGTGCTCCCGCTGCCGTACGCCGATCCCGACGTCGTCGCCCTGAGCCGGCCGGACTCCGACGTGCGCGACGACGTCGACCTGCTGCGCAAGCTCGGGCAGACCGAGACCCGCCAGCTGCTCGGCACGTCCCAGCTGCTGACCTCGACCGCGTGGCCGCCACCAGGGCCGATCGGCGGGTCGATCGACGCCCTCGTCGGAGGCGGCGGGTCAGACCGCCCGGCAATCGTGCTCGACCAGAGCGCCCTGCCCGGCTCCCCGGCGTTGCTCGGCCGCACCCCGAGCGCCGGCACGACGCTGTCGTCCACGAGCGGTCCGGTCACCGCCCTCGTGGTCGACGAGGGGCTGTCGCGGCTGGTCGAGACCGACCCGTCGAGTCCCGACTGGCAGGGCCCCCGACTGGCCGAGCAGCGCTGGATCGCCGAGGTCGCCGCGACCGCCGCCGAACGCCCGAGCGAGTCCCGCACGTTCCTGGTCGCGCCCCGGCGCGGCGCCGACCTGCACGTCGAGGTGGCCGCTGCCGTCATCGCCGACACCGGACGGCTGCCCTGGCTGTGCCCCGTCAGCGTCGCCGACGCCGTGCGCCGCACCGAACGCTGCGCCGTGCTGCCTGACACGCAGGGGCCGGCGCGGACCGAGGACCGGGGCACCCCGGTCGCCCTCAACCGGCCCGAGCAGGAGCTGGCGCCCTCCTTCGTCGAGCGGCTCGCCGAGGTGCGCCGGCTGTCCGACCAGTTCACCGACGAGGTGCTGATCGCGGCCGGCGAGCAGGCCAAGGCGACCAAGGCGCGGATGCTGCGGGCCCGCGGGCGGGCGGCGAGCAGCGCGTGGCGCGACCGGCCGACGGAGGGCCGGCGGATGCTCGCCCTGCTCCGCGACGAGCTGACGGGGTTGCGCGCCCAGGTCCGGCTCGTGAGCGAGCCGGTCACGCTCACCGGCAGCACCGGCACGATGCGCCTGACCGTCGAGAACACGCTGGACCAGCCGGTCAACATCGGTGTGCGTCTGGACGACACCAGCGAGGCGCGACTGTCCTCGGGGGAGACCGCTGTCCGCCAGGTCCCCGGCAGCCAGGCCATTCAGATCGCCATCCTCGTCGAGGCCCGCACCTCCGGCCGCTTCGTCGCCCGGGCCGGACTCGTCGACGTCAGCGGTGACCCGTTCGGTGCGCCGGTCGACCTGGCGGTGCGCTCGACGCAGTACGGCCGGGTCGCTCTCGGGATCACCGGCGTGGCGGCCGCGGTCCTTGTGGTGGCGGCTGGACTGCGCATCACGCGGCGCGCCATGGGCCGGTCGGGGCGGCACTCCGATCGGGTGCCCCATGACCTTGTGGCGAGGGACCTTGTGGCGAGGGACCTTGTGGCGAGGGACCTTGTGGCCAGTGACCTGCCGCGGGACGACGACGGGTGAGCTCACTGCTGAAGTCGGCCAGGGGGATGGCCGTCGGCACCGTCGCCTCGCGGGCCACCGGCTTCCTGCGTACGGCGGTCCTGGCCTCAGTGCTCGGCGTGGAGAGTGTCGCGGCCGCCTACAACGTCGCCAACACCACCCCCAACATCGTCTACGAGCTGCTGCTCGGCGGATTGCTGACCAGCGTCGTCGTCCCGTTGCTCGTGCGGGCCGCGAAGCAGGACGGGGACGGCGGTGAGGCCTACGCCCAGCGGCTGCTGACCCTGACGGTGCTGCTGCTCGGCGGAGCAGTGCTGGCGCTCGTGCTGGCCGCACCGCTGCTCATCGACCTGTACGCAGGCGACCTGGACCCCGAGACGCGCGAGTTGGCCATCACCTTCGCGCGCTACTTCCTGCCGCAGGTGCTGTTCTACGGTGCCGGCGCCGTGCTCGGCGCCGTGCTGAACACCCGCGGCCGGTTCGCCCCTCCGATGTGGGTGCCGGTGCTGAACAACCTCGTCGTGATCGCCACCGGGCTGGCCTTCCTGGTCCTGCGCGGCTCGGCCGAGCTGACCCCCGCGAGCCTGACTCCCGGGCAGATCCAGCTGCTCGGGATCGGCACGACGCTGGGGATCGTCGCTCAGACGGTGGCCCTGCTGCCGTCCCTGCGGGCCGCCGGCTTTCGGCCGCGGCTGCGACTGGACCTACGCGGCACCGGGCTGGCCAAGATGGGACGGCTGGCCACCTGGGTGCTGCTCTACGTCGTCGCCAACCAGCTCGCGTACCTGGTGGTCGTGCGGCTGTCGACCGACCAGGAGCTCGTCGACGCCGGGCGGGGCTACCCGTCGTACGTCTATGCCTTCGTGCTCTGGCAGCTGCCGCACGCGATCGTGGCGGTGAGCGTCATCACGGCGCTGCTGCCGCGGATGAGCCGGGCGGCCGCCGACGGCCGGACCGCGGACCTGCGCCGCTCGCTCAACCGGGGCCTGCGCCTGACCGTTGCGGCGCTGGTGCCGGCCGCTGTCGCCTTCGGCGTCCTCGGTCGCGACCTGGCCGTGGTGGCGTTCGCCCGCGGTGAGGTGACGGTCGAGCAGGCCCGCTTCATCGGGGTGCTGCTGGCGGTCTTCGCCGTCGGGCTGGTGCCGTTCAGCACCTATCAGCTGCAGCTGCGTGCGTTCTACGCCATGCAGGACACGCGTACGCCGACGCTGGTGAACCTCGGTGTCAACGCCACTTTGGTCAGCACCGACATCGCGCTCTACCTCACGCTGCCCGACGAGTACAAGCTGATCGGCCTTGCTGCCGGGCATGCGACGTCCTTCGTGGTCGGTCTGCTCGTGTGCTCGCTCGTGCTGTCCCGGCGCATCGGGGGGCTCGGGGCGGCGGGAGTCGTCCGCACGACGGTCCGCTGCGTCGTCGCCGCCAGCCTGCCGGCCCTGGCCGCCACGCTGGTCGCCGCTGCCGTTCACCGCATCCTCGGCGACGGCCCGCTCGGCGCAGCGGTGGCACTGGCGGCCGCCGGTCCGGTGCTGGTCCTGGGCTACCTGCTGCTCGCCCGCCGCATGCGGGTGGCCGAGCTCTCCGAGGTGGCCGGTCCGGTGCTCCGCCGCCTCCACCTGGGCTGACGCCCCGCCCGCGCCAGGCATCCTCAAGCGCGAGCCGCATCCGGCCGATTGCTCTTCCATGTCCCTGTGCTCTTCCATGTCCCTGTGCAGTCCGGCCGGTGAGCGCGGTGACGTGGTGCTCGGCTGGCTCACCAAGGTGGTGGCAACGCTCGCCGTCCTGGGGCTGATGGGCTTCGACGCGGTCTCGCTCGGCGCCGCCCACTTCCGCGCGGAGGACAGGGCGCAGCAGGCAGTGCGAGCAGCCGCCGAGAACTTCAACAGCACCAAGAACCTGCAGCAGGCCTACGATGCGGCGCTGGGTGAAGTCCTCGACACCGGCGACACGATCGACCCGGCCAGCTTCACGATCAGCCCGCAGGGAGCGGTCACCCTGACCCTGCGTCACGAGACGGCGACCCTGCTCGTCGAGAAGATCCCGCCGCTGCGCGGCTACGCCGTGGTTGACCGAACCGTCACCGGCCGGCCGCTCGGCTGAGCCGACGGGTGGTGCGAGCGGTCACCAAGCGCCCTACAGTGGCAGCGACCGGAGCGTCGCCGGCACCGTCTGGGGAGGGCCTGTGAGCACGTCGACCGGCGTCCGCTCGCTGCGCCCCCTGCTGCTGGCGGGTGACCTGCTCGCCGACCGCTATCGCCTGGTCCGGCCGGTGGAGCCCTCGACCCCTGAGGAGGGCGGACCCACTCTGCTGTGGCTGGCACAGGACGAGGTGCTGGCGCGGCCGGTCGCCGCCAAGGTTCTGGCCGTCGTCGGCCGGCGGGGGACCGCGAGCTCCCGCGCCTTCCTCGAGGCCGCCGCTGCGGCCGGCGCAGTCTCCCACCCGGTGCTGGCCCGGGTCTATGACGCCGCGCTCGAGCAACGACCAGCGGAGCGGGCCGGCCGGCCGGCCGGGGAGGTCGACGTCGCCTACGTCATCAGCGAGTGGGTCGAGGGAGCGACGCTGGCCGCCGACCTCGCCAAGGACGGCCCGTGGGAGCCGGACGAGGCGGTCGCCCTGGTGACCGAGGTGGCCGATGCCCTTGCCGTCGCCCACGCCGCTGGGCTGGTGCACGGTCGGGTGCATCCGGGCAATGTGCTGATCCCGCGTGGCGGTGGCGTCAAGCTGACCGACCTCGCCGTCTCCGTGGTGTTGCCCGACCGCGCCGTGCCCGCTCTTCGGGCCACCGACCCCGACGGACCGGCGGCCGACATCCGCGACCTCGCTGCCGTGTTGTACGCCCTGCTCACCGCCCGCTGGCCGACCAGTGCCACCCCCCAGCCCTCCGGGGGGTTGCCCGCCGCTCCCACCGGTCGGGACGAGCGGGCGCGCGGCAAGCTCATCAGTCCGGGACAGGTGCTCGCCGGTGTCCCCCGCGCCCTGGACACCACGATCGTGCGCGCCCTCGACCCGACCCGGAGCCGCAATGCCCCGGACCTCACCTCGGCCGCCGGGTTCTGCGATGCGCTGGACAGGACCATGCGGCCGCCGGCTCCTGTGCGCCCTGCTGCGCCGGCAGGTCCCACGGCTCCACGTCACGCGAGCCCGGCTTCGAGCTCGACCTCCCGCCAGGGCGGCGTGCCGCCCGACCGTCGCATGGCCCCCTCGGAGAACCCGGTCTTCCCGCCGGAGGTGGTCCGGTTCCTGCCGCTGGCCGGTGTGCTCGTCCTGCTGCTCGTGATCGGGCTCGTCTCCTACAACACAGGCCGTTCCATCGGCGAGATCCCGCTCACCGCGGAGCAGAGGGCGGAGCAGGAGCGCGGGCGGGACCGGCCGTCCTCGGGGGGCGCCGGTCCTAGAAGCGGGCCCCTCGCCGGCACGTTGATCAAGCTGGCCGAGGTCCCCATCATTGACTTCGACCCGCCGCCCGGGGACGGCCGGGAGCGGCCCGGTTCGGTGCCGAACGCGCACGACGAGGACCTCAGCACCGTCTGGGAGACCGAGCGATACGACTCCGACACCTTCGGCGGGGTCAAGTCCGGTGTCGGCCTGCTGGTCGACTTCGGCGCCCCGACGCCGGTCTCCCGAGTCGAGTTGGACATGGCTGCGGCAGGCACGACAGTGGAGCTGCGGGCCGCCGACACCGCCGCACCCGACATCAGCGGCTACCGGGTCCTGGCCCGCGGGCGCAGCGCGGCCGACCAGCTCGCGCTGACGCCCGCCGGCGGCACGTCGGCGCGCTACTACCTGGTCTGGATCACCGGCCTGCCGAAGGTCGGCGGAGACTTCACCGCCGGCATCAAGGAGATGCGCTTCCTGCGCGGCTGACCGGCACTAGGGTCGGCGCCGTGAGCGAGGTGTCGCAGGGCGAGGCGACCCAGACACCCGACGCGCGGGACCGGGCGCTGCTGGCCGCCCACGTCGCTGGTGACAGCCAGGCGTTCGGTGCGCTGGTGGCGCTGCACCAGGACCGCCTGTGGGCGGTCGCCCTGCGCACGCTCGGCGACCGCGATGAGGCAGCCGACGCCGTGCAGGACGCGCTGCTTTCGGCCTACCGCGCGGCCGGGGGCTTTCGCGGCGAGGCCAAGGTCACCACCTGGCTGCACCGCATCGTGGTCAACGCCTGCCTCGACCGGGTACGCCGCCGGCAGGCCCGCCCGACGGTGCCGCTGCCGGACACCCACTCCGGCGGCGAGCCTACCGAGCCGCGCGACCTGGTCGGTGAACGGGAGATCGCCCTCGAGGTGGAGGCCGCACTGACCGCGCTTGCCTACGACCAGCGGGTCGCGATCCTGCTCGTCGACATCCACGGCATGAGCGTCGAGGACGCCGCCGCGGTGCTGGAGGTGCCGTCCGGCACCATCAAGAGCCGATGCTCACGGGGCCGGGCCCGACTTGCCGTCTCCCTCGGGCATCTGCGGAACCGACCGGACGGCGCGCCCGTCCCACCTGTGACGGGGCCCCGACGCCAGACAGGAGGACGGCTCTGAGCGAGCACCTCGACCTCGACGCGCTCGCCGACCACCTGGTCGGTGAGGGGGACGGCGACGCCCACCTGTCGAGCTGTCCTGCCTGCCGCGACCGGCTTGCCGAGCTCGCGGCCGCCCAGCTCACCGTGTCCGCCTCCCTGGCCGCCCTGCCGCCACCACCACTGCCCCCGGAGCTGGCCGCGCGGATCTCCGCGGCCATCGCGGCCGAAGCCGAGGCCGCGCCGGCGCCGCCCGTGCCTGCGCCGGCACCCTCGGTCGCGTCCGCCACCGTCACCCCGCTCCCCGGCCGGCGCCCCTCGTCCCGGCGCACCTGGCCGCTGTCAGTCGCAGCGGGGGTGGTCCTGGTGTGCGCCGTGGGGCTCGGCTACGCCCAGCTGGCCGGCAGCAAAAACGCCGGCCAGGTCACCGCCGCCGACTCGGCTGCCGGCGTCGCCGCCCCGGAGGCGGTGCTGCCGAGGTCGGCCAGCGGCATCGACTACGCCGACCCGGCGGCGGTCACCGCCGGTCTGCCGAGTGTGCTCGTCGGCTCGGCCCCGCGCGAGCCGCTGGGCGCCACCTCCGGATCAGACCGCGCCGCGCCGCCCGCCGAGCCTCTCGCGTCCAGTTCCGGGGCGTCCGGCCCAGAGGCTGCCCTCGCCGCCGATCCGCTGGCCCGCCTGCGCGACCCCGCCGGCCTCGCCTCCTGCCTGCTCGCCCTGCTCCCGCCCGAGGAGCCCGACGTCCGTCCGCTCGCCCTGGACTACGCGCGATACGGCGCGACCCCGGCCCTTGCCGTCGTCCTGCCCGACCCCGATCCGGCGAAGGTGTCGGTCTTCGTCGTCGGCCCCGACTGCTCGAAGGACAACGACAGCACGCTGCTGTTCACTCGGCTGACCAAGCCTTGACGTCCGACTTCTGACGGCGCGACGAGGGAGGCAGGGTCCACAGCACGACGCCGAGGACCGCCGCGACGTAGGGCGGCACCGACGCCGCCCCGAGCACCTCAGCGCTGCGTTCGAGGACGAACCCGAACGCCACTCCCAGGACGGCGTAGCCCCCAGCCAGCAGGCGGATCAGCGCGGCCGGGGACCCGGTCTTGGGCAGCCCGGCGACCCCCTGCGCCGCCGCTGCGGTGAGCACGCCCACGACGAACGGCGTCAGGTAGGCGAACACCGCCGCCCCGACGTACTGCGCGGCGACCACGCCCCCCAGCAGCGCCACCGCGTACGCCGCCAGCGCCCCCCGCACGTAGCGCTCCACCAGGGCGACGCCGCTCGGCTGCTCGGTGCCGGTGTCCCGGCGTTGGCAGACCGCGCACCCGCCCCCGGTCGCCTCCTGCGCGTCCGCGGCGCACCGCGGACGGTTGCAGACCGGGCAGCGGTCGACGGCCCGCCGGACGGGGTGGACCGCGCACCGGGTGCCGTCAGCCGCGGGTGGGGTGCTGGCGGCGGACGAGGTCACGGGTGGCACCCTATGCACCCCGAGGACTTCCCGAGGGAAGAGGCCGCCGCTGCACGGCGTTGCCTGCGCAGACAACCCCGACGAGAGGTGCCACGTGGCTGAGGACCCGCAGGTGCACGACGCGATCGTGATCGGCTCCGGCCCGGCCGGCTGGACCGCCGCGATCTACTTGGCCCGCGCCGCGCTCCAGCCGCTGGTCTTCGAGGGCTCGGTGAGCGCCGGCGGCGCGCTGATGAACACCACCGACGTCGAGAACTACCCCGGCTTCCCCGACGGGATCATGGGCCCCGAGCTCATGGACAACCTGCGCAAGCAGGCCGAGCGCTTCGGGGCCGAGATCGTCACCGATGACGTGACCGGGCTGGACCTGCTCGCCGACCCCAAGGTCGTCCGGGTGGACGACGCCACCCACTACGCCAAGACCGTCGTGCTGGCCATGGGGTCGGCCTACCGCAACCTCGACGTGCCGGGCGAGTCGCGACTGTCCGGCCGCGGCGTGTCGTGGTGCGCGACCTGCGACGGCTTCTTCTTCCGCGACCAGGACATCGTCGTGGTCGGCGGCGGCGACTCGGCCGTCGAGGAGGCCACCTTCCTGACCCGTTTCGCGCGGACCGTCACGATGGTGCACCGGCGTGACAGCCTGCGGGCCAGCAAGATCATGCAGGAGCGGGTCTTCGCCAACGACAAGATCCGCTTCGAGTGGGACAGCGAGGTGCTCGAGGCTGTCGGCGAGGACCGGCTCGAGACCGTCCGGCTGCGCAACCGGGTGACCGGTGTGGAGAAGACCCTTTCTGCCACCGGGTTGTTTATCGCGATCGGCCACGATCCGCGCTCGGAGCTCGTCAAGGGGCAGGTCGACCTCGACGACGAGGGCTACGTCGTCGTGCAGGCCCTGCACTCGACCGCGACCAACGTGCCCGGTGTCTTCGCGGCCGGCGACCTGGTGGACCACACCTACCGACAGGCCGTCACCGCGGCCGGCACCGGTTGCGCCGCCGCGCTCGACGCCGAGCGCTACCTCGCCGCCAGCGAGGACACGCCGCCGCCCGCCCAGGTCGGCTTCGACACCGCAGTGCCTGCCGACCCGCCGGACCGTCCCGAGGCGCAGGGCGGCACCGGACGGCCACCGGCCACCGTCTGACGCGGAATCTCGCGTACGAACAACGCGTTGCCGTCCTTGACCCCCGACACGAGGAGCACTTCCGATGGGCGCCACCAAGACCACGACCGACGCCGACTTCACCGCCGACGTCCTGCAGAGCGACAAGCCCGTGCTGGTCGACTTCTGGGCGGAGTGGTGCGGCCCGTGCAAGATGATCGCGCCCGTGCTCGAGGAGATCGCGACGGAGAACAGCGAGAAAATCTCGGTCATCAAGATCAACATCGACGAGAACCCCGGCGCTGCCCGTGACTACCAGATCATGAGCATCCCGACGATGGCGGTCTTCTCCGGCGGCAAGATCGTCAAGCAGATCATCGGCGCGAAGCCCAAGGCGGCGATCCTCAAAGACCTGGAGACATTCCTCTAGCTCGCTGTGAGCTCTCCGGGAGCCCGTCGCGTATGCACCCGTGACCGGTTCGTGACTTGTCTCTCCGGAGGTTCCATGAAGAAGTTCGCCTACACCGTCCTGACCGCCGCCATGGCCGGTGGCATCGCCCTCGGCACCGACGGCGCGGCCAGCGCCGGCCACTGCGTCGCCCCCGCCAACGAGGAGTCCAGCCCCGGCTTCTCCTACTTCGGCACCGACCACGTTCAGGAGGCAAACCACGCCGAGGGCAGCAAGGAGGGGCCGCATGTGGCCCCGGACGGCACACGATCCTCAGGTGCGTCCGGCTGCCGCGACGCCACCGGTAGCCCTTCGGAGCGGGCGCCCGGCAAGCGGTAGCCTAACTCCCGAAGGCCGGGTCCCCACGGGACCCGGCCTTCGTGCTCCCGCCCCCTAGACTCGGCTCTCCGCTCCGCACCGTCGAGAGGCCGCCCGTTGCAGCTGTACCGCCTCGGCGACCGCGGCGCGGCCGTCGCCGACGTGCAGGCGACGCTGCTCGGGCTGGGCCTGCTGGCACAGCCGCCGCCCGAGCCGGTCTTCGACCAGGCGACCGACCAGGCGCTGCGCGCCTTCCAGCAGCAGCGCGGGCTGTCGGTCGACGGCATCGTCGGGGCCGAGACCTACCGGGCGCTCGCGGCCGCCCGGTGGAAGCTCGGCGACCGCCTGCTCTCGCTCGCCACCCGCCCCTTCATCGGCGACGACGTCGCTGTGCTGCAGGAGCGCCTGCTGGAGCTGGGCTTCGACGCCGGCCGCACCGACGGGGTGTTCGGCTCGCGGACCGAGGCGGCGCTGCGCGGACTGCAGCGGGAGTACGGCCTGGTGCCCGACGGGACCTGTGGGCCGGCGACGCTGCGCGCCTTGCGCCAGCTCGGCCGCAAGGTGACCGGCGGCCGGCCGCAGGTGCTGCGCGAGGCCGAAGCGCTGCACCGGTCCGGGGCGGCGCTGCCCGGCAAGGTCGTGGTCGTCGACCCCGGCCACGGCGGTCCGGACCGCGGCGCCACCGGGCACGGGCTCGAGGAAGCCGCCGTGGTCGAGGACCTCGCCGCGCGGCTCGAGGGCCGGCTGACGGCCGTCGGCGTACGCACCCTGCTCACCCGCGGCATCGACAGCTGCCCGTCCGACGCCGCGCGGGCGCGCTTCGCCAACGACAACGGCGCCGACCTGGTCCTGTCGCTGCACGTCGACCGGGCCTCCTCCGCCAACTGTCATGGTGTCGCCTGCTACCACTTCGGCACCGGCCACGGCGTCACGTCGACCGTCGGTGAGCAGCTCGCCTCGCTGGTGCAGCGCGAGCTGGTCGCCCGGACCGACCTGCTCGACTGCCGGGTGCACGAGAAGACCTGGGAGATCCTGCGGTTGACGCGGATGCCGGCCGTACGCCTGGAGCTCGGCCACCTGACGCATCCCGGCGACGCGGCGCGCCTGGCCGACCCGGCCTTCCGAGACACGGTGGCAGAAGGTGTTCTCGTCGCCGTCCAACGGCTGTTCCTGCCGCCCGACCTCGACCAGCCGACAGGGGTCATGCGCCTGCCGGGCTTCGTCGCGCGCTGATCCGTCCGCCGCCGGGCTCAGCCGCGCGGCCGGCCGCAGGTCCGCGCCACGAGGCGGTCGAGCGCGCGCACCACGTCAGGGTCGCTTCTGGCCGGCACGCTCGCGGCCGGCCGGTCGGCGCGCTGCACGGCGAGGTCGAGCCGCCGAGGCGCCGACGGCTCGACAACACAGTCGTTGACGAGCACCTCGAGAACGAAGGGCGCGCCGGTGGAGCCCGGCTCGAGCAGCAGGGGCAGGTCGACGCCGACCGGCTGGATCGAGAAGCCGCGGCCGGTGATCCCGAGCAGGCGCAGCGGCCCCGAAACGACGCTGGAGTCGAGGTCGACCGCCACGGCCAGCCGCACGGACGGGTCCCTCGTCAGCGGCCGGCCGACCAGGCCCACCGTCACGGTGATACCCTCCGCCGACGAGACCGGCTGCGCAGCAGGCTGTTCGACGGGGGACTTCGTCGCGGCCAGGACGCCGGCGGTGGCGAGCAGCCCGGCAGCCGCCAGGCCGGCGAGCACACGGCGAGCCCAGCGGGGTGGTGTCCGGCGGCGCTCGGAAGGCGGGCGGCCCTGGCTGAGCACGTCGGCGGGGGACACCGGCGCACCCGGGACGCGAATGGTGACCGGCGGCGGCTCGGGGCGCACTACAGCCAGCTCACTACACGGGTCGCAGCAACGGGTCCGGGCTCATCGAGCCGAGCAGCCGCTCGAGGGCGACCTCGA